>CAYLTY010000084.1:0-32756 GCA_964386705.1 uncultured Planctomycetaceae bacterium
TTCCCAACCGGGTGCCGGTGACGCCGAAGGAACAGAACCGGTTGGTGAAGTTCGGAGCGAAGCTGGGAAAGGCGCTGAGCGAGTTGGTCACGATTGTGCATCCCGACACCCTGCGGCGCTGGATTCGGGACTCGCAGCAGAAAACCAAGAAGGAGCCCGTAAAGAAGGGGCGCCCGCGGACGCAGGAGCAGATCCGCGAATTGATCCTCAAGCTGGCCCGTGAGAACGACTGGGGCTACACCCGCATCCTGGGGGAACTCCGCAAGCTCGGGATCAAGGCGGTGTCGCGGAACACTGTGAAGAACATCCTGAAGGAGAACGGACTGGATCCGGGGCCGAAGCGTGGGGCAGGCACCTGGGACGAGTTCCTGAAGATTCATGCCGCGACGCTGTGGCAATGCGACTTCTACTCGAAGAAGGTGATGACGCTCAAAGGGCTGCGCGATCTGTATCTGCTGATCTTTCTGCATGTGGATACGCGGCGGGTGTTCATCGCGCCGGCCACGTATCACCCTAACGAAGCGTGGGTGAAGCAACAGGCTGAAGCGTTTCTGGAGCATACGAAAGAGACCGGCCTCGAGACGGCGCTCGTGATGCACGACCGGGACACGAAATTCACGGCGTCGTTCGATGACGTGCTGAAGGCCGGGCAAGTGAAGGTCCAGAAGACAGCCCACTGTTCACCGAACATGGTTGCGTTCGTGGAGCGATTCATCCAGACGCTGCAGCAGGAGTGCCTCGATTACTTCGTGGTGTTCGGCGAGAAGCACATGAACCACCTGGTTTCCGAGATGGTCGCCCACTACCACGAAGAGCGGCCACACCAGGCTAAGGAGAACGCCCCGCTCATGCGGGCCTCTTCGGAACCGTCGAAGAAGAAGCGGAAGGGCAGGAAGGCGGCCGCGCCGCCACCGGACGTTGTGCCGATCAGTGACATCAGGTGCCGCCAGCGGCTGGGCGGTCTGCTGAAGCACTATGAGCGGAAGGCGGCTTGAATCCCGCCAACGCACCGCGAAACCGTTTCATTCACGCGCACTACCGACCCAGCTCAAGCTCTAATACTCAATTCCCTGATTCCGGTCCGCGTTCCAGAAGCGGTTCGCTTCCAGCACCGCACTTGCCCCATATCGTCCGATTTCATTTTTGCACAGGACGCCGCACGATCTTCTCAAGCTGCGCGACAATCTGCGCGCTGTTAAAAGTGACACCTCGATCAGGACTCAGCCAGACCATGGATCCCTCGTCATCTCGTACGGGCGCGATTGTCATCAAATGATGAATCGGCGCTTCACCAGCAGCCACTCCGGCTAACCAGTTCAGAATATCGGCCATGTCCGTAGCGCATTGGAACTCTGCGTCTTGGCGGCCAAGGGTGATGCGTCGCTTTGCGACTGCGATGCGACCCGCCAGCTCGAAGACAAGGAAGGTTCCACCGCCACCGATCTCAATGCAGGGGCACAATTCGCAGATCGTCTTCCAGAGGTTCAGATAGAGTTCCTCAACTTCTTCCGTGGAAACTCGTGCCTTGGAAAGCAACATCGACTGCGCCTTTCACAGGGTTGCCTTTGGTTAAGAAGAGACTCCTTTCCATGGTCCAAGACCCAGCCTTGTCTCTCAGGTGGTATGCCTTTTCTCGATGTAAACGTCTATCCATAATTCGCGAGAATATGCGCACGCGAGAATCGAACGCGGATTGTTGCGAGGAGGGGAAGGTGTCGAAGCTATTGCTTTGCAAATCAATAAAGAAGCCGCCCGCGCTCAAGCGTATGCCCGCCCTGTCTACCCTCGGCCGGGATGCAGCAACCAAGCCAAGCAGTGACAGGCACGACGCTGAACGCGGGACGGTGTTCGGAGTTTATCGTCCTGACAGGTGCCGGTTAGTTAGCGGCATCGGGTTCAGGCGGAGCAACAAGGATGTATTGAATACCCCGCTCGCAGCGAAACCGGCTGGCCTGTGAGTTGATTGCGGCCACGATCGGACCGCTCGGCGACTCCAATCTCCAGACCTCACATCCGACTATCGGTTCTCGGGTGTCCGAATCGATCATGCTTTTTCTAAAGAGCTCTATCCGCTGATCCGGATCAAATTGAGGCACGACGGTGCCACACAACACGTAACTGGAACCCGCAACTCCCATTTGATCCCCAAGCGAAGGACGGATCTGGCACGGGTGAGAATAGGTGATTGTCGCGAATCCGCCAGCATGTTACGAAGCGTAATTTACGATTGGATAAGGAGTTACCAGCCGTCACTGGATCATCGCAGGACGTCTGTGGTGCGGCCTGTCGGACGCGATTCAGCACCAGAACGCATTTACGAACATGCTTCGGAGTCCTCTGAACGCGCACAAGAAGTCCGGAGCTTCTCCTCGACGATGATCTCTCCGCGGACACTACGGTGCGTTTCAATCTCGGTTACAACACGCTCAATACCGCGTGCTGAGACACAAATCCCGCGGAATAAAGAAACCAACTGGCGATTGTCCCGTAGCTTTAGGTGTGAATTCTCGATGCAACGGCTATCGCTGCCGACGAGAGCGAGCAACGAGCGTGAGGGTCGATTCGCTGTCCTTCAGGGAAGCCTGCTGCCCAATCGTAAAAACAAATGTCGGTGTCTTCCGTCTTCGTGGGATCGGATGATTCGAGTCTGGTCGTTTATCGTGCACCGCTTGTTAGAGCCTGCGTTGGACTCAACTGACGAGATTTGTCACGCGACTCTCTGTTCAAGTGACGGCACCGCGCCGGCCTCGTTGGACAGGGTTTTCCATCGGTCTACTTGGCTTCAAGCTACTTCAGAGCTGAGAATAGATGTATTCATTCGCGGCCTAACGTCTCACTTGGAAAGCAGTCAGCCGCAGAACTCATCCTTTGTGCGCGGAACCCCTTGCAACGTCTGCTGCTGATTCCCAAAGTGCCAGCCAGCAAGGAGTCGCGGGCCACGTGATTCGACTCCTGCCCGCAAGTAATCAGCGTGCGTTCATTGCTTTTGGAAAATGCAGCAATATGGCCAATGGGTTCTCGTGGCAGCGGTGGGTCAATTGGGCACTCTATCAATCCCAGGAAAGACTTAGTTCCTCACAGAGCCGGCGTCGCCATCGGAGATGCCGTCCGGAAACTCAAACTCTGGAAGACCGCACGCTGCTGGCTGCTCAGACTCTGGACCTGAACTTCGGCACCGGCGGCTCGGTGATTACCAATCTGCAGGCCGCCGGTCGCACCGAAGTCATTCACGATGTTGCCATTCAGGTGGATGAGAAGATCGTCGTTGCCGGTTCCAGTTGGAACGGCACCAGCAACGATTTTCTTGTCGGCCGCTATCTGCCCGGTGGGGCAATTGACAACACATTCGGCACGGGCGGGTTTGTCAAACTCGACTTCTTCGGCAGAGACGACGAAGCGTGGGGCGTGGCATTGCAGGCCAACGGCTCCATCATCGTTGCCGGTTCGGCTGGTCGCGCTACCGGAAACATCATTGCTTATGCCCGCCTGACGCCGTCCGGAGTGCTGGATACCAGCTTCGGTACAACCTCGTTCGGTATGCCGGGGAAGATGACGAGCGACTTTGGCTCGACGAGCGTCGCCTACGATGTTGCCGTGCAACCCGACGACAAGATAGTGCTGGTTGGCGACATCTTTGACGGCCATCGCCATGACTCGGCCATCTTGCGCTACGATACCAACGGGCTCGATGATTACACATTCGCCAGTGGCATTTATACCTATTTCGGCGGCGGTCTCGAGAGCGGCCTTCGACCTCGTATGGCGTCGCACTACAGCCCGACGGCAAGGTCGTGGCGACAGGTCGAGCTATCGGGCCGAGCGGTAGTTATGATATCTCAGTCGCCCGCTACTTACCGAATGGAGGTCTCGATTCCTCGTTCGACGCTGATGGTCGAGTTCTCATCGACATGGGTTCCTCGAATGATATCGGCTACGACGTGGCTATCGATTCTCAGAATCGAATCGTCATCGCGGGGACCGTCGGCAGCGGCACGACATCGATCGGCGTTGCTCGTCTATCCGCCAGCGGCAGTCTCGACAAAAGCTTCTCAGGGAGTGGCAAGCTGACAGCCCAGATCGATGGCGCTTCATCGTCTGGCCGAGCCACGCTAATCCAGCCGGACGGCAAGATCGTCGTCGCTGGCGATACCTATGATGCTTCTGGAAACGATACAGAATTCGCGGCAATTCGATTTGAACCCACCGGGGCACTTGATGCGAGTTTCGGCGTCGAGGGGGTGGTCTCGGTGCCAGTGTCTTCAACCAACGACCGCGCTGACGCAGTCGCCTACCAGGGGGGCGGCAATATCCTGCTGGCCGGGGCGACGAGTGATAACCAGAATCTGGCGATGGCGCGTCTGCTGTCCGTGCCGTCTCGTCAAGGTGATACCGATTTCCAGTTCGGTAATCTGGGCTACACGGTCACCAATTATTTTGCCGTACCGCCGGTCAACGACATTCTTGGAGCCACGCTGGAGACACCACTTGGTATTTACGTTGCCGGAAATTCGGCATTGATCGCCAATGATACCGCTGTTGGGCGTGTTGCGCTAGCTCGCTTTACTGCCGCGGGGCAACTTGACACGTCGTTCGGCTCGGGAACGGGACGTGTCTTGCTGTCAACACCGGCGCCTAGCCTGAAGATTAACGACCTTGTTTACAACCAGGCTACAAATCGGATCTATGCGGTTGGTTATGCCAAGATCCCCACCGGTGAGCCATTACAATTCAAGCAGCAATTTGCAATTGCGTGCTTCAATGCCACAACAGGAGCACCCGTTTTAGCTTGGGGTAATCAAGGGCTCGTGCTCACTGCGGTTGGACTTTTTGATTCCCACGCCAACAGCCTCGCTGTCAGTCCTGTCGATGGCCAGGTGGTGGTTGTCGGGGGTGCTGCGTTCACAACTGAGGGTGGAGGCGATTGGGCAATTGTCCGATACAGTGCGAATGGCATCTTGATGCCGAGCAAGGCGATCTTGAATGTAAGTATATCGAAGTTTGAAAGCGCCATTGATGTTTCCTTCGGTGCTGACGGATCATTCCTCGTTGGTGGGCAATCTGCAATATCCGGCGGTGGCTTTTTGGGTACCCTCCTGTACGACCCGTTTCTGATTCGTGTATTGGCGGACGGAACTCCCGATAACACTCTGGGAATTAAGCGATTTGCCTTCAACGGCGCTGAGTGGATCCGCTCCGTGCGCGTTGGTGACGACCTGCATGTACTCGGGTATAACCAGACGCGAAACCAGGCATTTAGTGTGCGCGTGTCGGGGATGGGGGTGATCGATGCGTCGTCGCTTGTTGAGTTTCCCGTTCTGGAAAGGCCGAGTGATATGTTCCGCGACACGGCCGGGCGGATTATGATTACGAACTACGACTCCCAATATGGCACGCGTACATTCCAGAGATTCCGGCCTGACGGCAGCTACGACCCAACCTTCAAGAATACCGGGTTTGCTACTGAGAACGCATCCCCAGCAGATCTTCTGATTGACGGTCGCTTTGAAGCGTTGCAGGCCAACGGGGGCATACTTTTCGGAACGGTGGGCTACAAACATTCGTATGGAGGCACTGATTTCAACGTCCGCCGAATCACTGCGACTGGAGATTCGGACGTCAGCTTTGGACTCAATGGAAATGCGACGGCTGACTTCACGACATTAGGCACACCGGTGTCTTACAGTAACTTCGCCACAGTGGCGTACGCTGCTCCGGACAACAATCTACTGATTGCTGGTTGGGTTGAAACTGCTCTGCGTGGCGACGCTGGGGCCATCAGCCGCTTCCTGGAGAATGGTGAACTTGATAGTTCCTTCGGGACCGCCGGTCGCATCACACTCGATCTCTCCGACCAGGACGACCGTGTTACCGCGCTGACAGTTCAGGCCAGTGATGGAAAAGTCGTGGCCATCGGAACGACGAATGGAAGTCGTTTCATTGCGCGTTTTCTGCCAGACGGTCAGTTGGATAAGGAATTTGGATTCGGAGACGGTGTGGCAATGATGCCAGTCTCGACCGTCTTCAAGAACCCAACCTCAGTTGTGATTCGCTCCGACGGTAAGATTCTCGTCGGCGGTAGTGTTTCCAATGGGTCCAACGATGACTTTGCCGTTGCCTGTTTTGACTCGACTACAGGAGACCTTGATCCGACATTTGATCCTGCCGGTGTCGCAGGCGTGCGAAGCTTTGACTTCGGCTCCGGGAACGATGCGATCAACAGCATGCAGCTCGATGGGCAAGGTCGCCTGATTGCGATCGGATCGGCTGTCGTCAGTGGACGATCTCAATTCGCGATCGCGCGTCTCGATCCGAATACAGGCAAGCTCGATACGTCATTCAGTGGAGATGGTCTCGGGCTTGTAACGCTCTTCGGGAAGAATGCTGTTGCTCTCGATGTCGCCGTTGATTCACAGAACAACCCAATTCTTGCAGGGTATGCACTTTCGTCGGGCGGAGTTGAGCAATTTGCATTTGCGAAGTTTCGCGGGAGCGACGGTCAGCTCGATACGTCGTTCGGTACTCAGGGTGCCCTTCAACGAGATCCTGTCGGCCTCAATGAGCCCGGCCGGGCGGTGAGCCTGGAACTCCAATCGGACGGCAAGATTGTCTACACGGGAACGTATGCAGGCTTGATTCCCGTTGGTCGGTTGAATGCCGATGGCAGCGCGGACAAGTCGTTCTTTAATGCCAATGGCGTCGATCTGGTTTTCGTCGGCAATGGCAGCGACACGCCGAGCAACGTTGTCATTCAAGGGGATGCTCACATCAAAGTGGTGGGTACCACAGATCCGACAAGCGATGACGATGGCGATTTTTTCATTTATCAACTGTATGGAGATCGTCCCCCGGTTACGTCCATCACCGGGGCCAGCGGTAACGCGGGAACGCCGATTACATTCACGCTGCAAACAAGCGACATCTCCGGTGTCGATCTGCAATCAGGATTCCGTTACCAACTCGACTGGAACGGCGATGGCATCACCGACGAAACGGTCACTGGAGCCGCGTCAAAGCAAGTCACGCATACTTTCACGAATCCTCAAGTCAACAAGATCCGCGTGACGGCGACCGAACTGGTTGAGGGGGTTCCCAATGGATTCAGCCACAGCTTTCAGCGCGCGGTTCAGATCAACTATCGCCCAGTCGCCGACGCCATCAACACTGCGACCGTGACCGGTGCTGTGCAGCCAATTCGTCTTTCGGGTAATGACAACAATCCCGAAGTGGCTCAGAACCTCACATTTACTATCACCGAGCAGCCAAGTGTCGGGACGCTAGGGGCCATCTATAAGATCGGCACAGATTCGTTCGTGAACTATACTCCACCGGCGGGATACAAGGGGCCGGCCAGCTTCAAGTATACAGTCACTGATGACGCCAGCGCGGGCGGGAGCGGACTGACCAGCGCGCCGGTAACGGCCAACATCAGAGTGGAGAACGCCGGGCCGCTGGTGAATATCAATATCTTTAGCGCGATCAACGAAGGTCAGTCGATCGCTTTCACCGGTACTTTCACGGATGCCAATCCTGGGGACACGCATCCGAAGAAGCTCTGGACGATTCTCACCGAGGATCGTCGAGTGCTGGCTACGGGAACTGGCACGAGCATCACATACACGCCGCTGCAGAGCGGGACGTATCACGTCGTTTATGACGTGACTGACAACGAAGGAGCTTCCGGTTTCCGGGATGCGGAGTTCGTCGTCAACAACGTGGCGCCCGTCGTCGGTATCAACGGCTCAAGCAATGGCGTGGTCAATCAGACTCGCACGTTCTACTTGAGCGCTACGGACGTGAATGCGTTCGATCAGACCGGGAGTTTCACTTACTTCATCAATTTTGGTGATGGCACTAATCAGACCGTGACGGGAGCTGCACGTCACGTTGTGCAACACGCCTATGCGACTCCAGGAACCTATACGGTCACGCTCCAGGCGATTAATACGGGGACGCAGCAAGCGAGTGCTGCGGTGACACAGACCGTTGTGATCTCCAGTGCCAGCGCGAGCGAAGGCCCTGTCGGCACGCCGCAGGAAGTCTCGCCGAATTCGTTATTAAATCCCGCGATCGCGATGGCCGCAGACGGGACTTACGTCGTCGTCTGGACTCAACTCACGTTTGGCTCGACGATAGACCGTGACGTCTTCTTCCGTCGATTCGATGCGACCGGCAACCCGCTCACGGCGGCTACGCGCGCGAATGCCATCACGACGGATCTGCAAGAATCGCCAGCAATTGGGATGAACAAGGACGGCACCTTCGTCATCGCCTGGGAACACAATTGGAACTCAGATGCTGGAGGCAGCAGTTTCAAGCCTCAGCTCCGAGGCCGACTATTCAACGCTCAGGGCCAGCCGCAGGGGTCTGAACTCACCCTGGCGACCGCCGACGATTATACGGGATACAGCGTCGGAGTAGACGGTGCCGGAAACTTCGTGGTGGGGTGGAGTTCGCTGGATGTGGGAGGATTTCAATATGACATTCACGCCCAGCGCTGGTCATCTGCTGGCGTGACGCAAGGCAGCCAAATCGATCTCACGCCAAGCACGGACGCTACCGGGATCTATCCCGCAATCTCGGTGAATGATTCTGGAGCATTCATCCTCGGTTACCGCGAGTCCGGCAATACCAACCTGTATGCTCACATCTTTAACGCGTCGGGAGTTCAGCAGGGCCAGCGGATCAGTGTGGGCAGCAGTTCGTTCAATTCGAACACGGGGCCGGCGCTTGCTCTGCGCAACAACGGCGAATTCATTGTGGGATACAGTTTTTCGAGCGCGATCACTGCCGTTCGATTCGCTGCTGACGGCAGCCGAATTGGCGGACAGGTGAACGTCGAGGCCGACAATCCCGCATCCGATCGTCCAGGCTTGGCGGTTGAGCCGGATGGTGACTTCATCGTGTCGTGGAGGCGGAATAGTCCCGGCTCATTCTTTGCGCGGCGTTTCGTCGCAGATGGCACTCCGGCGGGCAATGCTTTCGAAGTATCGCTGAACAGCTTTATTGGCAGCAACGAGTTACCTGTTGCCACAAATGGAACCGTGACGGCATTTCTTCAGGGGACGCAGACGCAAACTTACGCGTCCAATCAGGGACCGCAGACGACCGACATTCCCCCGGTCACAGTGCAACAGGGATCTGCTCCCACAACGCTCAATCTGCCTGCCTACTTCAGTGATGCCGAGACGGCGGCCATCGCATTGAGCTACAGCATCGTCAGCGTCACTGGCACGTCCGGCCTGTTTGGCTCGACGACGATTAACGGTAGCAATCAACTCGTGCTCACATATGCCCCTGGTAAGACGGGGGCGGCGACGGTGACCATTCGCGCGACGGATAGGGGTGGAGCCACTGTCGACACAGCGTTGCAGGTGACCGTGGTTCCTGTGGCTCCGCCGACGGTGACCGCGGACGTGGCGTTTCCTTACGGCGTCAACTTTGGACGGATCGATCGTAGTACCACTCAACTGGTGCTGCAGTTCAATCAGGCGATGGCTAATGCCGGAACCGCATCGCACTACGAGTTGCGTCGCACGGGGACTAATGGATTGCTGGAGTCCAGTGACCCATTGATTCCCGTTCAGGCCGCGTACGACGTCGCGGATCAGTCGGTTACTCTGACGTTCGACGCGCTCGTTGATGACACCTATCGCCTGATCGTCAAGAGCGCTCTGACGAACAGCTTTGGCAACGCACTCGATGGAGACAACAACGGGACGGCGGGCGGAGATTATACTCGCGACTTCGTCGTCGTCGCGCAACCGAACAATACTCAAGCCGCTGATTACTTCCTCTCCCCTCACGGGTTTATCTTTGATGTGCAGCGGACTGGCGCGGGCACGGGTCAGTTGATTCAAGGTAAGAACGATGCCTTTGACGGTGCTCTGAAATTGCTGGTTGATGGTAATACGTTTGGAACATTTACTACCGTCGCCCAGGAATTCGGACTGATCACGGAGCCTCAATTCTACTCGACGCTGCAAGTGCAGCGCCGGGTCACTGTGACTCCGACGGGCAATGATGACTTCGCCCGCACGATTGACATCTTCGGGAGTTCTTCAGGTGGCGCCCCGGTGCCGATGACATATGTCACTAACCTGAGTGGCTCGACCGCCGTTGTGACCACCTCCGACGGCGATGCAGTGCTGGAGACTACAGATACCTGGTTCATGACGGATGACGCTGACGGCAGCGGCTCGCCAGCCATGATTCAGCTTATTCACTCCCAAATGGGACTGAGTCCCAGTTCGATCAGCCAGACTGGTGATAATGTCTCGTGGACTTTCAACCTCGCGGTGCCCGCTGGCGAAACGGCACGTCTGGCTCATTTCACAGTTCAGGCCGACACTCGTGCGGCCGCCATTGCCTCTGCGAATGCGCTCGTGACCAGCAACGGTTTTGGCGGGCAGGCGGCGCTGAAACTGGATCAGTCCGAGCGGTTGTCGATCGCGAACTTCGTCTTTGGCACGTCGTCGGCGACGCTTGATACCGCCGGCAAGTTGACGCTGACGGATACGGCCGCGGCGGGCGCCAACAATCAGATTGCACTGGACATTGACGGCAACGGTAATCTGGTCGTGACGGACTCTGCCGCACAGTTCAGATCGGCGCCCGCGCGAGCCGCAATTTCCAACGGTGATAAGACACTCACGTTGCCGATCTCAGATGTTTTTGGCGGGGCGACGCTCAATGGCGCGGCAGGCAACGATTCACTCGGTATCAATGGCTCCCAACTGGATCAACTGGCTCTCAGCGGTTTCGCGTTCCAGGGTGGAACCGGCACCGACGCTTTGCAGATTACCGGTGCGGAGTTCACGCTGGATCTGACTGCACTCTCGAATGATAGACTGACAGGAATTGAGCAGCTCGACATTACGGGCAACGGAAACAATACGCTGATACTGAATCAGGCTGAAGTGCTCGCTCTCTCGGCGGAGTCCAAGACGCTCGTGGTGCGCCGCAATTCGGGAGATACCGTCAAAATTGGCACCGGCTGGTCGGCGAGTACCTTTGAGACGATCGGTGGAATCGTCTTCGAAGTCTTCACGCAAGGCGGAGCGACGCTCAAGGTTCAGGCGCTGTTCGAGATTCGCGTCCAGTCTCCCAATTCGCAGGCCATTGTGGACGAGTCGGGAACGACCAGCACATTCGGCGTTTCCCTGACTGCGCCGCCGACGTCGAATGTGGTGGTGTTACTCACCAGCAGCGATCTCACGGAACTGACCGTGAGCACCACATCGCTGACGTTTACTCCTGCGAACTGGAACGTCCCTCAGACGGTGACGGCAACGGGCGTCAACGATGTAATTATTGATGACACTCAGACGAGCAAGATTGCGATCAGCGTGGTGGATGCTTCGTCCGAGAACCGCTTTGATACTGCACCCGATCAAGTGGTTAACGTGCTCACCACAGATAATGACTTTGCCGGCTTTGTCATTACTGAAAGCAATGGTTCCACTAGTGTTGGCGAGACTGGCACCACGGATACGGTGACGGTTGCTCTGACCGCGCAGCCTGTGGCCAACGTCGTGCTGTCGGTCAGTAGCGGAGACACCGGAGAGATGACTGTCTCGCCAGCGACGTTAACCTTCACTCCTGCCAATTGGAACGTGCCGCAAACGGTTACGGTGGCCGGCGTGACTGATACGCTGGTTGACGGCAATCAGACGTCACCATTGGTCATCAGCGTCTCGTCACCTGGCTCCAGTGCTTTCGAGGCCGTGAGCAATCAGGTCGTCAGCGTGACGACTCTCGATAATGCCGACTTCGATATTGCGATCAGTCTGATCGGTAGTCAGCAGGTGGCGCTGCAGTCATCGAGCGGCAAGCTGCAAGTACTGGTAGATAATGTCATCGCGCCTGCGTATTCGGAGTTCGTAGCGTCACGAATTCAAAGCATCACCATTACCGGAGACGTCGGCAACAATCTCGTCGATCTTCGCTATGTGACGACGGCGGCCTTTACGCGTGTGGCAGGAGTGACTGTTAGCGTGCAGGGTGGTGCGGGCAACGACACAGTTCTAGGTAGCGCGTTCGGGGACAATATCTCCGGTGACGACGGCAACGACCTGCTCGATGGTGGAACTGGTAACGATTCTCTGATCGGCGGCGCGGGCAATGACCAGTTGCTGGGTGCATTGGGCGATGACACACTGACCGGCGGTGCTGGAATCGACACACTCTCGGCTGGAGCAGGCGGCTTGGATCTGCTGTCAGAGAGCGCCCTCGGCGACTTGACGCTCACCCCGACGCAGATGACTTCCAACGGCGGCGGTCTGACGGAAGTCGATACACTGAGCGACCTCGAACGAGCAATCGTGTTCGGCGGCTCTACAGCCAACATTCTGGACGCCAGCGCGGCGATGTTCCCGGTCACGCTCTTTGGTGGCAACGGCAACGATTTGCTGATTGGCGGCTCACAGATCGATCAGTTGGATGGCCAAGGTGGCAATGATACGGTGACCGGCAACGGCGCCGCGGACTCGTTGATGGGTGGAGCCGGCAATGACACCCTCCGGGAAATAATCGACCAGGACCTTACGCTTACGAATACAACACTGGTCGCTTCCGGCAATACCAAGCCGACTGTTACCGACAAGTTGACCGCTTTCGAGATTGCAGAGATCAGTGGTGGACTCAGCCGCAATCGAATTGACTTGAGCGGCTTCGCGGCCAGTCTCGGCACCACGATCAATGGTGGCGGTCAGAGTGACACAATCTTCGGGTCGCCTGGGCCGGATGTCATTTTCACGCTAACCGGCAACGATTCGATATCTGGGCTAGGTGGCGCTGACGTGGTCGTTTCAGGCAACGGCAATGACACTATCAGTGGTGGCGATGGAGCAGATAACCTCAACGGACAGAATGGTAATGATCTGGTTCTCGGCGACGCGGACAACGATGTCGTCGTCGGTGGAGCCGGTATCGATACGCTGAATGGTGGGGCGGGCCATGACTTCGTCGCTGGCCAGACCGAAGCCGGTCTCTTGAGCGGGGGCGATGGCAACGACACCGTGCAGGGTAACACCGCGAATGACACTCTGAATGGTGATGCTGGCGATGATCGTCTTTTTGGATTGCAGGGTGACGACGTCCTGAATGGCGGCGATGGAGTGGATTCGCTGGTGGGAGCGATTGGTAACGATTCTCTGAATGGCGGTGCCGGGACCGATACACTGCAAGGTGACCTCGGCAACGACACGCTGGATGGTGGTGCGGACTTTGACCGTATCAATGAGGTTTTTGACACCAATGTCACGATTGTGGGCATCGCGGTAAGCACATCTGCCTTCGGGGTAGACTCCGTGATCGCGATTGAACGCATCCAGATTGCTGGTGGCGCGACTAACAATTTCTTTGATGCGCGTTCGGCGACAGTGCCGGTCTTCTTGTCGGGAGGCTCTGGTAACGACACGTTGCTAGGCGGTTCAAAAGCCGATGGCGTTGTGGGTGGAGACGGCGATGACGTGCTCTCCGGCGGAGCTGGTGCTGACATAATCGATGGCGGTGCAGGCAACGATTATTGGCTGGAAAAAGCTGACACCAATTTCACCGTGAACGGAACGGTGATTACGTCTGCGGTGTCCGGTTCCGAGACACCTACCTCAATTGAACGCATCGCGCTGATCGGTGGAGTTGGAGCCAACAAGCTCGACGCCACGCTGGCGACCGTGCCTGTCGTCCTCATCGGAGGTCGCGGCAGCGACACGCTTCTAGGTGGTTCGGCAGCAGATACCCTCAGCGGCGGCAACCGCAACGACGCCACTGTGTCTGGTGGTGACGGCACGGACTCCCTTGATGGTGGCGCCGGTGCTGACGTTCTTGAAAATGACCCCGTCGATGCAAGAATCATCGGCGCGGGTGACACAATGGTTGCCGATGTCTTCACGCTGCTACCAAGTTGGATCGATTCACTGTAAATGTGCCCCGCCATTGATTGAGGACTACTACAATGCGCGGCGATCGCATGTGGAACGCGAGCACTTACCGCCTGTCCGCGTCGAGCCAGTTGATGTGGGGAAGTTCAAGCGGGACTCGGTCGAGATCAAGTCCTATGTGGGTGGGCTGGTGCCGTCGATGAACGAAGAGTTGCGTGAATCCTGCAGCCAGCTTCTTTCTAAATCATCGAACACCAAGAGGGTACAATCGTGGTCGAGCGGACGGGGCATCGTCTGCATTTTCAAGGGATACTCCAGCCTTCTGCCGCCCTTGAGAGCCAACATCCGGCGTTTGAATAAAGTGCCAGAGTTGGCGATGACCTGACCACAAGAGATCGCGTGTAGAATACTCCCTCTGACAATCCAATTGCTGAGGGTGGCATCAGAGATCGAACGAGCGTTTCTTCCTTGCTGCGAAATGTTCCAAGGCCCGAATCAGGCGTTCCGCGCCCTGAGAGGCCAACTCATCTTCGGAAAAGGCGTGCGTGCCGCCGCCGCTGATACCGATGCAGACGACTCGCACATTCTGCGCTCGGCTCTCGACGTACCACTGACTGATGTCGAACCACTCCCAACAGTGACCGCACCAAAGTGGCTTGATTCGGATTCCGCAGGCAGTCACTTCAATTCGTCCGCAGAAGTGGCGAACGGCAACTCGGAGGAGGAGTGCGGAAGTGACCAAGACGAAGACAGCGCTGGGCATAAGCAAGAACCATCGCCACTCGAAGTCTGGAACGAAGCTCCAAATGGCAAATTCGGCTCCGCCGAGCGGCAGTATTCCGAGGACTGCGGCACTGGCGGGAATCCAGCGCCGGCACCGCAGGTCGACGTCAAAGTTCTCGCCTGCCAGAGCTTGATCTGATTTGCCCATTCAACGCTCCTTCCCCGCATGCTTGGCCCGGTCGCAATTGCCGAAGGATTCTGAGGCGCTGATTGGCTCAGGCAAAACGAATGCCGCATATTCGGCGAAGGTCAGCGTCATTCAGATTGAGTTCCGGTCCTGTATTGCATGTATTTTCGCCGTGGCTCGCCGCTGTTGGCTGGGCGTCATCAATCTTTGAGTGAAAAGAATTCAGTCAGCACTTGTAAAAATTCTTTCCATGAAAACGCTCGCCCTGCTGGCACTATTCATTTTTCCGGGCGCCGTGGTGATTCGTGGTCGGGACCAGGCTCGATTGGCGCGGCATTGCGATTGCAATCATGTCGGCCATCGGACAGCCAATACGGTCAAGCTCATGTACAAGGAATGCGAATGAGGTCCTCTCTCCTGGGTTACGGAGAACCAGCACCGTGGTTTGAGTGCGCGTCATCCGTTAATCCCAAGTTTCACTTTGATACGGCGGCAGGACGCTACATCGTCTTAACGGTCTTTCAATCGGCCGGTGACCCCGTTACTCGGAGTTTTCTGGACGTGATTGATCGCGAACGCGACCAATTTGACGATTGGCAGGCGGCATTTTTTGGAATGTCGCACGATCCAGACGATGAGCGCCTTTACCGGACGCAGACCGTGGTGCCTGGAATCAGGTTTTTCTGGGACTTCGACTACCACGTTGCAGGGGAACTAGGAGCCCTCAACAGCGACCGAACACTGCGGCGTGTAACGATTGTTTTTGATCCTCAGCTGCGAGTTATCAAGACGCTGCCGTTCACAGAAGATCCCGAAGAACACGCGGCAAAGGTGTTTCATGTACTCGACGAGCAGCCTCGGATTCCCCAACCAACTCTGGCCGTGGGTCAAGCCCCAGTGCTTATCGTTCCTCGTGTTTTTGAACCGGAGCTTTGCCGCCGGCTGATTGAGACGTACGAGGATCGTGGTGGCAAAGACTCGGGATTTATGCGCGACATCAACGGCAAGACCGTTGGCATCCTGGACTACAGCCACAAGCGCCGTCGCGACTACGAAATTGAAGACGAGACGTTACGGCGCTCATGTATGGTGCGAATCCATGACCGGCTCGCGCCGGAACTGCATAAGGCGACTCAGTTCCGCGCCACACGAATGGAGCGCTACACGGTGGCCTGTTACGACGCCTCGGAAGAGGGTCACTTCAATGCCCATCGCGACAACACCACCAAAGGTACGGCCCATCGTCGCTTTGCTGTCAGCCTGATGCTCAACACGGGCGAATATGAGGGTGGCTATTTGCGATTTCCGGAATTCGGACCACAGGTCTATACGGCTCCGGCGGGCGGCGCAGTGGTCTTCTCTTGCTCGTTACTACATGAAGCCACGGTGGTCACCCGAGGCCGACGCTATGTCTTCATTCCATTCCTGTACGATGATGCCGCTGCCCGCGAACGGGAACAGAACCTGAAGTTCCTCTCAGATCAAGCTCCGCAGCGCTTGGAATGAAAAGTACGTTCGATCGTTCTCAGCGAGCAACATGCCCTCCTGCTGAGGTTAACTCACGCATAGATCCAGTCTGAATCACGTTCGTCCCATCGGCGCACAGCGATCGTTCGGGTGGAGCATCAGTGCTCAGCATGAGCAATTTCAGCTTGAGCTGCGTTCAAGGATTTCGGCATGAAATGGCCAAGTTGGAATCAGTTGCTGCTCCCTACCGTACTTGTTGGGGGTATGTGGCTTATCTGTAGCTCAGCGACCACGTATGCCATCTTGTGGTTGGAGCGAGGCTACCAGAGCGTCTTGAGTGAGAACGTGCCGACGATCGAAAGCGTCGGTGAAATGCAGCACGCATTGTGGAGCCTACAAGACGCAGTCTTCAAGAATGCGGACAAGTCCCCATCGCCTCGGCCCGCAGACCTGACATTAGAAAATGGGACTGCCGAGTTTCTGGAGGCCCTCAACAAAGCCGACCGGACGGCACTTACGGACCTCGAGAAGACTTTGGTCGCAAGAATCCGCAAGACCTTTGACGACTACCTTACTGATCTGCGCAATACGCCAGCGGTCGATGATGATCCGATCCCAGGTGAGCGGGCATTTGAACTCGCCGCCCAGATTTCTGGTCTCAGCAACCAACTCCTCGAGATGAATCAAGTTTTCATTCGTGACCACACGGTGTTTTATGAAAGCTGGAGCCGACGCATTCGTTGGACAGGCATGACCTTGACGGTGTTAGGACCTCTATTGGGAACCTGGTTGGGATTTCGGGCTGCCGAGCGCCTAAAGCAACGGATTACGCGTTTGAGAGTCACTCTGGCGAGCGCTTCCGGCGAACTCGGACCGATTGAGGTCTTGCCGGAGACGATTGGCGATGACCTTGTCGATCTGGACCAGCAAGCCACAAATGCGGCGAATCGCATTCGCGATATCCTCAAACAGCTTGCGGATGCTCGTAGCGACGCCTTACGGAACGAGCGCTTGGCTGCCGTGGGGCAGCTAGCCGCTGGCGTCGCCCATGAACTGAGGAACCCGCTCACCTCCGTCAAACTTCTGGTGCAGACTGCGGCCACTCAGCCTGAATCTCGTAGTGACGACCAGCAGCAGTTTCAGGTCATCCAGGCGGAAATCGAGCGGATGGAGCGCACCATCCAAAGCCTACTCGACTTTGCTCGCCCACACGTTCAGCATCGCCTGCGGCATGATCTCAAAACAACGGTGGGACGAGCGATCAATCTCGTGCAACCCCGAGCCGAGCGGGATCGAGTGACCATCGCAATTGAACCATCGCAGAGCAGAGGCTGGCAATCATTAGATTCGTCGCAGTGCGGGAATGATTCTCCAATGCACATGCCGGTAACTGGAGATCCTGACCTGCTGCACCAAGTCTTCGTGAACCTTCTTCTCAATGGCATTGAAGCTATGCCCGATGGTGGGAGGCTGAGGATATCCTTTGACGAACTACGTAAAAACGGTTCCGAGCCTGCCGCGGATTACGATTGGCGAGTGCTGGTTCGGGACGAAGGGCCAGGTATCCCGCCCGACGACCTGGAACATATTTTTGAACCGTTCGTGACGACGAAAGCTCGCGGCACGGGGCTCGGCTTAGCTGTGAGCAGGCGGATTATCGACGAACATCACGGCCGGTTGACGGCCCAGAATCACCCCGCCGGGGGAGCTGTCTTTGTCGTTGAGTTACCATTCGCATCAGATTGAAGACCGGGAACGAGAGCTTCATGAGCAAACTTCTCATCGTCGACGATGAACCAGCCATCCGCTTCAGCGTGCAGCGAGTCTTCCGCGAAACAGACATCGAAGTAATCGACGCGGACTCAGCTAAAGAGGCCGTGCGACGCGTCGCTGAAGATGCTCCTGACGTCGTTCTCCTGGATATTCGATTGGGGACTGAAGATGGTCTGAAAGTTTTCGAGCAACTCCGCGAGCAGGATGCCAAGTGTCTGGTCATCTTCATCACCGGACATGGCACCGCAGAGACTGCCATCGAGGCGATGAAGCGCGGCGCCTATGACTATCTCGTGAAGCCACTGGATTCGAAACAACTTCAGGACGTCGTGCAGCAGGCATGCGAGATCAGCCAGCTCATGCGTAAGCCAGCGATCGTCGAAGAAGGTGACCGAGTCACCGATCAGCCGGATCTACTCATCGGCAGTGGCCCGCAAATGAGAGCCGTCTTCAAACAGATTGGCCGCATTGCACCGCAGGATGTGAATGTCCTGATCTTGGGAGAAAGCGGCACGGGTAAGGAACTTGTCGCGCGAGCGATCTATCACCACAGCCGACGAAGCCAGGGACCGTTTCTCGCCATCAACTGCGCCGCGCTCACAGAATCTCTGCTGGAAAGCGAACTCTTCGGACACGAGCGTGGCGCCTTCACCGGCGCTGAGCGACGGCGCATTGGCAAGTTTGAGCAAGCTAACGGTGGAACACTGTTCCTGGATGAAGTCGGTGATATGGCAGCGGCCACGCAAGCCAAGCTGCTGCGACTGCTCCAGGACGGTTCCTTCGAACGCGTGGGGGGCAACGAATCTCTGAAAGCAAATGTTCGTATTCTTGCTGCCACCAACAAGGGGCTGGAACGAATGGTGGAGCGCGAGTCCTTTCGACTCGATCTCTACTACCGCCTTCGCGGTGTCACGATCTCTTTACCAGCGCTGCGCGACCGGAAAGACGATCTACCGGAACTCGCGCATTATTTCCTCTTCCGACTCAATCGTGAGTTGGGATGCGCGGTTTCCAGTATCTCGGAAGAGGCACTACTGCGTCTGGCGAATTATCGCTGGCCTGGCAACGTGCGTGAATTGCAGAGCGTCATTCGCGAATCGCTGATTCGTTCTGCCGGCTCCACGTTGCTTCCTGAATTTCTTCCCGATCAACTTTCGCGTGAACGTCCCGTTCATCCGGCGACTCCCATCGCTCCAACTTGGGAAGCACTGGCTGCGGACTTAAAGGCGGCGATCAGCAGCAATGAACGCGGCGTCTATCGCCGGGCGTTGGAGCACTTCGATCGGATCGTCATCAATGCCGCGATGAGTCAAACTCAAGGCAACCAAGTGGCCGCGTCTGAGCTCTTGGGAATAAGCCGGCCTACGCTTCGAGACAAGCTCCGGCGTCTTCAACGGGATGTTGAATTGCCACCGGAATCGCCCACTCAGTCTGAGTTGTGAGTCGCGGCGTCCTTGAGACTCTTGTGTTCTGCGATGTCTTCTCGCTGGCGTAAAAGTGCCATGCACTAGTGGCAAGGAGATTGCCAGCTGGTGGAAACATTCCTTCGTCTCAGTTGCGGTCGTGGCTGATTGCGGTGCGCAGCGAACATACGCGAGCAAGTTCGCAGGGCGGCTGGGAATTGAAGCGATGGCCCATTCTTTGCGTGGCAGAGGTCCGTGCCAATTCACCTGGAGGGCCTCCCGCGAATGCACGTTCTCTTTTTGCATCAGAATTTTCCGGCTCAGTTTCGTTACATCGCTCCGCGCCTGGTTCAGGACTATGGCTGGCAATGCACCTTCATGACGGCCAACGATCAGGGATCGTTGCCGGGTGTTTCGAAGCTCATCTACCGTTGCACTGGGGGTGCGACGAAATCCAACCACTTTGCTTCTCGCAATTTTGAGAACACGGTGCATGAAGCGCATGCGGTCTTTGAGACTCTTAAATACCGCCGCGATCTGCAACCCGACCTGATCATTGCACATACCGGCTTTGGCTCGTCACTATTCCTGCCATATTTGTACGACGCCCCGCTGATCAACTTCATGGAGTATTTCTATCGCCCCGTGGGCCAGGACATCGGCTTCAGGCCGGAAATGCCCGTCTCGGAAGAGGGCCTGCTACGTGTCAAAACCAAGAATGCCATGATCCTTCTGGATCTGGAGAGTTGCGACCGAGGCTGGACGCCGACTCAATATCAGCGCGACTTCTTTCCTGCCGAGTTTCACTCCAAGATTGATGTCATCTTCGACGGCATTGATACAGGCATCTACTACCGGCGATTGAATCGCGAGCGGCGATTGCCTGGCGGTCAGGTGATCCCCCAAGACACTCGAATTGTCACCTATGTCGCGCGGGGATTCGAGCGGATGCGTGGCTTCGACGTCTTCATGGACGTCGCTCGTCGAACCTACGAGCAATATCCCAATGTGCTGTTCGTTGTCGTCGGTGCCGACAGCGTGCACTACGGTCCGGACCTAACCTACACCGATAAAGCGTCGTTCCGCGAAGAGGTGCTCTCCAGCGGCCGCTACGATCTTTCGAAGTTCCATTTTACCGGCTGGGTTTCCGAAAATGATCTCGCAGAGATCCTTTCCGTCAGTGACTTGCATATCTATCTGACCGAACCATTTATTGCGTCTTGGTCTGTGGTGAATGCAATGTCCTGCGGCGCCGTTGTGTTGGCGTCGGACCAAAGATGCGTTCGCGAGTACATTCGACCCGGCGAAAACGGCCTGCTGCGCGACTTCTTTGATGTCGAAGGATTAGCCGACGAAGCGGTCCGTGTATTACGCAATCCCGCCGAGTTTCGCTCGCTCAGCCTAGCTGCTCAACAGACCGTACAACAGAACTATTCCGTTGAAGTGGCCATGCCGAAGCTGAAGGCTTACTTCGAACAGGTGGCAAGCAAGCGTCGCGAACCGAGTCATCGGCTGGAACATCTGGTTCGTGAAGGCACCGTGCGCGAACCGATTCCCGCCGAAGACGCTCAAATCAAAAAGAGTGCGCTGCGAAAAACTTCTCGCCCCGCTACCCCGGTCACTCACCCGCCCGCTTCAGCCGCCACGAGTCCGTCAGCTGTTATCGCAATGAAGACGACTCCCACACGAACAGGAGCAGTCTTGAAGCGACCAGCGGTGCGAGGTGCGTTGCCTGCGCTGGATGAAGCACTTGATGTGTTGGAAGAAATGTGCCGCGGTCGCACGACTTCGAAAGACTGGATTGATCTGTGTTGTCGATTCAGTGCAGCGCCTCCGTTCGAAACCTTTGGCCCGCTGCAACATCATCTCGATCTGATGCGCTTGATGCAGCGCGTCATCGAGTGGGCACCGAAACGCATCCTGGACCTGGGCACTCGCGGTTGCGGAACACCCTTCCTGTGGACTCGTTGTTCGGCAGGTGATGCGCGCATCGTCGTAATTGGCACTTCCGATCAACCCTTGGACGAATCACGCCGACCGCTTATGGAAGCATTCGCCTGCGAGGCTCAGACAGTTCACGTTGTGCCGACCGCTTTTGGGCCTGAGGCACTCGCTAAAGAGTTGGAACAGCGGAGGGGGTTTCGCAAATATGATTTTGTCTTCCTGAACGGGCAGCGCCCGGCTGTAGACCTCGTCGAAGACTACAACGCCATTGTGAAATTTGTTCGACCGGGAGCTCTGATTGCTTGGGATGGCGTCCGAGCGAGTAGCGTATCGGATTCCCAAACAAACGGCGGCACACTGCTCTGGAAGGAACTCAAGCCACGTTTCGCCCGTCATGCCGAGTACTTCGACGGACTCGACTCTCCAATCGGGGCGATCGTTGCCGTGGTAGTGCCGTGAGCATCTCAACTGGGTACGACCAGTCGCTGCCAACAAAAGCACTGGCAGAACATTATCTCCGCGAAGTTCAGTCTGACTTCGCAACGCGCACCGATAATCCATCCGACTGGAGACGCGAGACTTGTCGGGCATGCTTGGGTAAGCGTCTGGAACTTGTGCTGTCGCTCGGCGATCAGCCTCCGGCGAATGCTTATCTGACCGCAGATCAATTAACACTTCCCGAAGCGAAGTATCCATTAGAAGTTCAACTCTGCCTGGACTGTGGCATGGTACAGTTGGGACATGTCGTCCCGCCTGAACTTCTCTTTCGCTCGTACTTGTTCTTCACATCAAGTTCACGGCGAATGGCGGATCACTTCTCCAAGTTGATGACCAACGCCGCTAATGAATTCGTTCCTCCGGGAGGCTTGATCGTCGAGATCGGTTCAAATGACGGAACCGGCCTCAGCTCCATTCAGCGTCGGGATGTACGCGTTCTTGGAATCGACCCCGCTCGCAATATCTCTGTCATGGCGGCCTCGCGGGGTGTACCTACCATTTCGGAATTCTTCAGCGAGCCGCTTGCTAGAGAGGTCGGACGGGTGGCCGGAAACGCTCACTTGATCGTCGCCTGTAACGTATTCGGACATATCGATGATCTCGACAATGTTTGCCGAGGTATCAAGGCGTTACTGGCGCCGAAGGGGGCATTGGTGCTTGAGGTCCCTTATCTGGCAAAGCTCGTTGAGAACTTGGAGTACGACACAATCTATCACGAGCATCTCAGTTACTTCGCAATCAAGCCTTTGGTGACCCTGTTCAACCGCCAGGGTTTGCGGATGGAACGCATCGAGTTGTTCCCCGTACATGGCGGAACAATTCGATGCGTCGCGCGTCACGGGGAAGGTCACGCTGAGAGTCTGGATCAATGGCTGGCTGAAGAGGAGACGCTCGGCATCGGAAACGTCGCGCGCTGGCAGACTTATCAGCGAAATATCGTTGAGAATCGCAGACAACTCCTCACAAAGCTCACGGAGTTGCAAGCGAGCAACGCAAAAGTCGTCGGTTACGGCGCACCTGCAAAGGGTACTGTTCTACTGAATTACTGCGGGATTGGCACCGATCTGTTGCCGGTTGTTCTAGACTCGACCCCTGCCAAGCAAGGCTTGTACGTCCCTGGAACTCATCAACCGATCGTGCCTCCGAGCGAGCTCGATCGCCTGCACCCTGATGTGCTTCTGCTCCTCGCTTGGAACCACGCGTCCGAGATTGTTGATCGCGAAAGAGCTTTTCAAGCTCAAGGCGGGAAGTTTCTCACACCTCGGCTAGAAACTTTGATCTGAACGGCTGAAACCGTTGTTGTCGAAGCGACGCGCGGGGTTCCTCATGTGGTGCGCCGAGGCGACTTGCATGACGATTACGACATGCGTCAGCTCGTTCGGCCAGTTGCTGCCAGTCTCTATTTTTCAGTCGACCGTCCGCTCGGATTTCGCTCTTGGACGTGCCAGATGCCGGAGCAACTATCTCGTCACGGTTGGGCTCCGTTTGCGTAGATGATTCCGAGTGCTGCAAGTATCAGTACGATTACCAGAAGAGCGTCGGGTTCCACGAAGCGACGCCGACGTTCGACATGGTACAACTGGCCCATCACAACGACGGATGTAGCCATGACCGTAGCGAGTACTGAGACAATGTGTGCGGGGCTCGCACTTTGCAGCAGTGGGCCTGAATGCATGGCATCCAGTGGTAAGAACAGCAACATGTTAAAGGCGTTGCTGCCGAACACATTCCCGATCGCAAGATCAAAGGCCCCTATCCGGATGGCTGCGAATGACGCAACCAACTCGGGCAAGGAAGTTGAAAATGCCACCAATGTTGTGCCGACAAATGTCTTCCCGAGCCCTGACTCGTCCGCAATTCGACCGGCTGTGTCAGCTAGATGTGGACCAACAAGCAAGATTACTAGTGCAGCGGTAGCAAAGGTTAGGGCTGACTTCCACAGCGGTGTTCTAAGATGGCTTTGCTCGACTGCCGGTTGTGCTTGGAAAGCCGCAAGGGCGGCCATGCGTTGATCTATGAAGACCATCCGCACTCCAAGCACGTAACCAAACGCCACGGTCCACACGCCGATGTGCACGTCCAGGAAATTCCAGCTTGACGCTCTGTTGGTAACGAGCAAGCCAAGCCCAACAGCAGAGGCGAGTGCGATGCTCAGTAGCCCGGCCATAGCATGAGCCGCGGCCATGCGTGACAACATCCTCCCTCGTGAATGGTGGGTGAGATCAAGCACGGCGAGAATGAGTAAGTTCATCAAGCTGCTGCCGAGAAGATCGCCCACAGCGAGATCCGCCATGCCCAGACGAACCGCTGTAATGTCGACCGTCAATTCCGGGAGCGAGGTCGCGCCTGCCAAGAGTACGCTGCCGACGAGCAGCCGTCCCCATCCGGTTGCTTCTGCGATGTCATCCGAAGCTCGGGCGAGAATTGTGCCTGCGATTACGATCACAGTTGCAATTGCGGCGAATTGCGCGATCAGTATCAACATAATGAAGTCTCTTTCCTGCCAATGCTTGGAGAAATGCCTACGAGGACTACAGGCGCACGGCAGCCTGCCCGCGCAAGTTCGTTCGCTGGTAGCGTCGAAACTTCCCGAACGTGAATGAGTGACTTAAAAAGCCTCGTGAGAGCGAGGCTTCAGGACTTGATTCTGCTGACGGGCAGCGCGTGATTGCTGATCGCGTTTGCGAAGAGCCATACGCTAAGGCCCACGCCCAAAGCGATCAGCGCGTACCGGCGCAGATCAGCGGGAGTCGCAGGCGTACCCGTTGAAGTCATGGGATCTCCACCCCGGAACTCAACCCACCGGGCCACTGGCAACAGCAGTAGGACAACGAGAAAGAGGACACTTGCCGGGGCCTGCCAGCCATCGCCGTTGCTAAGAATCTTCGTTGCAGTGAGCAACAAGATCATGGGTCCGCACAACAGCCAATAGACGCGGGACACGACGACGAGAAACGAGCCCGCCTGTCGATTCGTAGACATCACAGCGACTCCACAGCAATGAACACAAGGCGCAGCCGGAACAAAAGCAAATGACTTTGCTATGCCAGCCGCGAAATGCAGACTCGGAGCCTTCAACAGGCTCCTGAGAAAAGGCGCTCAAGGCACACGCCGAGCGAGAATGACTCGAACTAAGTCAGACACCACCACCATTGGTGATGAAGAGCTTGAGGTACAACTCATGCTCTGATGATGGGTTTCTTTTGAAGTTCGCCTGCATGACTGCCGCTTTCAGAGGCTGAAGACCGTACAAGTTCTAGTCGCGTCGACCAAAGCACACAACCACCATAACAATCTCTTCCTTGATCGCTCATCGCGGTTAACGGATCACTAATCGTACCGGTTTTTCCTTTCTGTCTGGAAAGGCAATTTCCTTGTGAAAACAAATTTCTTTCCACACCGCACTGAAGAACGACAGGGATGCGGACGACTGCTGAATTCGAAGACCGTATCTTGCTCGACCACGTCGGTTGGAGGGATCCGCTGATTTTGTTTCGAGGCCCGAGGTGTATCGTGCCGCTTCTAAGAGATTTTGAATTTACCATGTTCATCAGCGTCGTACAGTTTTTAGGGCGCTGAGCCGCGACATTCCTCGGGGAGCTGACGATGCTGGTTCTTTGCGTGATTCTCTATATGGTGGCCACAGTCGCTGTGGGTCTGTGGGCAGCGACGCGCGTCAAGGACTCGAAGGACTTCATGGTCGCGGGGCGGTCGCTGCCGTTGTACATGAACTTCGCCTGCGTCTTCGCGACTTGGTTTGGCGCAGAAACCGTGCTGTCGGTGTCGGCGACATTCGCCAAGGACGGACTTGGGGCTGTGTCCGGAGATCCGTTTGGAGCGTCGGTCTGCCTGTGCCTGGTGGCGTTCTTCTTTGCGAAGACATTCTATCGGTTAGAACTGCTGACGATCGGTGACTACTACCATTTGCGATACGGCAAGTTCGTGGAGGTCATCACGTCGTTGGGCATCGCCAGTTCGTATCTGGGTTGGACGAGCGCCCAATTGTCGGCGCTGGGATTGGTGATCAACGTCCTCTTTCCTGAGTACCTAACTCTCAATGAGACGATCATGGTCGGTGCGGCCATTGTCACGGTTTACACCATGTTTGGGGGCATGTGGTCCGTCGCGCTCACCGACGTGATCCAAACAGCGGCGATTGTCATTGGATTGATCTTGGTGGCTGCACTGCTGAGTAATCGGGCTGGCGGCTTCGAGGTGGTGCTGGAGCATGCCTATCGAGAGGGCAAATTGCACCTATTCCCGCATTTGACCGCCGCTGGTTGGCTCACCGCCATCGGGCAGTTCATCACGATGGCGCTAGGCTCCATTCCGCAACAGGATGTGTTTCAACGAGTCACCAGTGCCAAGAACGAAAGGACCGCGCTCATCGGCACGGCGGGAGGGGGTATCTTCTATTTCTGCTTCGCGTTCGTGCCCATGTTCATCGCCTACTCGGCCATCGTGATCGATCCGAGCCTTGTGCAGTTGTTCGAGTCAGACGACACCCGCGTGGTGCAACAGATCCTGCCCTCGCTGGTGCTAAAGGCGACGCCGATGTGGTGTCAGGTACTGTTCTTCGGCGCCTTGATGTCGGCAATCCTTTCGACTGCTAGCGGTACGCTCCTTGCGCCAGCAAGCGTACTCACTGAGAATGTGCTGCGAGTCTTCTTAATGCGGCTGAAGCTGACAGACCGCGCGATGCTGTTGACGCTTCGCAGCTTGGTGGTTCTGGTTGCGATTGTGGCTACAACGATGTCGGTAAACTCTAACGACACCATGTATGAAATGGTTGAAGCGGGGTACAGCGTGACGCTGGTTGTGGCCTTCGTACCTCTCGCCTTCGGCATCTACTGGAAGCGCGCGACGACGCAAGGGGCCGTTTTTTCGATCCTGCTCGCCGTTCCAGTTTGGCTCGGTTTCAAATACTCGTACTACGACGAATCAAGCGCGGAGATTTGGCGGTGCGTTCCGCCTCAACTGTATGGCCTGGTGGCATCATGCGTTGGGATGTTGATTGGGTCGCTCCTGCCGAATTGGATTCAGCACCGAGAAGTGCATCACTCCGAGGTTATCAGGGGGCGAGGCGCCTCAACCGGGCATTAGGCATGGTCGGTTTGCACGCCCAAGGATTGTCTTCGCGATCTTCTCGGAGCCTGTCGCATTAGCCGGGTCCCTCTTCGATCATGCAAATGACCCGGCCTTGTTGCGTTCTTGTGCCGCAGTTAAAAGCCTGCGGTTGAATGTCGTCATTTCCTACAAGACTGAGAGTGATGCAGGCTAGTTTTCAGAGAAACCCCACGTCAGAGCATGCAATTTATCTCATGCTCTTCATCACAAACGGTGGCGGTCTGTGACGTAGGCCGTTCATTTCTCCGGCTCGGCGCGTGCGCGCCTTGAGCTTCTAGCACGTGATGAAAGCTTGAGTCTCACCGCTGCCTGTACCATGACTGTTCCAGCAAAGTGCATTGCTGTCGCGCAATCGTGGCTCCATTCGTATCGTGAGGAACTTTGCAATGACATCGACCCGACCGGCGGGCTCTCTGCTCGTCGTTGCTACCCGCGCTTATTTGATGATGCTTGGCCCCATGATCCTCCTTCTGCTGATGTTCATCATCGTCGGGGATGGAGCTGGCTGGTTCACGGGGACCAGCGTGGCTTTTCTTGGCCTCGTGGGCGCATTGCCCTTGGCCCGGTGGATTGAGTTTCGAGGGGGAGAGCCTTTGACTTCAATGGGCGAACCCGCGACGCCCGCTGATTTCCGGTCCTACGCTCTCAAAGCCTTGGTTGCAGGGCTAGGCGTTTGGGCGGTCACTAATCTTTTAGGAAACCACCTACTCTCCCCCTCAGGGATTGGCTCTTCGCGCCAGCCTCTGTGAGGTCAGTCGTGTGTGATTTCATCGGCGGCTGCGCTGGCCTAATGCAAATTAAGCCTGATGCTCTTGTCAAATTCGCGACACCGAGCGGTCAGTAGCGGGTAATTCGCGTGGGATCATTCGGCGTCGCATGCTCTGAGTCTACTCTGTTGGTCGTCTTAGGTTGTCGTTTGCCCAAGGTTTTACCTGCCTCGTGTCTCAATCTCGGCGGCGGGGCCAAGCATTTCCTTTTCACTGTAGCGTACTCGTGGCCGCGCATATGACCGGTCAGGATCACTTCGTCACTAATGGAATATGATGAATCCCACTTACCCAGAACTCCTTGCTACGATCCTATTTGCTCTAGCAGTTCTGCACACGTTTTGCGTCAAACGATTTGCCCACTGGGCTCACCGTTATCCCAAAGGCACGATTGCAGAAAACGTCCTGCATTTTCTCGCTGAAACAGAGGTGGTTTTCGGTCTATGGGCCGCCGTCTTGTTTGCCTGCGTCGGGCTTATTGAAGGTTCTGTCGAGAAGGCGGTGACTTATATAGAGAGCCTGAACTACACAGAGCCTAAGTTCGTGGCAGTGGTGATGGTGATCGCGGCTACACGTCCGGTGGTGTCTCTTGCAGAGGGTGCGTTAAATGCCATTGCTCGTCTGCTACCCCTGCGCGAAGGATTGGCGTTTTATGTAACCGCTCTGTCCATTGGCCCGTTGCTTGGCTCGTTTATTACCGAGCCAGCGGCGATGACGCTGCTAGCGATCGTTCTGAAGCGACGCTATTTCGATCGGGGCATCAGTCAGCGTCTGGCGTACGCCACTCTGGGGCTTCTATTCGTCAATGTTTCAATAGGAGGGACGCTCACTCATTTCGCCGCCCCGCCAGTGCTAATGGTGGCTCACGCCTGGGAATGGGATACTGCGTTCATGGTCACGCACTTTGGATGGCGCGCTGCCATAAGTTCGGCCGCATCCACCGCACTGGTGGCAACGATTTTCAGAAGAGAACTGCTATCGGTCGAGCCGGAACAGAGTCAGCGACGACAGATACCCGTCTGGCTCATGGTATTGCATATCTTGTTTCTCGCCACTGTCGTCTTCTTTGCCCATCATCCTGACGTGTTCCTTGGAGTGATGATGCTTTTTCTCGGGCTCACCACCGCGACCCGAGAGTATCAAGACAGTCTCAAGCTGCGCGAGGGGTTACTGGTGGGTTTCTTCCTCGCTGGCCTTGTGACGCTTGGCAGCTTGCAGGCGTACTGGCTCAAGCCGCTAATCGCCAATCTCGATGGTTCCATGTTGTTCTTTGGAGCCACGGCACTCACTGCTATCACCGACAATGCGGCGCTCACCTACCTTGGATCACTCGTCGAGGGAATTGGCTCCGATCTGAAATATGCTTTGGTCGCCGGCGCGGTTACGGGCGGAGGTCTCACCGTAATCGCAAACGCCCCCAATCCCGCGGGCGCTGGCATTCTGCAAACAGCTAAGGTGTTTGGTTCCGAGGGCATTAGCCCGGTCGGGCTGTTTCTAGGAGCACTGGGACCGACGCTTATCGCAATAGTTTTCTTCTGGTTCCTCTAGTTATCTGCCACTGCCGCCGGGCCAGGAGATTGTCGGGAGAGACGATGCCAGTTTTGGTGTGATACCCGATATGATCGCCGCAGGAACCGTGGGCCCGTGAGCAGCAACGCGAGTCAAGGACTCAAGAGACTTCACGGTCGTGCTCAGCAACCGTAGGTCTCGCCAACGATCGGTCGAAAGCTTTCTGGGATCGCTGAAAGTGGCCGGTCGCTGAATCGCGTTGCGATAGTTCCCCAGACGCCTATAAATTTTCGTCGCACCGCTGAGGCCCGCGTAATCCAGCCATGTCCTGCAACGGACTACAGTGACTACCGAACTCGCTCATCAAGCCGTCGAACCCGTTCAACTTGTGAACTATGTGTATCCAGCTCTGCCACACGAAGAGTGCAACTGCCAGCCGAACCCGGACCGCGCTATGCACCCGGTTGAACTGCCTGCTGGGCCATCGCGCGGCGTCATTGCCTCCTTTTTTATGTGGATTCAAGCACATAGATAAGCCCTCCCTCACCTCGGAACCGCTTCTTCTCCGGATCGATGGCAATGACCATCGGACCTGTTTCCGATTGCAGCCGCCACCATTCTTGGCCCGGAATCACTTCTCCGGTCTGTCCATCGATTTCGTCTTTGCGGAACAACAAAAATGTCTGAGCGCCATCGGCTTCGAGCGCGACGACACCATGCCGAACATAGCCAGGGTATAATGTTGCCAATTTGATTCCTGAAGTGGTTCTGCCTCGCACACACAAGGCGATGCGATGATCGTGTTAGCGATTGTGTTTTTTGGGGGATTGCATGAGCACATTAGTCTTATGCTGGTCTTTCCATGACGTAGCCTCTTCGTCAGTCGATAGCACGAACAATATGCGGCGGTCGTTTCACTGCGATGCCGTGATGTGACCACAAGCTGACCTGAACACCGGATGTCTCTGCTACCGATGCCTCGCAGGGAACGGGCTGTGTGTCCCTTACTTGGTGGGACAGCAAGGGATTCTTCCCGAGAATTCGATTAAGGAGGCGATGCTCTCATGAGCAAAACTGCTTCGGCGGCAGAGTCGAGAGTGCTCGTGGAACGCAGGAAGCTCAACGCGCGCACACACCGAGCTGGAGAACCGAGCGGATCAAGTCACAGACCGCCGCCATTGGTTATAAAGAGCTTGAGATAAAGCTCATGCTCTGAAGTAGGGTTTCTTTTGAAACTCGCCTGCATTGATGCCAAACCTTAAAAGATAAATCCTCAGCGTGTCTTGTAGCCCGCATTGGCGGAATCCCGCAATAGAAAGCCATGATCATAATCTGACCGCTCGACCCCTAGTTACCTGCTGTGTGCTTTCAGAGGTCACACAGGCTTTCATGCGCTCGGACAGCGCACTTCGAATTGGCGGTAAAGCGTTCTATTCAACGCAAGAAACGCGACTTTGCATGAAAAGATCCTTTCCTTCGAGGAAGCAACTTTTCCGCTCCAGAGCCGAAAGCGGTTGGAATCTAGCGTCTGCGGCTTCGGCATGCGTTTCGCAAATATGCGCTCACTTTCCAAGGCGACATCGGTCTTCGAACTGCTTTTTTGCAGGCTGGCATGCGACTGCTGGAAACCAGAGTTATGAGCGCTTTTGTACCAGACTCTCGCAGGTCAACTGGGGCACTCCACTTTGCGACTTGGCGCCCTCTATTAGGTCTGGCGATTTGGGTAAGTATCTTGTGTCACATGTGGATGCAGGAAAATAATCTCGCGGCAGTCAACGCGTTGGCCGCTCTGATCTTGGTGCTGGCATCGCCGAGCTTACGCGAACAAACATCGGCGGTGAGCGTGGCCGGGGATAAAAGTAGCGGCACTGCGACGTCATTTGATTTCTACGAGCAGACCCTCATCAAGGTTGCAATTACAATTGTCAATTGGGGCATGGTCAGTGCCGTCAAGAACTTGTAGACATCTTGGAGCTAATGTGGGACATGGAGTCTACCGTGAAATCGTCTCCTCTGGTGCGAAGTGCGACCGTGCCCGAATGGGGAGCTGAGCACATGCGAGGCGGAGTTCCTTTCGGTTAAATCAATAACAAGTGGATGATCATGCTCGCCAAAATGCTCTCTGGAGACGAAGTGTAGCTGTGGAGTTCTGGGCAGTAATCTTGGGAGTTGCAAATGGGAATCGAAGCAATCCCTTCGGTGCGGAAAGGCAAGATGGTTGACTCATTCTCACATCAATGAACTGATTCATTGATTTCTTCTATTTCCAGTTTCGAGCAAGAAAGTGCTGACCTCATCGCCTCAGAAACGTATGTATTCGGAGACCCTCGCTAGGACGGATCTGTTGGTGATCCTCAATTGCGTTTCACAGTGTCAGGGCATGGATGTGTAACGTACGCGAACGAGAAGTAATTCCTAGGAGGATCGACGTGAAATCACAGTCAAGAACTCCCAATGCCCCGAAACCTGCGCAGTTCGTCTTACACGTTGGAGATCGAACTTGCGTACGCTCCTACCAAGCTCTGTTTGATATTGGGCATCAACTTTGGCGAGGGAAGAAATACGCCGAGGCTCATAAGGTTTTTGAACGACTGGCGAAAGTTACTGATCGCGGACCTCGGTCGCATATTCTTCTAGCGCATTGCAAAGCCATGCTGGGAGATTACAGCGGATGTTCCGCGACTCTTTCTTGCGGCCTGGCGTCGAACGGCTTTGGTTCGGCAAGTTCTGATTTACATAACGCCTTCGTGCTGTGGAAATGCGGCATGTTCGGTGATGTGAAGCAGGAGCTTGAGAGGGTTGTCAATGAGCATGCTGATTTGCCAACTCCCTGCCTATTACTAGCGGACTTGTTGACAATGGCCGGCAACCGCCGAGGTCAGTTAGTTTTCTTGAAGAAGGCCATTGAACGCGACCGCCCCGACGGTGCAGTGGCTCTTGTTGCGCGGCACTGCCTTGAAGAGCTCAAACGCCGACGGTAGAAACAGAGACCTTCAAATCGGCAAGCGTGATTGGCGATCCCTGATGCCGAGGCAAATGACGTCCAGCTAGCCCAAGAGAATGAGTAGTGCGATTCGAGTCGCCTCTACGTCGCCTCGAAGCTGTGCAATTGAAAGCTGCGAGAGAGCGGTGCTGATGCGAAAGGCAGCCAAAACGTCTTCGAACAAGCGTGAATCGCTCGGCACGAATGAATCTCTTGTCATTGTACTTCGGTAGCCCTCCAGGAAAGTTCTATCCATATCCTGGAAACAGCTCGCGATAAGCGTCTGTTGGCGTTCTTCTAATGAGCCCAGCTCTTTCTGTAACTCGGTGCTCAGGATTACTTCGCGGACAGCGAATTGAACCCGCGAGAGCTCCCCGTGCAAAACCCATTTCCGAACCATTCTCTGTTTTGCCGCCGCCAAAAGTTGTTGAAGCGCAGCGACTTAGCGATTTCCGTCTGATTCGGGGGGAAGCGCGATTCAACGCTCTACGGAAA
>CAYLTY010000085.1:0-32648 GCA_964386705.1 uncultured Planctomycetaceae bacterium
CATCGCGCGGGACGCTCACTGATCAGCACGCCCAGCCCAGTTGAGAGCTGTTGCCATGCAACATCGCCAGAACCGAAGGCACGTAGAACGTCGGCAACACGCCGACGGAACCGTAGGTCGCTCGCACCAACTGAGACACTCGCAACGAGTGCCACGACGAAGCGCCTGGCCAGCAGGCCGCTCGGCGTGATACCAGCAATAGGTCCGTTGGCTTCAGACCACAATAACGAATGCAGTCTTCCGCGACATGGGTATCAAGTGCCGCCTCAGTGCAGCGGGTTTTCCAATCGCCCCAGGCTGTCCAACGCAGCGGACGCAGTTCAATGGCATCGATCGGCAGATTCCACAAGCGAGCCCAATGTTGAGCCCAGCTATTCAGGCTGACTAATTCTTCCGCGTTCGCGCCTGCTACGACGATGCGTGACCAGTTCGCTGAGCCCAGCATCAGAATGGGACGTTGCACCCGACGAATGATCTGCTTCCACCAGCCAGCAACGACATCACTGCCGCCGCCATCGCGTCGAGAGATCATCGCCAAAGTGAAGTGTGGGGCTAGAAACTCCGCCAGTTGCGGAAGAGCCCAAGTGCTTTTCAGTGTGTCGCAGCGTAGGCCATTTGCGGTCGCGACCTCGGCGGCAAATTGCACGACTTGATCGGCCGCATTGATCTCCAGCGCCTTCTCAACGACCGAATCCAGCGGCATCGCTAGCTGCGAGCCACGAACGATCGGAGATAAAATCATCCCGCTGGGAGACAACATGGAGGGTTGCTGCCTGGTTAAAGAGCAACTGACCCCATGCGCCCCCAAGCGGGACGCCACTTCAACTCCCCAGGTGAACAGAGACGGCGCCGCTGCCAGTTTCTCGGCGAGCATCAACACTCTGTTCATGCTCAGTCCCAGTTCCCTTGGAAATTGAGTGGACGCACACAGCGACGGCAGTCAGAAGCAACGGGTATGCCGAGTTGTCGTTCGAGCTACGAAAGTCACCGAAGCGCCGGGCCAGATTGAGACTGAGTGGCATCAATTCGCTATGGATTTCGAGGCGCCAGCAGAGATGACGAAATTCAGCCGCAGGTCTGACGTCGTCCCAGCGTCGCTTCTCAGCGTCCTCAATGGCGCGGTCTCGCCAGCAATCACGTTGTGTCAAGGAAAAACCTTTTCCCTGACGCGGAAGATACATTTCCCCGGATGCGTGGTTGCAGTGGCATCCGCGCGCTGATGGATGTTGTTTGACTGCACGACTCCACAGATTGACGAAGATCTGAAGTCTGAGTGTCGGCAGCGGTGCCTGACGCTCGTCGGCTGCACTCACTCAAGAAAATTGAACATCGATATCCATCTTTCAAAGTAGCTCGCTCGCGGCGACCGCTTGATAGCGTCAATTCGTGCAGCAAAGACGAGTTGCAGAGCAAACTCGGCATGAAGCTTGCCTAGTTGAGTCGGTTTCCCATTCGCACAAGGAACGCGACGCCAGTTCGCAGTGAAAGTTGACCGGTCCGGGTTCGGACGCAGCAACAGCGATCAGCTCATAAGTCGAAGTCATCATGTTTCAACGCATCATTCTCGCCGGAAGGCCCCACTTCGTCTGGTACGGCTGGCAGGATGCCCTGCAAAGCCAGGGCTGCCAGGTATGGTTGACCCACGACGGGACCGAGTGCGTTGACCTTGTTCACGAGCATAACCCTGACGTTGTTATCCTCGATGTCTCGTGCCCATCGGGTGGAGCGGCAGAGATTCTGGCGGCATTGCAGGGCGAAGAACTGGCAGGGCTCGTGAAAGTGATCGTCGCGGACCATTGCGACGCGGCGACGCTCTATCGGATCTCCAATTATCCCATTGACGATCTGATTGATCGCCCGGCAGCAGGCCCCGCGATCGTATCGCACCTCAAGCGATTGCATCGCTTCCACTGCGGACAACTTGTGAAAGCGTCGTCTTAAGTCATCTGTCAACGTCGCACAGACAGCAATCTGTCCGCTGCCTCAGCGAGATATGTCGAAACTCGGAAGCCTTTTCCCGTGGCGTGGCCTTCGAGACCTTGCCCGCGAGTGACTCTCCGGTCCCACTCGCAACAGACATTCTCGCTGAGGCTTTTTCGTGCGCGGCTCGACCAATTGGAATCTCGGCACCTACGTCTTCAGGCTGAATCGGTCATTCAGCTTGGTCCGCACCAGATCTCGAAAACTGGTCATGTCGGCTGACGTTGCGAAGGCTCTTTTCGGTATCAACAAGCCTGTCTGCTGAAGATCCAACTCGAAGTAATCCTGGTATTCCATTGCGCTGCCATCCGCAGCGAATGAGTCCCGGGTAAACACTTCGCCGCCGGCGCCTCGCTCAACTCGAATTGCCTCGGAATCAAGTTCGATGCGAACGGCCAGAGGTTTCCCTGTCCATTGCAGCGCCTGTGTTACGACGTACGTAAAGATCGATTCCCAAAAATCAGATAGATCGAAAAAGCAGCCATGAGGCACGCTCCCCAGCCAATCCCATAATTCAGGAACTGGTAGGACGCATAAGCCGCAGCCAGTAGTCCTCCCCAAAAGTGCACCGACGGCCAGCGACGTTCATCATGGAACCTCAGGAGTTGGCGCATGTCAGCAGCGGTCAGCGTGTATTCCAATGCGAGGCTCATTGGGATCTCTCCAGTCGTGATACTCACGAATGCGTGTCACCCGCGAATGATCTCAGCCATGCACTCGGCAAGTTTGTCGGGAGTGCATACCAGCACATCCATGCCAGCCTTACGACATTTTCCTGCGGTTGTCTTGTTGTAAGCGGGGCGCGCGTCGTAGCCGAGTGCCCCGAGACCAATCATACGCACACCCGAATCCGCCAAAACTCGGACCTGCTGAACCAGATCTTTTTCGTCCCGGCCTTCATAGAAGTCGGTAATCAATACCACGATCGACCGGGCAGGCTCTCGGACCAATTGCTGCCCGTATTGGAGAGCCTTGGTGATATCCGTGCCTCCGCCGAGCTGAATTGATAGCAGTACGTCAACCGGCTGACCAACCTGATCCGTCAGGTCCGCGATCTCCGTATCGAACAGAAAGAGAGACGTTTTCACCGCCGGAAGTTCGGCGAAGATCGACGCCATCACCGCCGAGAAAATTGCAGAGTCCAGCATCGATCCAGACTGGTCCACGGCGATGATGATGTGCCACGGTCGCTTGTTTCGCTGAGCCGCGAAGAAGAACAGTTGATCGACCAGCAATTTACCCGATCCCTGATCATAGTTTTTCAAGTTACGACGCAGCGTCGTCTTCAGATCCAGGTTTCGAAAGACCTTCCGTGGCGAATGCTTGTCACGCCAGATGGCGCCGGTAATTGTCTGCTCAACCTGCACCTGCATCTTCCGCTTCAGCTCATCCACAACCTGCTGAATGATCTTGCGAGCCAGCGCTCGCGTCTTCTCGTTCAGGAGATCGCGATGAGTCAGCAGTGTTTTGACGATTTCTACATTTGGCTCGATCCGTTCCAGCAACTTCGGTTCGTCAAGCAATTCCGCGATGCCGCGCCGCTGCACAAGTTCGCGTTCCATGACCTCTTTCGCCTGGCGCGGGAAGAGTTCGGAAACCGCGTCGACCCAGTCGGGCACTGTCAATGCGTGGCCGCTACCGCTACCCCCAGAGCGTTGCTTCGACCTGCCGCGTTTCGAACCGGATTGCGAATCCTCACCGTCCTCGGCCTCCTCAAACAGGAAGCCCACCAGTTGCTCGATGCGCTCACAGTCGGGATCTCCCGAGCAGGTGATGTTGTGCTGCTCTGCCTCCTGCCCAAGCACCAGACGCCAGCGAGCCAGATTGTGTGCGTCACTCATGAGAAACTCCATTTGCGCATGATCTCGGCCACTCGCCGGTCGATGTCGGCCAGCAGCGCGGCGGCAGCTACCGAAGTCGAGAGTTCGGTGAGCTGATCCGTCGCATGCTCATTCAGTCCGTACTTGCGGGCGACGCACGCCGCGAGCGAATCAACCTGCCGATCGTGCAACCGCTCAAATGCGGCTCTCAATCGCGGCAGCATCGTCAGGAAGACATTCCACTCGGCGACCTTCAGCAATTGATCGATCGCTGCTACGAGCGACTCCGCCCCCAGCATGACCGAAGTTCGTGATACCGCCAGAACCCCTTCCAGAAACTCGCCGGCGAAGACCATCTGATCGGCGCTCGTCTGAGCAAACGACGCCACGTGCCCGGCCAGTTCGTCGGACGTGATCTCCCGCAACTCCGCCAGCAGGCCAAGAAGTGCACCTCGTAGGAATGGCACCGTCGATTGAGCGGCTGCGGTACGCACGTGACTGGAGAAGACATTCCGATCGATATCATCTCGATCTCCGCGCAGGACGAGTTCAGCGAGCGACTGCAGCGCCGAAATGATCCCCGCGTGCTGTTCCGGTGGCGCCGAGGCAACATCGGGCAGCGCGAAGCAAGCACGGTCGAAGCATCGTAAAATCAAGTCAGCAAGTTCGGTCCGCCGGAGGTTCCGATAGACAGCATAGCGGTCGATGACAACCAGATGCCCCAAGGCGCTGCCCAAGGACACAAACTGGCCGTCTGCATCGACAGCGGATCCGCAGGCAGCCTGCACTTCGACGACGAGATGCGGCAAATCCAGATCAAGAGCACGACGAAGATGAGCACAGGTGACGCCCGCATGCTGCGAATCCGTTGCCACCATCTCGTGCAGCTTCGACAGCACCGCAGCTTCGATCGAATCTCCTAACAGCGTTTGCTCTACGAGATGCGTTTCAATCTTCGGATTCCATTTCAACGACCAGCGTTCGCGAAACAGCAGACCGGACGACGCCTCGGTGCCCGGCATTTCCGTCAACACGGCGAGTGGCACTTCGAGAAACCGCAGTCGATGCAGAAACACACTGCGGCGTTCCTCGTCCGGCTTGCGTTTGTCGAGCTCAATCTTCACCAGACGTTCGTGCCCCAACACTTCTCCAAAATCGAGGTCACTCAACTGAGCAAAGAAGTCGTGCACGATCGGCAACCGCCCCAGCTTGCTGGTGACTTTGCCAACCTTCGTACCGATGTTGGTGAAGTCCATCGCTCGCCGGAGCGCAACGCCCTCGTCGTCTGGATTGCCTTTGCAGCAGCATGTGATGATTGCGTCTTCGATGTCATCAAGGATGGGAGTTGCTCGACCGCGCAGCCCTGCGAGCATGCGTGCGTGCTGAGTAACAGCAACGCCGTCAGCCGCAGATGTCGCATGCCCTTCACGGCGGGCCCGCTTCAACAAAGCCACGACATGCTCGGGCAGCAGATCCTGCTCACGGCCGGACCGCATCAGTTCCCACGCTGTCTGATAATACTGCGGCGCGCGATTGCCAGCTCCGTAACCTGACAGCTCTGAAATGCGAAAGTACGAATACGGCACGACGGTTGTGTAGACGGTCCCCTCCGGACATGGTGGAGGTGCAGTCTGATCGTCTCGATCCAGAAACAAGTGGAACCCGCCGCACACAACCATCGCCTGCTGAGGTTTCAGCTTGCGACGCGACAGAGTCTCGCGGATCGTCTTCAGAAAGTGTCGCTCGCGCTCGAGCGTTCCGTCATTCTGAATATGTCGCGGATCTGATGTCAGCCGGGCAGCGAGGCAGAACGTCGCCAGTTCGCGCCGAAACTGCTCCGCGTTGGCGTTGGTGATTTCGAAGAGTGAATCCCAGGCTTCGTTCCAGGACCGATATCCCGCGACTTCCGCCAACCGCTGATAAAAGCCGCTTTCGATGATGAGTTCATCCGAAGGAGTATGTCCGGAGTGCTTACGATCCACGGTATCGGGCGCATCGGTTGATACCGACGACGGGAGCGCAGATGTCTTGTCGGGTCGCTTGATCAGCGCGTGGTGCGGCAGATCAATGAAGATCACATCCGCTCCGATTCGATTCGCGGTTTGCATCGCCACGTATTCTGGCGAGTACGCCAGCAGCGGATACCAGCACCCGAATCGCGGAGGAATATCAGCAGCGGGACTCGCGATGCCAGCCAGTCCCAGCACATTGTTGTCATCGCGATACGACGAATAGATCGCGATCGGGGGCTTCGTTTGTGAATCCGTCACAAACGGAATCAGTTCCTGAGCTTCAGCAGGGCCCTCAATGAAGACCACCTTCGGCTTCCGCTGAGTGATGACCGTTTCCAGATGTCGTGCGACCGCCGCGGAGTGATGCCGAACCGGAAACCAGTACAGGTCATCATTCAGCACAGCATCGACCTGCGATGCCAGTGCATCAACATCCAAATCTGCCGCGTCCAATACGTTCCGCATTCAGCGATCTCGTAGCGAAATGAGTCAACAACGCTCGGTGGTTTGCTCGAAGTGGCATCGGCTGCCGATCACTCAGCCCAGTTGAGTTGCCAACGTGTCGTGAAACTCTTTCCAGCTCTTGTCGTTCAAGGCCCGCTTGCGAGCGACCAGCGTGTTGTATTCCTTGAGGACGTTCAGATCCTCAGTGTCCTCCTTGACGATCGAGCCGATTAGATTGCGTGCGACGTCGCCCGGACTGACCGCGCCGCTGCCGAAAAACTTCGCGTGCAAGGCCGAATCAAGAGCGACGCCAATTGCTTCCGCAGTGGAGAGCGTCGTAGATGGCTTCTTGATACTGGTTCCGTCGGATGTCTTGCCCTGCCGGATCTCACGGAAGACAGTCGCCAGCAGTTGCAGAATCGGCGGATTGATCTTTACCGGTAGTTCATACTGAGCAATTAATTCGCTGGATCGTTGCTGCACAATTTCCACTTCCGTTTTCTGATCGGCCACAATTGGAATATGGATGTAATTGAATCGACGTTTCAGCGCCGCGGAGAGTTCGTTAACACCCTGATCGCGCGAATTGGCGGTGGCAATCACATTGAAGCCCGGCTTGGCCCAGATCATATTCGCGTCCGGCAGTTCAGGAATCGCAATCGCTTTGTCCGACAGAATCGAAACCAGCGAGTCCTGCACATCGGGGACGCAGCGCGTGATTTCTTCGAATCTCAATAGAGCGCCACCGCGCATGGCCACCATCGTCGGCGACGGAATCATGTTCTGCGGAGTCGGCCCTTCAGCGATGATACGGGCGATATTCCATGAATATTTGATGTGCTCCTCTGTGGTGCCGGCGGTGCCCTGAATTGTCAGTGTGGAGGTACCGCTGATCGCCGCGGCCAGATGCTCGGATAACCAACTCTTGCCCGTCCCCGGTTCGCCAACCAACAGCAGAGCCCGTTCAGAAGCCAGCGTAACGATGGCCCGCTCGACCAGACTGTCATCGCCGAAGAACTTTCGAGTGATGGGGACTTCCCGCTTCTTGCCATTGATCTCGGCTGACAGCGGCTTGCCGCCCACGATGTAGGCCATGATTGCTCGTGGCGACAATCGCCACGAACGCGGCTTGGCTTCCTGATCATGTTGCCGCAGAGCTTCCAGTTGATCGGCGTAACGCACTTCGGCCGGTTCGCGGACCTGCTCCGAAGTTGTTGAGCTGGTTGGTGGCGTCGTGTCAGCAGCCGGAGAAACTTTCTTCGCCATGAGGTTTCCTTGTCGCAGACGTGTCTGGCCTAGAACTTCAATGTCTTGAGGATGGCAGCGCGATCAATCTTGTCCGTGGCAATCGTCAGGTATTCGGGCCCTGTCTCTTTGAGTACTGACAGCGGCTGCAGGATGAACTGGCAACGTTCGAAGTGCAGCAGTCCGAAGAGCGGTGGCCTTGCCGGATCTGTCTGCTCGCGCAGCACATTCAGACCATTATCGAGCGCTTGCCCGTCGGCTGCGGCGGCAACCGTCGCTTCGAAATTCAGTGGCCCGGCCGAAACTGGATAGATCAACTGCCCGTCGCGGGGATCAGGTAATCGCTCTTGAATGCTCCAGTTCTGCAGGACCACCTCGTCCTGCAACTCGATTTCGAGATCAAATGGGCTTGGTTCGTACTGTCGCACGCGTTCGTGCAGAGGCTCAGGCGACCAATTGCTGAACGCAGCCCAGTCCGTGAAGACTTCACCCTGCGTGACTGTGCTGTTGTCTGTGAGTGACACTCGACCGCAGCCGCTCGCGTCTACAGTCATCATCACTTGAGTCAGCACAACCGAGCGGCCTTCCAGAAAGGTGAGGGCTTTGAACTTCTGCTTCTGAGGAATCTGCAGAAAACCTTCCGGTGGAATCTCAACGTCGGCTCTCAGCGGAAAAACACACGACCAGACCAACCGCGAAGGAACATCAGCGACGGCACATCCGACGCGCCGCAGGCGAAACTCGAACGCACAGAACGATCCTTTCGCGACCTTCTTACCCACCCCAAGCGTGACGACTTCCAGACGCGGCACGGGTATCGCAGGCTGAGTCCACACCAATCGATCCCACTCAGCCTCATCCTTGTTAGCTAACGCGCGCAACAGTCCTCGCGCCAGTAACCAGGCCCGATTCAAGAAGAACGACATTCGCTTGCAGGAGAACTCAGGTTGCTTGTTGACGAAGCGTCCGATCTCCTCGTTGGCTGCTCGTAAAGTGGAAGCCAGCCGCAGCAGTCTCAACCGCGAGGCTTCTCGAAACGTCACCTCAAATGTCTCGCGAGTCGCCGCGCTCGCTGTCGTTAACCCGGACAACAACAGCTCTTCGACAGCACGTGCGACGGCTTCCAACTGCCGCTGCATCATCGCGTGATCGTTTGCCGCGAGCTTCATGCTTGTTCCTCGCTGAGCGCCGTCGTCAAACCCTCGTCCACAACGCGCATCGTGAGCACACGCTCAAAGACCCGCAACGACGCCTGAGTTTCCAGTAGCGCCGCAGCCGCAGCACGATCATCAGCTTGAATGGCGTTTGTCAAAGTGGTCAGTCGCTCGGCGAGATGCCCAGCGCCAACGCGCGCGAGTTCGTTGCGGATAGCGTTCAATGCTCCGAGATGCTCTGGTCCACAAACTCGCAATCCGCGCACCACCAGATCCTGCAACTCGCCGTTGAGCCGATCCAGCGTGCCCACCACTTCGTCGATTTCTGGCATGCGCGACATCCCTGAAAGTAGCCACCAACAGAACATCGATCAGAGTGCGTAGTAGTCCTCAGGAATCGTTTCGACCGGCCGCCAATCGACATCGCCAGCCTCAGCGCCCTTATACCGCAGCAGCGTTTCGCTCATGACGTTCTTGTCGATCTTCGGTGACTGACTTTGACTGGCCAGAATCCAGTTGATGATACGATCTGCCCGCAACTGACCGTTCTTTGCCGCACCAAACAACAGCACAAACAGATGCTTGCAGAGCGAACCTTTCAGGCCGCCACATGGCTTGAGATTCTGCGTGCAGCACGAGAAGGCTCCGTCCTGTGTCAGGCGGCAAGAATAGACCAGGTCGGGATCAGTCTGACTCTTGACCACTCCCAGAACGTGTTGGTCAGTCACATCAGAGAACAACTGGAAGCGGTCCTTCTTCAACATCTCCATCGCCTTCCCGATACGAGGTCCGTCCCAGGCAAGCGTCCTCAGGAATTGATGGAGCTGCGCCGAACTGATCGGAGCCGCGTTGGTCACCAGATTGAGAATCTCGGTTTCGCGCGGGTCGATCCCCTTGCCGCACCATTGCAGTCCGCTGGGGAATCGTGCATCCGGAAACTTGGTGTGCTCATCGAACTCGGCTCGATTGAAGCACGTTGCGGGCTTGTATTCGCTCCAATCGAAAGGCGGTGGCCAATCTGAGTAGGATGTTTTGTAGGCCGTCGTATCAAGCAAGTAGGCCTTCTCGTCCACGACTGCCCCGGTGAAGTCGGCACCTTGCAAGTGGCTCTTAGTCAGATTCGATCCTTGCAGCTCGCAAGCCTTGAGTATGGCTCCGCGCAAGCTCGCGTTCTCTAGTTGCGCACGTTGCAAGTTTGCTCTAGTCAAATCGGCCTGATCGAAAGTGGCATATTTCGCGTTGCACTCGGGAAGCGATGCGCCACGGAGCGTGACTGATCGAAAACTCCCGCGGAATTCCACTTTTTTGAACGATGATTGATCGAAGTTGGAATGGTCGAACTCCGCGTAATGAGAAAACGAGAAGTTCTCAAACGCTCGTGCTTGCAAGTCGGCGTGATGAAACTTGGGTGGGTGAGACGTCTGCTGATAGGGCCTTTCTTTCCAACGCTTGATGCCCTCTACACCACCGCCCAATTCTGAAAGCATAGTGGCGCGCAACACGTCTTCCTCAGACAGCCCTTCGGCCTTGAGTCGCTGAATCGTATCCTCGGTAGCAACGTCAACTCCAAAGGCCTCGCTCAGCGCGGCCAGCGCCAGCGTGTTGAGAGCCTTGGGCGAGATGCCGGTCTTCGAGCCCTTTGCCGTCAGCGTTTCTGGCCGCAGAGCACCGTCACCGAGCAGCTTCGTGACATGCACAATCGCGTCCTGCAACGTCGTGAACTGCTGCCAGCTACCGCCAAACTCGCCCTCTTCTACTTTGCTCCAACGTGCTGCGGACGATTGCGTACCGGCAAAGAATCGCACGTACCACAATCCAGTAGACGTCTTCACGTGGATAGTAATTTGCACCGCCGCAGAATTCTGAGAGAGCTGTGACAGTTCCGTTGTCTTAGGACCAACCGTGACGACCTTGGCTGGGATCAAAGCAACGCCCTTGGCTTTGGAGAGATCGACGCCACTCCAATTCACTTCCGCCAACTCGGCGCCGGTGAAATCCGCGCCATTGACGATCGCGTGGCTCAAGTCCGCCTGCATCAGATTTGCGCCAGTAAGATTTGCGCCAGTGAGGTTAGCTCCCTGAAAGCATACCTTTCGCAGGTCCGCCTTTTCGAAATTCGCGCCCGTGAAGTCGGATGCTTTGAAACTGGCCTGCTCGCATTCAGCCTCGCGAAAACAAACGCCTTTGAAGTTCAAACCTTCAGCGTTGACCTCTTCAGCGCTTGACTCTTCCCAACTGCTTCCTTCGAAGTCGCAGTCTTCGAAACGCGATTCATCAAACCGACAGCAGCTGAAGTTGGCTTGGCGGAAATCACAACCGCGCATCGAGCCCCCCTTCATGCTGGCGTATGAGAAGTCTGTTTCTACACACGAGCAGTTCGTCAGTGCACCAAGCCATCCGTAAAGACGAGCTTTATCCAACTTCGCCGACGTCATTGCTGGAAGCCTGGTTTGTTCGGTCAGTGTCAGGCCACGCAAGTCGGCTTCGTCCAGATTCAGGTGTGACAGGACAACACGAACCCGCGTCAGATCCAGATTGCGCAAGTCCATCCCTCGGCAATCATAACTCGGGTAGGCCTCACCTCTATGCTTGGACCGCGCGCGACTAACGGTATAGAAAAGGTCGTCGAGATGTTTGTGAGCATCATCACCACCGGTCAGCATTGCTCGCAGCGTGGCTGTGGTGGGAAAAATCATCTCAAGGAAAGCCTCCGCCTCGATCGTTTGAATCGCCGCACCTTTCTCATTGAGCTTTGCGGCCTTCTTTTCTATGCCAGAGGTCGCCTTGATGGCTTCAACAACTAAAAAGTTGACGTCAGGCGTGAGGTCATCACTGACGGTGCCTCCGTGCTGCTTGGCGATTACGGGTAAGTCCTCGCGAGGAAAATCTGTAAGCTTCGCGAGCCGACCCGCGAAATGAAAAACCATTCCCTGAAGTCGGGGAGCTTTCCAGTCGACGACGACCGCCTGACCTGCCGACTTCGCCTGCTTCTTTGCCATCAGTTGCCTCTCATTGTGGTTGATGCTTCGTTGTTGTCTTGCAGTCCGCGACGTTGCGCCTTTGTGTGCCCTAAGTCTTCGCCGTAGTCCAGTCTAACTCTTTGAAGACGCGCCCCCGCGAAGCGCGAAATACGCTCGCATTACGGACAAAATCACAGCGCGTAGTAATCTTCAGGAATCGTTTCGACCGGCCGCCAATCGACATCGCCAGCTTCCGCACCTTTATACCGCAGCAGGGTTTCGCTCATGACGTCTTTATCGAGTACCGGCTTCTTGAAGCGGCTCGAAGTCACCCATTGATTGACAATCGTAGGATCAACCTCGCCGCCGTTCGCCATGCCGATCAGTAGTACCAGGATATGTTTGCAGAGTGCCCCGCGCAGGCCGCCGCAGACGTTCAGATTCTGCGTGCAGCACGCGAAATCTCCATCTTTCGTCAGGCGGCAAGAATACACGAGGTCAGGATCTCCCTGGCTCTTCACCACGCCGACCAGATGATCGCCAGCGGCCTGAGCGAACAAGCGGAACCGCTCGGCCTTCAACATCGCCAGGGCCTTGCTCAATCGCTCTGTATCAACTGATGCTTCCAATACCTTCATAAACTGCGGCATGTCGATCGTTCCGGCAGCCTGAATCTCTTCCACCGCCTGTTTGGCGCGCGGATCAACACCTTTACCCTTCCACACCATGTCCGTCGGAATGACGAACCCCTTCGGAAACACTGTAGTGTCATCAAAGAGGGCCATCGAGAAATCGGCGGCGCCGGTTTGCTTCGCGGACAGCTTGGCATTCGTGAGATTCGCGCCGATCAGATTTACACGCGCCAGGTCTGCTCCAGACAGATCGGCTTTCGTCAGATTGGCTCGGGCAAGCGACGCATTCTCCAGGCCGGCTTCTCTCAGGTTGGCGCCTGTGAAATCACAGTCGTCAAATTTACTACCAATCCCTCTCAACCTGCTGAGGTTCGCATTGCGAAAACTCGACTTACGATACGAGGAAAAACGAAGCTGCGCACCGACAAGCGAGGCCCCATCAAACTTCGCCTGTTCAAAGTCGAGCCGGTCGAGATCCAATTCATCCAGCTTCTTGTTGGCGAGATCTGCCAACGGAAAGGAGCCGATCACCATCTGCTCATTCGAAGAGGCATTCCATCGCTGAACCCCATCGGGTTGATCCAGCATGGCAAGTGAAGTCGCTCGAGCATCCTGCTTCTGATTCTCGGCAGCCACTTTTGCTTGCTTCAACTCATCCGCGTCCGGCACAGGAACTTCGAACACCTCGCACCACACTTCCAAGGCAAGCTGTTTGAGATGCTTATGGACCAGGCCGGTCTTGGTGCCCTCAACCTTGACGGTGTGACATCGCAGAGTCGCCTTTGGCCATAACGCCGCAACGGCGAGAAAGGCGTCAGGCAAATTCAAAGCCATGTGCTCCCAGTCGTGGCAGATATCACTCTGCAGATCCTTAGACCAGCAGCCAACAAACACGCACTGATTACCTGATACCGATAACCGAAGCGTCTGATCGTCAGTTTCAATTTCAATAGCCGTTCGAAGCCACACAGCTTTCTTCGCAACCTGAGCGAGTTCCTTCAACTTTTTGCCGACGACAAATTGTTTGGGCGGAGTCGCTGCCAGTCCTTTTGCTTTGGATACATCGACTCCCTCAAACGACGCGCCAGCGACATTGGCTCCCTTGAAGTTCGCGCCATCCACACACGCGTTCTTGAAGTTCGCATTCATCAAGCTCGCGCCTTGCAGGTTGGCCCCGGAGAAGTTGCACCCTTCAAAGTCGGCTTCGAACAGTTCCGCGCCTGACAGGTTTGCCTTGGAGAAATCCGAGCCGCTGAAATCTCCATACTTTCCCTGAATAGAGGCGAGGCACGCACCTCGAAAGCAAACCGCCTTGGCATCGGGGAGTTCCAGTTCCGCTCCCGTCAGGTCGGCTTTGGTGAAATCACTGCCGGAAAGATCGGTGTTTCCAAAATGGAAGCCGGTCAACTTCGCTCCTGTGAAGTCTCCTTCGCAACGAACGATCTCGCCAAACCTGCCAAGCCTTCCGCCGCTGAAGTTCACCTTGCGACAGGAGCAACCATGAAAGCTGGAGAACGAACCACCCATCACGGCGCCATCGAGTTTGACATTCTTCAATGGCCCGAGGCAGATTAAACCGGGATCCTCATCTTCGGATGTGACAGTCGAGTTGCTGAGATCTGAATCTTCCAGCGTGGCACACCAGAGAGGGGCACCGTCGAGTAGCTGCCCTTTCAGGTTCAGCCCACGGACTAAGTAAGAAGGGTCATTCGCGCCGAAACGACTCGAGGAGTAGTAGCCTGCGTTTGACAGCCACTCTTTCAGGCGGAGATGCCCCTCAGACCCCGCCTGTAACATCGCGCTGACTTCGTCGCTCGTCGGCAGAAAAAGAGCCCGCAATTGCTCGGGAGTGATGACAGCAATCGAGGCGCCTTTGGCGTTCAACTGCGCGACTTTGGTCTCGTGCGATGATGAACCGGTCGGTTCTCTCATCACCAGATAGCTGGTGTCCGCGGTCGGCTTGTCAGCAATCGCTCCACCTCCCGTGGTGACAAGCTTGTCGAGCGAGTCTCGCTCCAGGTTCCACCCGTGCTTTTCGAAACGTCCAGCGAAGAAGAATGACTTGCCTTGAAACCGGGGTGTCATCCAGTCAACAGCCTGTGCCGCTTTCTTCTTCGCCATTGGCCGACTCCATAAAGCCATTAGATGGACGGGTGGGATCTATACACCCAGTGGTTTGTATCGGTGCCACCACGGCTTCGCCATGCGCCGGCCGAAGAGAGAAACGGGAAGTGCTCTCTCTGGCTATGATGATCGGGGCAGCGCGTTTGGGACGCAGGGCGATCGTCTCCAAAGCCACTTCATGCTCGCCAGTCGTGTGTTTTTTGTTTGCGGAAGCCATGCAGGTAGAGCGTGCCTGTCGGGGTGATGTCCAACAGCGAGTAGCCGTTGTTCTCGGCGCCCGAGCCTTCGATCATGGCCAGCAGCGTCACGTAGTGAATGCCGTTGACATCCTTCAGGTCATTCTGATGGCTGTGGCCCTGGAAGACCGCGAGCACCTTGCCCGAGGAGGACTCGAAGAGCTTGCGAACCTCGGCGCAGTTCTTCACGCCATGATCGTTGCTGACATCCAGTCGCTGATGGGCGAACACGACGACGGGCTTGTCATTCGCCTTGAGATCGGCTGCCAGCCATTCCACTTCAGCGGGCGGAATGTTGGCGTCGTTCCATTTGGAGTTCTTGCGACCGTAGGGCTGGCCGTCGCTCCGAAAGCAGGCATCCAGCACGATGAAATGAACCCCGGCGCGGTCGAACGAGTAGTACGACTTCGGTTGCTCAATACCACCGAGGAATTCATCCTTCGTCAGCGTGTCGACACAATGGTTGCCGAGCACATAGTGGCGATTCTTATGGATCGCCGAGAACTCGCGATTGATCGTCTTGAGGTAAGCCAGTTCGGTCTCAACGGTGGCTGCGGCGTCGATCAGATCGCCGAGTTCAACCACGAAGTCAGCCTGCGATTGCCGAAAGTGCTCGCCAGCTTCCTGGAGTTTGCCCAGCGTCTCGCGGTAGTGCCGAGTCCCGGCTGGCGCCTTGTCCGCATGGTGGAGATCAGTGATCAACCCGACACGCAGCTTGGCCGGTTCGGCGGCGAGGAGGTCTGATGAGCTACCAATCGCCGCTGCGGTCAGAATCAACGTGCCGTGTTCGAGGAACGCTCGACGCCCCAGCTTCACTGTGGATGTTTCGCTCGAACGCATGGCTAGTAACTCCTGAAAGCCCGAGTTGAAACGAAGTAGCCCGGAAGCCTCGCCCGGGATTTTCAAATGTCCCGTCGAGGCTTCCGGGCTGCGGAACGCTCATCGTATCAATCTGTCTCTGAGAAGCAGAGTTCTCAGTTCGCGGCAGCGCTGACCTGCAGGTCTTCGGTCGCCAGAACTTCTTCCACGACGTCGGAAACGAAGTTCTGAGTTGTGGTCTTCTCTTGATGAGGAGCAGGAGCGCCCGCGTTCATACCGACACCAGGGTTCTTGAAGAGGTACGGAGCCGTATCTCGCAAGGCTTGGTAATAGTTCGGGAACATTGGGTATTGGAGGGCAGGAGCTTTCTCCACGTACTCGTGCATCAGCTCTCGCAGCTTCCGATGTGCAACTCGCGGATGGCGATGGTGTGGACCGTGGATGAAGATGTCAAAGTTCAGGTAAGTGCAGAGCTTGGTGATCCAGTTGCGTCCAACGACGGTTCGGGTTCCCTGCATCGGATCGTAGCTGGCCATTCCGAGGTGCTCAGTGAACTTGCGGGCGCTCTGATAGATGCCGGCGAGCATGTAAGGAATCAACCACCCACGAGTGACCGCCATCAACCCGCCCTCGAAACAGGCCGCCGTTCCGAAGACGGTGCTCCAGAAGATGACGCAGGCCGCGTACTCCAGCCAAATCGTGCGTCGCAGCTTCTTGTCAGTCAGCGGCGAGTCTTTGTGGAAGAAAATACGCCCGTAGGTGATCATCGCGGCGAAAGCGCCGAAGAAGAAATCGAACCAGACAAAGATGCGGCGGAAGGTCAGCGAGCACTTCGGATCCGAGTACGGCCAGAGTTCCCAGTCATGCGGTTTGTTCAGATAGGCGTGATGGCGAATATGACTCTCGCGGTAGACCGAATAGGGCACAACCATCAGGGTGCCGATCGCCCGGCCGATCCAGATGCTTGGCCAGCGAGAGGCACTTAAAGTCTGGTGAGCCGTCTCATGAAAGCAGCTGGTCCAGCAGAAGAAGCAGTACGCGGTGAAGATCGTCAGCGCGACCATCCAGACTGGATTAGCAGTCGGCCACTCCGTTGCCAGCGCCCAGATTCCGAACGCCCCGCCTGGCAGGAACTGAAAACGGATCCACGTCCAGCGATCCTCAAGTGCTTCCTGCTCTTCACGGGTGAAATTGGTTACAGACACGGCAGCATCACTCCCCGGGTGAACTTCGCTGGTCGGGCTCCATGCGACCTTGAAGTTATGGTGCATCGTAGTGAGCAGCTCCGTCGCCCCCATCTGCGATGACGCACTAAACTTGTTTGGTTAGCCGCAGCACCCCAGTGCAGCAGCTGTACCAGATAAAAAATCCTACTGATGAGTACCTCGTCCTCACAATCATTCAACTCTAACACCGCCCGAGTTGCCAAAAACGAGACCCGTTAAATCGGCGCAATCCGGCAAGAGGGCTTTATCCAAGCAGTCCACAGCTAAACCCGACATTCGTGACAATTCCGTCTGCGCGGAACATGAGTATTCATTGACAGTTATGAACGGTAGCGGATGCCTGCAGGCGATTGTTTCTGCGGTAAGGCGCAAGCGCCGCCGAGGTCAGATGATTGTTCGCAGTGCTAACAGTGCGGTAATTAACTAGCCAACCCATTCTGCTCTTTTTGTGAGTTTGGTCCAATGTTGCGGGCCAGGCAGGCGAGGCATTCGACGCAGTTAGTGAACACGCCGGTCAACTCAAACGTCGCCACTTTTCTCCTTGAGTAGCCCATGAAGGCGGCGCGAAATCTGGTGCTGCGCCCTTGTCGGTCAGGATTTCGGCGGGTGCAATGCAGCCTCGCAGGTCTTCCCCCAAAACAGTGACGAGGAGGCAGTCATGAGGCGATTGGTCTGTCTGATGGTCGTGGCGCTGGCGATGTTCGGGGAGGTCTCCGCTGCTGAGATCTCCAAGCCGAACATCATTTTCGTCCTGGCTGACGATCTCGGAATTGATGGTGTCGGCTGCTACGGATCGGACAAGCATAAGACGCCCAACATCGACAAGCTGGCGAAGTCGGGGACCCGGTTCGAGACCTGCTACGCCGCTCCTTTGTGCGGGCCTTCGCGGTGCCTGTTGATGACGGGCCGATATGCCTTTCGCACCGGCGGACTGCTGAATCAGTCTTGGCGAAGGCAAGGACCGGGGGCTGTTTCCGCGAATGAACACCCCGTTGCGAAACTACTGAAGCAAGGTGGCTATGCGACGGGAATGGGAGGCAAGTGGCGCCAGGTTGGCGAAACGCCACGCGACTGGGGCTTTGACGAATACATCACTGATCCTACCGCTGGCGGCTGGTACTGGCAGACGAAGCATCTCAAGAACGGTGAAGAGATCACGGTTCCCGAAGGCACGTACGCGCCCGACGTTGTGCACAAATTCGCCGTCGACTTCCTGCAGCGTCACAAAGAAAAGCCGTTTTTCTTCTATTACTCAATGCACCACGTTCACGGACCGATCCTGAAGACGTCGGATACAGAAAAGAACGGCAAGGAAACGCTCTACGAAGACAATATCGCCTACATGGACAAGCAGGTCGGAGCGGTCGTTGAGGAAGTCGAAAAGCTGGGGCTGCGAGAGAAGACGCTCATCATCTTCTCGGCAGACAACGGTACGGCTCTCACTTACCCGAGCACAATCGGCGGCAAGATGATCAACGGCAAGAAGGCTTCGATGCTCGAAGGCGGTTCGCGAGTTCCGTTCATCGCCAGCTGGCCGGGGACAACGCCAGCCGGTGCCGTTTTGAAGGACATCGTCAGCTTTGCAGATCCGCATGCCACATTCGCCGAGCTGGCAGGCGTCAAACTCCCTGAAGGCTTCAAGTTCGACGGACAGAGCATCGCGGCACAACTGCGTGGCAAGTCTGGACAACCGCGATCATGGGCTTATGTGCAACTGGGTCAACGCTGGTTTGTCCGCGAACAAGGCTTCAAGATGAACGAGAAGGGCGAGCTGTTCGACATGTCTGCCGCACCCTTCGAAGAGAAGCTGGTCGCGAAAGACGCCGATACTGAAGCCAGCAAGGCCGCTCGATCGCGTTTGTCCGCGGCTCTCGCAGAACTGAATCCGACCAGCGGAAAGTCTGACGACGCTCCACCTAAGGCTAAGCCTGCGGAGAAGAGGAAAAAGAAGGCGAAGAAGGCTGCCCAATCCGCTGTTGCAACATGAGAGGCTCTATTGAGCCGTTCTGGTGAGCTCATCCCGCAAGCCGCAGGCGTGCCTGCAGCGCCGGCTGCGTTCGTGTGCCTTCGAAGAAACGAACACGCCTGCGGCCTGTGGATCAATTAGCGCGGGGCACGACTCGGACGTACGGTGAGATGCGTATCTGTTACTCGCGCTCGGCCAGAGTTTTCAGCAGCACGCGGACGAACTGATCTGCCGCGTCGGCGTCGCGACCGGTGATGATGTTGCCTTCACGTTCGACGGCTGCATCCGTGAACTTAATACCGAATTCCTGGCGGCACATCTCACGAACTATGGGGCTGCCTGTCGCTGGAATTCCATCGAGAATGCCAGCCTTTGCAAGGACGACCGGACCCATGCAGATGGCGGAGACGATACGATTCTTGGCCTTCATGGTCTTAACCAGTTGCAGCGCGTCGGCACCTTCCGGCTTGTCGAGGGTTAAGTGCTTAACCCCAGGACCACCGCAAATCATGAGCGCGTCGTAGTCTGCCGGGTTCACTTCATTGAGCAGCAGATCGACTGTGACCGGAGAGCCGCCGCCTTCTTTGAGCGGATAAGCCTCGCGCTGCCAGGATGTCACTGTCACTTTCGCGCCGGCAGCTTCCAGCATGTCCCGCGGCGGGCCGTAATCAGGCCAGTAGAAGTTCCAGCCAGGGAGCAACATGAGCACTCGTTTGGAAGACTGCGTCGTCGCCGCGGCAGCCTTTTGATCCGGTTGATTGACGTCCGGAACGCCACTCCCGTTGGCGACCAGACTGTCCTGATCGTTCGACGTCAGCTTGGACGCAACCAGACTGCCAACTCCGTATAGTACCGCAACTGCCAACAGCGCCAGAGCAACCGACTTGCCCCAGCGGCGAAACAACCGTGTGGCCAGAACTTGCAAGCTGGGGCGTGCCGGACGACCGCGCGGTCGAGTACGTTTTCGCCAGGCCGGGTCTTCTTCCGCTTCGCGCCACTTCGTGGGCTCTTCACCGAACTCTGTTTCTTCGACGGGTCTACGGCGCGACAAGGACATCGACCGGCTTTTTGAGGACGGCTTCTCGGGTATGGCTTCCGCAGCGTCGTCCTCGACCAGACTCTTGAGGTCGGTGACTCCAGCATCGTCGGCACTCTTCGTGTCTGAACTGCCGCCTTTCTCGCCGCGTCCGAATGGAGCCAGCGCATCCGCCACATCCACCACGGATGCGAATCGTTCGCTGGGCTTCAGTGCCATCATGCGTTCGACGATCGCCACCAGCTCTGTCGGCAAGTCCTTGCGGAGTGACGTCAGCGGCACCATCTCACGCTGCACCCCTTTGGAAATCATCGCTGTGAACGACCCAGCTTCGAACGGCGACCGGCCGGTCAGCAGGAAATACAGCGTCGAACCCAGACTGAAAATGTCGGACCGAGCATCCGCGAGCCGTGCGTCGCTAGCCTGCTCGGGAGCCATGTAGTCGGGAGTTCCCAGCAGCGTTCCAAACGCTGTCAGTTCACTCTCTGTCGGAGCAGTCGGAGAAACCGCGATCTGCTCACGTTCGAAACGAGCCAGACCGAAGTCCAGAATCTTGATCTTGCCGTTCTTGGCCAGCATCAGGTTCTGCGGCTTGATGTCACGGTGGGTCATCCCGCGTTCATGAGCGTGTTGCAGTCCCTGACAGATCTGCCGTGTGGCATTGCAGGCCTGCACGATGGTCAGCGGCCCGCGTTGCTGGACCCACTGAGCAAGACTTTTCCCCTCGACATACTCCATCACCAGGAAGTGCAAGTTGCCGGCTTGCTCGGCGTCGAAGGCGCCCACAATGTTCGGGTGGCTGAGCTGTGCCGCGGCGCGGACTTCCTGGTGGAATCGCTCGATGGCCTCCGAGTTCGCAATGAAGCGCCGGTTGATGACCTTCAACGCCACTGGCCGCTGCATCATGCGATGCTCGGCCTTGTAGACGATGCCCATACCACCGCGACCAATCACTTTCTGCACTCGGTAGCGCGGATGCTCAGCCAGCTCGACCGGCACCCTACTCAGATCGCCGTCATCGGGCGTCGGCTGGCGGGCGACGTCGGTGTCCGTCCCGGCCATCATCACTGTCGGCGTGCCCGCTTCATGAGCGGCACGCGCCAGATCGGCCAGTTGGTCGTCGGGAGTCTTGCTCAAGAACTCGCAGCAGTGATCGCACTCGGCCACGTGAGCCTCGACAGCGGCCATCTGCGAGTCGCTCAATCGCCCTTGGCTGAATGCCGTAAGGTCTTGCGGCAAGGGATGTTGTTGTTGAGCAGTGGGCACGATCAATTCCTGCGGAGAACAAGCGGCGAGGACTCGACGCGACGTGAACAATAAGTCTTGAGAAGCATCGACCTGATTGGAAATCTCGCCGGTCGCTGATTTCTTTCAACCCATTTTTTGAACGAGATCGTTTCCTGGCCGATTACTCGACTTCTGTTTCGATTTGGCGATGCCTCGACGAGTCAGTCGATGAGGCCCTCAGCCTCCTGCCGCAGGCGAGCCATGACGCGTGATTTGGCGATGAAGACCGCGTTGACGGAGATGCCGAGCTGTTCGGCGACTTCGTTGGCGGAGACTCCCGTCAGAGCGACCAGTTCAAACGCTTTCCACGTGTTGGGGGCGAACTGGCTTTTGAGCTGCTGCAGCAACTGCCGCATGACGTGCTCATCGTGTTCGCGATCCCACAGCGAACTGAGCTGGCTGGTCGGATCTTCAAGCTGCTGCAGCATGTCGAAGACCTGACTGTCGCCCGATCCGACCGCTCGTTTGTGCTGGTTGCGGAGCGACCGCCGCAGGCAGTTGATCGTGATGGCCTTGAGCCACGCACGGAACGAACCGGTCCGCTGCCGCTCGAACTCCTGAATCCGCCGCATCACGACCGTCAGGACTTCCTGCGTGATGTCGTCCGCATCGTGGTCGTCGAGTCGCACGTCTCGTCGCAGCCAGGCGCGGATCAGCGGCGTATAGATCGACACCAGACGCTGCCAGGCGGCATCGTCCGGGTGACGGCGAACGCGATCAAGAAGGCTGGCGGAGGTGTCAGACATCCACAAATCCACACCGCACACAAGGCGGCGAACTGGTGAGTGACAAAGAGTGAAACTTTCAGACTCGAATTCGGCGCCTCGAAGTTTTGGAAACGCCAGTTTTCCATCCTTGAATCGCCGGAAGCCTAACGGTTCTGTCGATTGGTGATGAAGTCTATCTGAGTCTTTCTGCGAAAGACGTCCCGCAATCGTTAGAACAGCGAATCTCGTGAGCACCTCGCCAGCAGACTGGCTCTAAAGATATCTGGCGAGATGTTCTGGTCGCGAAGCACTAGAATTGCCGGAAGCTTAACAGAACGACCCGCGGAGCTTCAGAGTCTGCCTCTACTAGCTTCGTAGTTGCATGGATTCAGCCGCGAAAGGAGACCGGAGTTGATGTCTTACTGGTTGGCAGCACTATTGTCTGTATGTCTGGCGGCGGGTTCGGACGTGGAGATCATCGCTCATCGCGGTGAGTCCGCCGACGCGCCTGAAAACACTCTGGCGGCGTTTCAACTGGCGTGGGATCGCAAACTGCCAGCCGTGGAGTTAGACGTGCATCTGACGAAGGATGAGCAACTCATCGTCTGCCACGACGGCAACACGAAGCGCACGGGACGCGAATCACTGGTCATCAAGGACAGCACAGTCGCCGAGCTACAGAAGCTCGACGCGGGCCGCTGGAAGGGTGAACGCTGGGCCGGAGAGATCATGCCGACTCTGGATGAGGCACTGGCGACGATTCCGGACGGCGCCCGCTGCTTCATCGAAGTCAAAGTCGGCCCAGAAGCGGTGCCTGCGCTGGTGAAGTCCGTCAACAAGAGCGGCAAGCGTCCTGAACAACTCGTCGTGATTTCATTCAACGCCAAGACGATTGCCGAGGCCAAACGGCAACTGCCGCATTTGCAGGCGTACTGGATTACCGGCTTCAAGCAGGACAAAGAGACGAAGGCGTGGTCGCCCACTTTGCCACAGGTCATCGAGCAGGCCAAGGCGATCAAGGCCGATGGCGTCGATGTTTCGTACAACGGCCCGGTCGATGCCGAATTCGTCAAAGCCGTGAAGGCGGCTGGCCTCAAATTCTTTGTCTGGACGGTTGATGATCCTGCGATTGCTCAAAAGTTCGCAGGCTTAGGAGCTGATGGCATCACCACCAACAAGGGCGGACTGCTGAAGCAACACTTCGGCCAGAAAAAGTAGCGGCTCCGTTAAGGGGGCGATTACTTTGCTGTCGGTCGAGCTTGCACGACGTCGGCCGGAGGGGCATCCGTGACGACTTCCAGCGAGCTTTCATGGACGACTGGCTGACCGCGGTTGTCCATCGTGGTGGCTCGAATTGTCAGCGGCACATTGAAGGGGCCAATCGCGTCTTTCGCGAACTTGATCGTCAGGAAGGTCTTGTTGATGTCGCCCGGAACAGTGACTCGCTCCGCGCTCACGCCGCGCATATGTTTGGCCGGTGCGATTTCAATTGTCGCGGCCTGAGTCAATGCGGAAGCGCGACCGACTTGCAGCGGAACGGTGACTGATTCACCGGGCACAGCGCGGATGCTGGTGACTTCGGGCACCGCGCTGAACTCTTCCGGCGCGGTCAGAACGATGATCTGATCGTTTTGCTCTTTGGACGTGAAACACACCTTGTGTTTCGTGCCGTCGGCATCAACGACGTCGCCGACTGCCATCAGGCAGGTGCGGCTGGTACGACCGACCTCCAGCCAAGGAGGCAGGGCGGCGGGATATTCGAACTCTGTTGCTCCCGGCGGAACGATGATCTTCGGGCCGGTGACCCCTTGCAGATGCCGAGCCTGCCGATCCGCCAGACTGACTTCGATCGGACCTTCGAAACCGCCGCGATTCAGCGTGTAGCGACGGAAGTAGACCGAACCGCGCGGAGCAAACTTGCTTTCGAAATCACCCGAGAACTTGAACGGAGTCTTCACCGTGACCGCCAGTCGCAGGTTGTCGATGGGCTCTTTCGTCGGTGGATTCGTGCGGACGACTGCGACGGCTCGCTGCTCAGCGTCGCCCACTTTGGCTTTGCCGATCACCTTGATGCTCGCTGTGTTGAGCACCGCATTCGCTTCGGCTTTCAGCGTTACGGTCGCATTGTTCTGCTTAGCCGGAACAACGGCATCGCTGACGGTGACGCCTGCGGGCAGTCCGTCGATCTGCAGTTGAATGGCTTCATTGAAGTTGGAACGTCGCGCGTTGATCTTCAGCTTCAGCTCGCCGCCGCGATCGACGTTCACGACGCGCTGCTGGCTCTGAATCTCCAAAGAGAACGGAGCTGAATCCAAAGACTTCGCATCAAGCACATGCAGGCGATATCCAAACTGAGCGCCGCCGCGACTGGCGACTCGATCCGCCACTTGAGCGAAGTAGACACCATCAGCCGGGACGTTGAATGTCAGCCGCGAATCGACGTCCTGGCCGTTGTCATCGGCCTCAGCGACCTGCTTGCCGTTGGCATCGAGTACGGCCACAAGGGAGTCGAGTGACGAGCCAAGTTCTGCGGCGTGCATCTCCAAAATCAGCGACTGACCTTTCTTGGCGTCGAACTTCCAGAGATCGATGTCGCCGGCAGCTTCGATGCGTCCGTTGAGCACGCCTGGGATGATCGCCGCTGTCGCCGTTTCGACCGTATTGTTGGCTGCTTGCTCGATGGATTCCGGCAGTGTTCCGGTCTCAAGAGCGAAGCCGAGATCCGAAGAGCCCGCGAAGTCCGGGTGCCAGACAATTCGTTCGGCTGAATCGGCGGCTAGTTTCACGTCCACGCTGGGGCGGTCCAGTCCGGCACCTGCTAGTTGCAGTTTTAGAGTTTCACCACGTCGACCACCCAAGGGGAAGACCGCGTCAACGTAGCCGCCACTCGACAGTGACAGGCGATAGATGTGATGTTGCAGGCCACCGAAGTTCGCGTCGTTGATTTTCACGGTGTAGCGGCCAGTGACTGGCGCCGTGAAACGGACCAAGGGATCTGTTCCGGGTGAGCCCGTCGTGCCGGTCAGCCGAACACCATTCGGGTCTCGGATCTCAATTTGGGCTTCGACAGGAGAACCGATTCCACCTGTCACAACGACACAGTTCACGGTCTGGCCTTGCTGCACATCGAACGTCCAGAGGTCGACGTCTTCGCGCGGGAACGTGCGACCGTTGATCGTCACCGGGAGCTTGACCAACTGCGGAATCGGCTGACCGTCGATCTCTTCCTCGATGACTTCGGGCAACCTTCCGATCAGCAACTTCATCGGCAGCGTGACGCCTTGCGAGACGTGTACTGACCAGTCGCGAGTTCCTAACGGGGCATCTGCCGCCGCCTTCAAAGTCCCCAGATAATCGACAGGGTAGTCTTCGACCCGCTGCGAATCCGGCTGCGGAATGACGGGGCCTTCGAACCATTGCGTGTGAGTCGGTTTAATTTGCGGACTGGCGTCGATGCCGGGACCGTCCACCAGAAACGAGGCTGCGTCGTGCAGGAAGTGGCCGCCGACCCGGACTTCAATCGTCGTCCCGCGCTGCAGGCCCGCAGGATAGATGTAGGACACGTGCGGTGGTTCCGCATGAGCAACGGATGTCGCAGCCAGCATCGACGCGCAGGAAAGCAAAGCTCGGTGAGATCGCAACATCCGAAACTCCCTATCGGCAGGCAGTGAGGGCATGCAAAGGCAACGCATCAGACAGCGCTACGGTGTATCTCTAGAGCATATTCCATAGCTGAGCGCAGTCACCCATCGCAATGCAGAGTATGCCTGGCCTCAGTGATGGATTAAAAGACGCCGGCTGGAACAAACCGCTACAAACTCAGAATCCGAGGCCGACGTCGTTCAGCAACCCGGTTTGCACCGTGCCATTATTGATCTGAAACATGCCCGGCAGGAGCTTGGACCATTTCTTGTTCGGCCCAGGGCAATACTGCCGCGCGTTGCCTTCGATTGCCGCCACAGTCGGGATCCGCGCCGCCATACTCGCCGAATGCAGGAATGAGAAGCCGGGGCAGGTCAGATCCTGCACGCACAAGAACATGCCGAACTTCTGAGCCGCAGCAGCGAGGCAAAGAGACTCCGAGTGTCCCTTGCAGGTCTTGAGTGCCACACCCGTGTAGCCCTGATCGCGAGCCAGGAGCAGCGATTCGTAGTCGACCAGCGCTTCATCCACGACCACCGGCTTCAGCTTGGATGCCTCATGCAACTTGATCTCAGGATGAGCTTTCAGATTACGACTCGTGGGCTGCTCGATGTACTGCACCCGGTCGTAGGCCACTGGGGTCTTCTCGCGAACCTGCTGCAGGAAGTTCAGCACGTAGTCGACGTTCTGACACTTCTCATTGAAGTCCAGCGAGTACCACCAGTTCTCACAACCGCGCAGAGCCTGTGCTTCCGCAGCCACTTGCTCAATCGCCACGACGCGCTGCACGTCCCAATCCAGATTGTCGCCAGCCAGCTTGATCTTCAGATGAGTCAGCTTGTCGGCCTTGATCCACTCACCGAGCGTGACCGGCAGGTTGTCCTTGGGCCGCTCTTTGACATCCGCAGGTGTCAAGGGATCTAACGCACCAATCAGGTGGTATAGTGGCATCCGCTCTTTTGGCTCGCGGAGCGTGTATTGATCGAGATACTCGCCTTTGAATTGATCGTCCAGGTAGATCGACAGGTCGTCCGTTACGAACTGCGAAGACAGTGTGTTGTACGAATTCAAATTGTGCAGGCGTCCATACGCGTCATGCACCGCCGCATCGAGGGCGCTGGCCGCGACCAGTTGAGCCAGCGGTGGCATCTCGTCTTTGAAATGCAGTTTCGACATCACCAGCTTCGACAGGTGCTGGTACTCGGCCGCCATGTCGAACATCAGTTCCAATGGATGCGCGAATCGCGGCAGGTCACGCGCGATCGTCACCGCGTCTTCTGCGAAAGCCTGCATGGCAGCGGCTGTTTGATCGCCGCTCAGCGAATCCGTCGGCCACGCCCAGATGTTTCCGATGGGCATGCTGCCTTGGCCGGTCTCATGCTTTCCCGACCGGGTTTCGACAACGACCTCGACGTTAATCAGGTGGGTCTTGTCGACGATGCGTCCGCCGAACTTCAGCGGGGCTCGAAAGGCAACTGGTTCAAACGTGCAAAAAGCATCCTTGATCTGGACGTCAGTCGTCTTGGACATAACTGATTCGGCTCGTAGCTCGCTTTCCTGAATGAATCAAAACACGGAGAATGTGTAGCGAACTTGCGGCAGAATACTCAAGGGCCAGATTGGGAAGTTCGCAATCCGCGGCCTCACGCAACACTCTCTGGATCATCTGCACATGACTCAGCCTCGCCAATACTGGCTCTTCAAGTCCGAGCCTGAGGAGTACTCCATCGACGCCTTCGCCAAGGATAAACGGATTCACTGGTTCGGGATTCGGAACTATCAGGCGCGCAACTTTCTGCGTGACACGGTGCGCGTTGATGATCGAGTTTTATTCTATCACAGCAACGCCGAGCCCATGGCCATCGTCGGCACGGCTAAGGTTGTGAAAAGTGGCTATCCGGATCACACCGCGTTCGATCCCAAGGCTCCGTACTACGACCCCAAGAGCAAGTCGGATCAGCCGACCTGGTACATGGTCGACATCGAGTTCCTGCAGAAGTTCCCCGAGCCACTGACTCGCGATCAACTCCGAGATAACGCGGGCACGGCGGACATGGTCCTGCTGAGCAAGGGCTCGCGGCTATCTATTCAGCCCGTCACCGAAGCTGAATGGCAAGCCGTGCATCGGCTGGCGGGGGCGAAAGTGAAGTAATACGGCGGCATCTTGCGATTGCTGACTTTTCAGAATGCCAGACAGCATCGATCGGCGCTCGAATGGCCGCCGCTGGTCGTTGCGTTGGTTGATGTGGTTGGTTGTTACCAAGAGGCACCGAAATGGAATTCTGCGTCCCTTGCGAGTGTGGGCAAAAGTTGAGAGTGGGCGTATGCGATGCTGGTTCCACAAAGGCCTGCCAGTTTGGACGCAATCTGTTGATTCCAAGCTTGAGTACGCTTCGCGAGACCGCTGGATTGGACGCCTACGAAATCTGCCCCTCAGCCGAAATCAATCAGGCTGTTGCCCAAGGCACCTGGGTGTTGTCAGGCAACTGTTCGCACTGTGATTGCGGTACAGATTCCGCGGTCTGGCTGCATGGAGTTTGCGAGCAACGTTGGCTTGAGAGTGGAAGCGATAGCGGTCTGGATGCGTTTCCAATCCTCTCGATGATTTTCGGTGGACTGGTGGGCTCAATCCTCGTGCGTTCGATGAATATCCCCTCCGCTCGCTATGGCAAAGAGATGGGCCGAGACGTTTCTTTCAAAGCCCCTTTCCGGCTTTGTGAGTCTTGCCAACGTGCCCTGAGATCCAAACGCGGCGCTTTGACGTTTGCCAAATCGGTTCCCGCGTTGCAGAAGCTGCTCAGTAAGTATCCTGATGCGAACTTTCGCTTCTTGAAGGCCAGTGAGGCTGCTGGCCTTAACAGTCAGTATTCGCGTTTGCGCAGGAGCGCATAATCTCTTCGTGGCCTGCCAACGTGACGTCTGTCAGTCGCACGCGGATATCGAACAACGGCGTGCGCCACGCGATACGGGCTCGCCGGGGCGCTCACGCCGTTGGCGTTGAGGTTAAACGGCCGCGCGAATCCGAACCCCAAGTATTGACGTCGCGCTAATCCACGTACAGGAACTCGCTGGAGTTCAGCAGCACGTGACACAAGTCGGACAAGGCGCGCTGAGGCACCCCGCTGCGGGCTGACTCGGGGGGCTGAGTGATGGCAGTCAGATCGCGGCCTTTGCCGGACTGGTCCTGACCAAGCTGGGTTCTGGTGTTGAAGTTCCAGGAACCCACGACTTCGCGGCCGTTACCGTCCTCATCGATCAATTCACTCTGCTGAAGTGTGGCTGCAGACAGGCGGACCTGATCGATCAGACCATCCCAGCGAGCCCGCTTCGTTCCGTCGCGGTCACCCATTGTCATGCGGAAATCCGGCTGAATGCCGCTCACGACCTTGTGCGTTGCGGACGCGATCTGCAGCACGGCGTCTGGGTCTCCGAGATCCTTCAAGTAGAAGGTGATGCCTTTTTCTGAAGTCTCCGAGAGCTGAACGGCAGCAGCGACGTAGTAGGGACGGTTCAACTCCAGGCGGAAGTTCGAGACCACGACCTCATACGTCAGCTTTCCATCCGCAGCGTCGCCGACCAATTGCAGGATCAGGTTGCGAGGTTGGTGCTTCGATTGGGCGCTGGTGACGCCCAAGCCCCAACCGCGATGCGCTGAGTCCCCGTCCCACTGCGAGACGATGGTGCGTACGCTGGTGTCGGAGTAGATCGACCGCAGTTGCACGATCGCTTCGACAGTGAAGTCCCCGGAGATGGCCTGCTGGGTGTCAGCGAGCTTCCATTGGGGCAACGCGCTGGCGCCATTCAACTCGATGGCCGGGCTATTGGTGACGGGAAAGGTTGCGGTGAGTGTGGCGGGGTCAGGGGGACTTTGAGTTTCGCCACCCGAACGCAGGAAGTGTACGGCAGAGGCAAGTTCTGACTCATTCGGCAGGCGACCGTAGGCCAGTCGCCAGGCGGCGTTGGCGGAAGCCTTCAGCGGGTCTGATTTCGCGGTGGGGTCATTCGCCACCAGTGAGTCGACGCGTTTCGAAAAGCCTTTGGACCGCGAGAGCGGGAAGGCACCGTTGATCATCAGCAGCGACTGGTTGGGAGTCGTGGTGACATTGCGGCGAGCCGTGCTGTTAAAGCCGTCGGTGGCGTCGAACGAGTAGAGCAGGGGGTCCGGTGCGTTTCGCATCTGACGCAAGTAGATCGAGCGGCGGGGCTTACCGACATCCACGCTGGGGCCACCGAGTTCGTTATCGAGTTCTCCAGACGCAGCGAGCATGGCATCACGAACTTGCTCGGCATCCAGGCGGCGGACATCCCAGCGCCAGAGCAGGCGCGTCGTCGGGTCGACCTTCAAGGCCCGTTCGGGCGACGGGTTTGTCGCCGACTGCCGGTAGGTGGCCGAGTTCACAATCAGGCGGTGCAGCTCTTTGAACTGACCGTTGTGACTCAGAAAGTAACGCGTCAACCAGTCGAGCAACTCTGGATGGGTTGGCGGTTCGCCGAGGTGCCCGAAGTCACTGGCTGTGGGAACGATGCCCATACCAAAATGACCTTGCCAGATGCGGTTCACGACGACACGCGGGGTCAGCGGGTTCTGGGGATCAGCGACCCAACGCGCCAGTGCGGCGCGGCGCCCGGTCGATTGCGGAGCTGTAGCAAGTGGTTCGATCGTGCTCGGCTCGGGGCTCAGAATCGTCAGCTTGCCTGGGGTGATGTCGCGTTGCTTGCGGTCACCCGGGATCAACGTCTTCGCCGGAGTCAGTGACGCATCGGTGACAGTCATTGCGGTCGGCAGCGCTGCGGGCTTCATGGAGTCGAACTTCGCCAGTTGCTCGTTGAGTTCCGTCAGCCGTTTCTTGTCGTCTTCCTTAGGCTTGATGCTGGCATATTCGTAATCGATCTGCCGACGCATCAGGTCCATCAACTGGTGCTCTTCGGCACTTCTTTCTTCCGGAGACTTATCTGCGATGGCGCGAATGTCCGGGGGGAATTTGTTGACGGCACCGGGCTTGGCCTTCGCGATGTAGGGAGCGCGGATCTTCTCGATCTCATCCCGAATGGCTTTGGTCGCCTGCTCCCATTCAGCCAGCTTCTTGTTGTGAGCAGCCAGTTCATCAGCCTTCGCGACGGGCAGGCTGTCTTGGGGCAGGATGGATGAGAAATGTGCCTGCAATCGAAAATAATCTTCGCGCAGGATCGGGTCGAACTTGTGATCGTGGCACTTCGCGCACCCGATGGAGAACCCGAAGAAGACTTCGCCGGTCACGTCGGTCAGTTCGTCCAGAATCGCCTGCCAGTGCGTGCGGGCATCGCGCTGGTTGTATTCGTAGAGGTAGAGCCGCCAGTAACCGGTGGCGACTCTCGCGTCCGGGTTCAGGGGATCCAGTTCATCTCCCGCGATCTGCTCAGAGGCGAACTGCGAGAACGGCTTGTCGCTGTTTAGGGAGGAAATCACGTAATCGCGATACCGCCACATGTCCGGGCGGTAGTCGTCCTTGCGGTAGCCGTCTGACTCGTTGTAGCGGATCAGATCGAACCATTGCCGAGCCCAGCGTTCGCCGTAGCGCGGACTGGCGAGCAGGCGATCAACCAGTTGCTCGTAGGCCTTCGGTGACTCGTCCTTCACGAATGCTTCGACATCCTCGGGACTGGGAGGCAAGCCGGTGAGATCAAAGTACAGACGACGGATCAGCGTCGCGCGTGACGCTTCGGGGGCTGGGCTGATGTCTTCGCGCTTCAGGCGACTGAGGATGAACCGATCAATCTCATTGCGCGACCAGGCATCGTTTTCGATTTGCGGGGCGGCTACTTCGGCGAGCGGCTGAAAGGCCCACCACTTTTTGTCTTCGTCGCTGATCCCGTGACCGCCACCTTTGCGGGCCGTGCCCGTGCCCGTCGACTTGGGTTCGTCCGGCCAGTAGGCGCCGGCGGCGACCCACTGTGTCAGGGTAGCGATCTCTTCCGCCGACAATTTTCCATCCGGCGGCATCTCAAAAGATTCGTAGCGAATCGCCTGAATCAGCAAGCTCTCGTCCGGCTTACCGGGCTTGATGGCCTCGCCCGACTCGCCCCCTGAGAAGACACCGTCGCGGACGTCGAGTCGCAGTCCGCCGCGCTGCTTGCGGTCGTCATGGCACTTGAAACACTTTTCGGCCAGCAACGGACGCACGCGGTTTTCAAAAAACTTGCGAGCGTCTGCCTGTGGTTCGGCAGCCTGAACGGTCCAGCCCTGACAGGCCGTAACGAATCCGACGATGAACAGACTGAGGCGCTTAAATGTCATCGTTCCGCTCAAGGAAAGAGTGGTCGAAATCGAACGGGCCGCTGAGATTCCCGTCGATTCTGAGATCGTGTCGGACAACGAGTATAGCCGGGAGATTCACGACTCCTAGACTTCCCTCGAAAGATCTGCCGCACTGGCTTCAAGTGCCTCTTTTCCGATTTCTGAGGAACTGCGACGCTGAGTCATTGCGGCTTTCGGGCTGCCTTGCGAGCGGAAGGGGGCTCCATATAATCAATTGCAGTCAGGCATCTTTGTGGCACAACTCGCTCTTCGCGAAGAGCGGTTTGCGATGCGTCGGTGATTAGACGCCTTTGGGGACACCATGATTACGTGGGTTAGGAACGTCGTCCGCACCGTATGGACTGTCTTGCATGGAATGTGGGTCACCATTTGGACGATGGTAAAGACCTATCGCCGCCGAACATTTGCGGAAATTTACGAATATCCTGAAACGCCTGTGCCCGTGAAGGCTCGCTACCGCGGCTTTCATCGTTTTGACCTGACAACCTGTATCGGTTGCGAAAAGTGTGCTGCCGCGTGCCCGGTGGATTGCATCTACATCCACAAAGAGAAGGCGCCGGTTGGTAAAGGCTTTCGTATCAACGGGTTTGCGATCGACTATACGAAGTGCATGTTCTGTGCGTTGTGTGTCGAGCCATGTCCTGTTGACTGCATTTTCATGGGGTCCAACTACGACCTCAGCTGCTTCAGCCGGGATGGTTGCATCGTCGACTACGCCAAGTTGCCGCTGACGGTGGCTTGGGGACGGGCAACGCTGAATCCGACGGCGGTGGCTGAGTCCAAAGTGCTGTACGAGCCAGTCTGGGTGAAGGGTGAACCCAGCCCGTTCGGTGTAGGCGCAGAGGAGTAATCGAGATCATGTCTTCAGCTGACTCTGCGGTGCGGCGACTGTTCACGATCGACGAAGCGAATCAACGAATTCCGCTCGTGCGAGCGATCGTGCAGGACATCGTTGACATGTATCGCGATCTGAGCGAACGCCGGGAGCGTCTGGAGAATGTGAAACGGATTCGAGGTCAGTCGCAGACTGGGCGGATGTACTCGGAAGAACTCGATCAGATCG
>CAYLTY010000086.1:0-32285 GCA_964386705.1 uncultured Planctomycetaceae bacterium
CGTGCCCGGTTCATCACGTTTTGCCGAAACGGAAGCGCACGCCGATCCCGGCGGCACGCGGGGCGCCGGGGGCGAGGAAGGTTTCGTGCGTCCAGTTGGCGGAACTGTTCTGGAAGGCGCCGGCGCTGTTGAACGGATTTTCGGCCAGCGCGGCGGCGGTGCCGTAACGCTTGTCGAAGACGTTGTTTACGTTGGCGAAGATTTCCCAGCACTTCTGAATACTCCTTCCGGTTTTCGCCGCACGAGCCAGTTCGTCGATCATGGAGGGCAACTGCTGTTGCATCTTGCGCTGGCGGTTACTACGAATAATGATCGCCGCGAGAATCGGACCAACTCCGCCAAAGCCCGCCATCATGCTCGCCGTCAGAGGGTTTTCCTGAGCGATGAACGCGAGGCCGCCCACGACCAGCGCCGCGAAGAAGCTGAGGAACAGCAGCAACGACGGCGCGATCTGCATGCCAGATTGAATCATCAACCGATCGAACGCACTGTTGATACTGTCGCTGAAATCTGTGGGTTCATCCTTGCCCGACCCGAATGTTTCCTGGTCGCGCAGGATGCCAGCAAAGTCCGGCAGGCTATCGATTGGTTTGGACAGGATGTCCGCGGACATGGGCGGCTCCGAACGAAAAGTGAATTAGCAAAGAGGAACTGACTGCACGCGAGGCTCAAGACGACTTAGCTGCTGGCCTTCAGTTCGCGGGCTTCGAACATGCTGGTCGGAGCTTCGAAGCCGGCGGCAGCGAGGCGCTTCAGCACGGTGGGCTCGTGACCCGTCGCGAAGAACGAACCAATTGCGCGGCCTTCCTGATCGATACCCTGCATGCGGTACACAAACACGTCTTCAGTGATGTAGACGCCGTTACGCACGCCACACAGTTCCGAGATACGAGTCACCTTACGCTCACCGGTGCTGAGACGCGTCAAGTGCACCATCAACTGCACGGCGGTGGAGATGTATTGGCGAGAAACCTGCGTCGGCAGTTCCACACCGGACAACGCGATCATCATTTCCAGACGATCGAGAGCGTCACGCGTGTCGTTAGAGTGCAACGTGCTCATCGAGCCATCGTGGCCCGTATTCATGGCTTGCAACATTTCCAGCACTTCGCCGCCACGACATTCACCCACGATGATGCGGTCAGGACGCATTCGCAGGCTGTTCTTCAACAGGTCGCGTTGGGAGATTTCACCGGTGCCTTCGATGTTCGCGGGTCGCATTTCCATCGACACAACGTCGGGCTGTTGCAACTGAAGTTCTGCCGTCTGCTCGATCGTGATGACGCGTTCGGTCACCGGAATGAAACGGCTCAGGTTGTTGAGCATCGTCGTTTTACCGGAACCCGTACCGCCCGAGATGATCATGTTCAGGCGACCGCGCACGGCCATGACCAGGAAGTCGGCCATTTCCGGCGCCAGCGTGTTGCGGGCCACCATGTCTTCGAACAACAGGGCTCGCGACTTGAAACGACGAATGGAAACCGTCGGTCCTTTCAGCGCGATCGGCGGAATCACAGCGTTGAGACGCGAACCGTCCGGCAGCTTGGCGTCGACCATCGGCGACACTTCGTCGATACGACGACCGGCACGACCGACCAGACGGTGAATCAATCGCAGCAGGTGCGCGTCATCGGCAAAGCGAATGCTCGTCGGCTGCAACAGACCGTTGCGTTCGATGAAGACTCGGTCCGGGCCGTTGACGAGCACGTCAGAAACATCCGGGTCGTTCATCAGCGGTTCGAGCGGTCCGAAGCCGTAGATTTCGTCGAGGATCTCTTTGACCATCTGCTCGCGATGATCAGTCGGCAGCGCGACTTCATCCATCGAGCACAGGTGCTGAGCCAATGCCCGCAATTGCTGACGCAGTTCGGCTTCCGGCACCTTGCCCGCCTTGGACAGATCGATCGCGTCGATCATGCGGCGATGCAGGTGCGTCTTCAGCCTCTGGAACTGCTGACGAGCTTCATTGCTGGATTGAACGGGAGAGTCCGCAATCATCGTGATCTCACTTTCGTTGACTCACCGGGGAACCGCGGCGAGTCACTTCCGATCTCATCAGAAGGTCAATTGCAACTTGTAGACGTACTTGTTTGGTCCAACTTGCGCGGTCAGAGGGACCAATGTTTCTTGAGCCAATACACCGGTACGAGTCGTGAGGACTCCCGGCTGGAACACCATCTTGCAGGATCCGTCCTGGCCAACACTGACATTGAGAATGCGACCGGCGACGGCTTCGCGGCACGTCACATCGCCACCTGAATACGCTTCGTAGAGCAACACAATCCGGCACTGACCGATGAGATTGTGCAGTTCGTTCGGCATCGTGCCGGACCAGTCCGGAACGGCAGGAAATGACATCGGCCCGCGATCCAGACGGAACTCGGGCTCATCAGCGGGGAAGTCCTGCAGCGACCAGCCAGACTGCACATGCCGCAACATGTCAGACTGCAGCGTGTTCATGTTGAGACTGAAAATGTGGACGTTGGCCTTCGCCGGGTTCCCCTGATAAGCCGTGCTGGTCAGCAGGATCTCAGGGATGCCGTCAGGCTGTTGAGTGACAGTATTCGTGGCTTCGTCGTAGCCGTTTTCATCACGTCCCTTGCGCAGTTCAATGTCTTGCTTCCATGAGGGACGTTCGCGTTTCGAATCATCCTTCAGAATCGCCATCGGCAGAATCGGAATGGGCACGCCCTGCAACGGACGAAACGCGACGATGCGGTTATCAACAGTCGCTTCTGCGCGAGCCGCCACATCGGCGCTGTCCACTCCGCCGACACCCTGCCAGAACATGGCCACCGGATTGTCTTTGGCTCGCGTGTGCTCGCCGAGCACGACCACGCTGGTTGGATTCTCGTCCGTTTCAATGAACAGCGTCTCGCCATCGGATTCATTCTGAATCAGCTTGCCGAAGCGAATGCTACCCTCGGGGCCGAAGTCCAGTTCCACGGCGCGACCCGCGATCGTGTTGCGTGTCGCCACTTGAAGAGCTGCCTGACGAGCTTTCTCGACACGCAGCAGGCTGTCGGAGTTAGCTCGCAGCAAATCATCGGTCGCCAGGAATCGGCCAGCACCGAGCGCTGCCGCTTCGACTCCGGTCTGCAGCTCCGAGCGTGCGGCCTCGAGCCACAACTTGTCGAGCACCAGCGCCACACACGACACCACAGCGACCAGCGCGACGATCACGGCGGGGGCAAAGCTGCCTCGCCGGGTCGAGCTGCTCCCAATGGAGCGGTTGTGATGATAATGCCTCGCAGCACGCATGAACTGTTTCCGAAAACAACACAAGGAATGCGCAGTTTGTCTTCTAAGAAACATAGATCACGGTGAGGGACCTCGACGGAGCAAATCCCTACCAACTGCCAACACAGCGTCTCAATTCGTCCGGCACAATCGGCACATGTTGAATTTCGTCAACACGAGGAGCGCTGCGGCTTGAGCAAACCACGCGTTGCGCAAGGGAAGGCGAGGCTCCTGCCGAGCCGTTTCAAGGAGCGCGACGCGGCTCGGCAGGAGCCTCGCCCTCCCGTCCGTATGAGTCGTGCAAAGTCTAGGTCGTGAAAAAAGGAAAGGCCTGAGCTTGTTCAGCTCAGGCCTCCCTGCTTCACACTTCACACAGGAAACAAGCCTCAGTTCTTGTTCTTACCTGGCACCTTCTGTGGTTGCAGCTTGGGCTGCGGGGCAGGTTGTGGTTTCGGCTGCGGTTGAGGTTGTACCTTCGGAGCCGCTGGGATCACTGGTTGCGGTCGCGGCTGTGGTTGTGGCTGAACCTTCGGAGCAGCCGGGATCACCGGTCGCGGCTGCGGTTGAGGCTGTACCTTAGGAGCCGCTGGAATCACTGGTTGAGGCTGCGGCTGTGGTTGCACCTTTGGCGGCTGCGGCACAACCGGGTTCGGCACCACAGGCTTGGGTTGAGGAACCGTTGGTTGAACCTGAGGTTGTACCTTGGGTTGAGGAACCGTGGGCTGGACCTGAGGTTGTGGCACATTCGGCTGAACTTGCGGCTGCGGGTTCCTCGGAGCCTTCGTGATCGGATCGAGCTTCGGATTGAAGCCGCGATCTGGCCTTTGAGTGGGCGTCTGAGGTTGAACCTGCGGCTGATTGGGCTGAGCAGTCGTGTTTGGAATCACCGGCTTGCCAGCTTCAAACGGCTTGCTGGTCGCGCCTGGATTCACCAGCGGATTGTTGTCACGACCGCGACCACTCCCAGCCGGGTTAGGTCCGAAGCGTTGAGCGTTCTCTTCCACCTTTTTGGCGGTGATGGGTGACTTCGGCAGTTTGACCGTCCTGGATTCGGTCACTGCAGGAGTCGTTTTCACGTCCGGATTCGGATTCGGCTGTCCCGGAGTTGGCGTTACCGCCAGTTGGGGCTTGCCAGTCCGTTCCACTTCCACTCGCTGAGCCTGCATTTTCTGCAGATCCTTTGAGTGTGAGCGAAAGAAGTCGCGACGATCGTTGGACACATTCTGCAACTGGAGACTGTTCGGATTCCGATCCCTGTCCCGGTTCGATGACATCCTCTGTAACGTCGTCGCCAGCACTGCTCCGCCAAGTGCTCCACCACCGGCTGCCAGACCGATATCCGTTCCGGTAAAGCGCCGGCCCGGACGGTCATTGACGTTATCGTCGTTATCAAAGCGGTCGAAATCGCGCCGCAGGTTGCGGTCCCAGTCACGATCATGGCGATGTTGCCAGTGACTGTGGGAATAAATGGGATCGTAGCCACGACGGGTCGAGTTGAACGCAAACCAGGGCGTGTAGCCTCGGTTGCGGTACCCACCACCGTAGTAGTCACCGTAGTAGTAGCGGTTGTAGCCGCTATTGATGAACAGGTGCGTTCCGAAGACCCCCGTGTTGATCACGACAGATGGCGTGTAGCTCCAGTTGAACGGGCCGCGTCGCACTGGATAGATCGGGGCAAACATCAAACCGCGGTTGTAGACGGGATAATCCCAGTAGCCGCGGACGAAGATGTAGCCGCTGGGAGTCCAGTTGTAGCACGGTGGCACCCACATCCAGCCGGGCTGAGCGTCCAGCCAATAACCTGGACGCCAGGCGTATTGATCCTGACGCCAAACCCAGGCTCCGGGCACCCACGTTTGATTGTCCTGAGGCGCGACTCCGATGGGGCCTTCATCGCGCGGTTCTGGTGGAGGCGGCAAGTAGACGATGTCGTCATCGCTGTCCTTCTTCCAGAAGCCCGCAACCCACTGGTAGTTACCGGCCTTATCGTCAAACCAGTAACCGGGGACCCATTCCAGATCTGGTGGAATCGCACGCCAGATACCTGTGATCCAGATGAAACGGTCACGCTCGTCATCCCAGTTCCAGTAGCCGGGAATCCAGGTGACGTTGTCGCCGACCGGTCGCGAGACTGGTGGCTGCTCGTCAATAGGAGCCGGTGGTGCTTCGGGAACCTTCTGACCCGGCTTCGGATTGAAAATCACCGGAGTCGCGAAAGCCTCGTGGACGGGGCCACGTGTCATGACTTCGATTTCTTCGTCCGGAACTGGCGGAGGAACCACACTCCGTGGCGCATTGTCCGGATCGAAGCTCGGTGGGGGTGGAGCATCCTGGGCTCCTGCCTGTCGCAGAATTCCGGACTCATAGGCGCAAATTGATGCTCCCAGCAGCGCGACGCTCAGTATCGATGCCGTAAGTTTCATAACGGTCCTCCTCGTAAGGCGTCATGCCGTAGATAGTTTCAGTGCAATGGCAGAGTCAGCAACTTCCCTGTGGGTGGCAGCAGATAAGCAATTGCAGTGCCGAACACAACGGGCCATCGCAGAGGATGTTTCAGCGTGTCAATATGATGGCAGGTGTATCCAATCCAGCGACAACAATCTGGGGTTAAGACGTCAGATTCCGCCTTGGACTCTGCCGGTCAAAGGGAAAAAGGAAAGAGCCCGGCCAATCATTGGTCGGGCTCTTTCCACAGGGGATGATTCGTTGGTTGGAATCTGAGCGATCGTTATTCGCCGCAGAGTCCGCGGTTCAGCTTGTTCAAGGCATCACACTCAATTTGACGGACACGTTCGCGAGTCAGTCCGAGAGCTTCGCCGATTTCCTTCAACGTCTTGGGCTCTGAGTCATCCAGCCCGAAACGCAATCGCAAGATCATGGCCTCGCGCTCGTCCATCGTTTCGAGCATCTTCATCACGTGAGTGAGGTTATCGGTATCGAGCAACTCGTTGTCGGGACCTTTCTGGCGTTCGTCGGCGACAACTTCACCCAGAGTCCAGTTGCTTTCCGGTTGCTCCGTCTGAGGAGTCGAGTTGTAGAGCTGGATCGCCTTCTTCACGATTCGCAGCTTCTTCTTCGGCAGACCGAGTTCCGCAGCCACCTCTTCCGGAGTCGGCGTGCGATCAAGTGATTCGGTCAGCTTCGCGGTCGCTCGACGCCACTTGGTGAGCAGTTCCACCATGTACGCCGGAATGCGAATGGTCTTGGCCGAGTTCACCAGTGCTCGCTTGATGGACTGCTTGATCCAGTAGCTCGCATACGTGCTGAAGCGCGTATTCATCGTGGGATCGAAGCCTTCCACCGCACGCAACAGACCGAGGTTGCCTTCCTCGATCAGGTCTTGCAGGGGAAGCCCCTTGCCGGTGTAGGCTCGGGCAATGTTCACAACCAGTCTCAGATTCGCTCGTACCATGCGGTCACGAGCAGCTCCATCTCCCCCGGAGATGCGGTAAGAGAGTTCTTTCTCCTCTTCCGCAGTCAGGAGCGCTGTCTCATTGATTTCACGCAGGTAGGTCTCCAACGGGTTTTGAACTCGGGATCCGCTACGGCGTCGCGTGGTAGTTTCCATAAATTTCCTGCTGATTCGTCTGGAGTCGCAATGATGGGGGAAGCGACCGAAGGCACTTCCGATACGTTGCCATCCAAGAGTTGGCGATCCGCTCCCGAACCAGAGTTCCATCAACAGAAGAAAAGGATCCGACAATGCCTGCGGTAACGACTATGCGTCCAATGCAGCCGCGCTATCTGGTCGAATCCGTAAAACTGCTCTTCAGTGAATCATCTGTTGTGCAACTCAGTTTCTCGCTCCGAGCCAGCCTGAGACGTTGTCGCTCCTGTATTTCACAAGAGCACCCGATTCCTGGCTGTTAGCGGGAGACTTTAGGTAAGTCTGCGAGGATTTATCGGCGGACACTCGTGCTTTGCTAAATTGGAATGGCAAGTGAAATCGCACCGATCACGAAGAGTTTCCGGGTAGCGCAATTGTGCCGACCGTTCTGTCTGCATCCGCGGGTATTCCACGCTGGCGGCAATCTCCACTTGAAGGTGAGTTGACACGCTCCATCAAAGGGATGTTCCCGATTGGATCTTCGTGCTTCGAACACCGTCTCTTGGTGCAGGCATTCGTAGACTGAGGCCTCTGTGGTCCTCAGAATCAGCGTCTGACTCGAGGCAACTTGACGACTGAGCACCGACATGTCCGACGCCGGTAAACCTCCTGAACTGCAGACGCCGATGGTCCTCAAGGACCTTGCGGAGGACCTGCGGCTGTACCTGCCGTACCCACAGAACTGGGAAGTGCACATTCAGGACAACGGGCCGCGCGAGTACTGCCACCACAAGACTCCGGGGCAGGACTACTTTCATTTGCTACTGCCCGGAGAGATCTATGTGCAATTCGGCACGGCCAAGCTCTGTCTGAACTGTGCGTACCGTTTTGGACATCTCACCGATGATCGCCTGCACTGGCAGAACGGCGTCCGGCGACAACGCGATCCGCTCGTCTGATGCCGCCCGGTTTGAGCGACCGACGCGACGCGTTAATTTAGAGTCGCCCTGCGCTTTGTCTTCGTCGTCCTTTGAAAGCGTCGTTCATGAATCTCACCGATGACCGTTATCGCCAGTTCTCTCTGACACGCGAGATGCTGGAAACGCCCCGCATTATCAGCAGCTTTGACGCGTCCACTTCCAAGTCCGTGGCCAGTGATATCGCTGCAGCCGGTCGCTTGCTGCTGACGGGTGAAGGTTCCAGCCGTCTTTTCCCGGCCAAGAGTTCCATTGCTCACGCCCGCCGCAACGGCTGGCCGCTGGTGCTGCACACCGACGCCGGACGTCAGTCTTCCGAATACGACCTCAGTGGCTGGGCGGTCTTCGCGGCCTCGAACTCAGGCAAGACTGCGGAAGTCATTCGCCTTTACCAGAAGCTGCGCGAACAACGACACAGCCTGCGGTTCAGTTTGAGCGCGACACCGAACTCAAAACTGCAGGAACTGGCGAATCAGGGTTTCGTGCTGACCTGCGGCAAGGAAGAAGCTGTCGCCGCGACCAAGAGCGTGGTGGAACAGGCTCTGTTCTATCGCTCGCTGCTCGAACACATTTCGGGGCAGTCAACATTGGCCGGTCGCCTGGCTCAACTCGGTCAGCATGTCGAAGCGGCACTGACGACGCCGTTCGACCAGACTCTGGTTCAGCGAATTGCGCGAGCCGGAACCATCTATTGGGCCGGACGCAACGACGGCGTTGCTGAAGAGCTCGCCCTGAAGACCAATGAGATCACCCGCAAGAAATCCGACTTCCTCGAAGGCACCTATGCCGTGCACGGCATCGAAGAGGTCATGAACCCCGAGGACGTGCTGCTGTGGGTTGATCCTTACGAAGAGTCCGAAGCGAAGTTCCAGGAATGCCTTGGCAAGGGCGTCGGCATGCAGATCATCGCGATCTCATCACGGCCAACCATGTTCCCGACCGTCACGAGTCCGGACGGGGGCGATCTCGGTTGCTTCGTGCAACTCGCCGCAGGCTGGAACGTATTGATCGAGGTCGGGCTCTCGCTCGGCATCAACCTCGACAAGCCGCAACGAGCCCGCAAGGTTGGCAACGAGTTCACGCCATGAGGGAGCAGAGCTTCACTGAAGGTGCCCGCCGCGCGATCGATCTCGCCCAGCAACTGGCTCGCGATTGGGGCGATAAGGACGTGCAACCCGGACATCTGCTCTGGGCTCTGATGTCTGATGAGTCGCAGGCTTTCGAACTGCTCAATCGACATGGTCTGACCGTGACGACCGTCAGCACAAAGTCGATCGTGCACCGTGGCGAGATCCGGAACGAGCTGCCGGTTGATGACTCCACATCGACGGAAGAGATCGTTGACCGGCTGTCGCGCGATATGCGTCAACTGTTTGGTCAGGAGAAAGCGGCGCCGTCGACGGGCGCAACTTCCGATGCCTGGCGTGAGGTCCTGCTGGTGGCGAAACAGCGAGCGCGCGGAGAAACCGGCCAGCCTGAAGTGGCGACCGAACATCTCCTCGCCGCACTGCTGGCAGTTCCATCTATCGTGCAACAGCGGCTCGCCCAGAACGGGTTGAGCGACAACTTTTTGCCACAGCGATCCGTGCAAGACCGGCTCGCTGATCCCGTTGACGCACCGTTTGAAATCGCCTGGCTCGACCCACAGGAATCAGAGCGAACAGCGGCGTTCCGGATTCTCGACGCCGCCGCGAATCGGGCTCGCGAGGGCATTCGTGTCGTCGAAGACTTCGTGCGTTTCACGCTGAACGACGCCTTCCTGTCGCGGCAGCTCAAGGAACTCCGCCACTCGCTCAGCGGGGCGCTGCGCGGACTTAATGATGCCGCATTGATCTCGTCGCGTGACACGGTGGGAGACGTCGGCACGACAATTCACACCGACAGCGAGATGTCGCGCGTCTCGTTACTGGATGTCGCGCGGGCGAATCTGAAACGCATTGAAGAAGCCACGCGGACACTCGAAGAGTTTTCGAAGGTAGCCGTCGCGTTCGACCCGTCGGCAACGCACCTCAGAGACTTACCCGCGCGGTTGGGACAGGTGCGCTACAACCTCTACACGCTCGAAAAGGCGATCCTCACCTCGCTGGACAGTCGCAGCCGGCTGGAGGGGGCGTCGCTCTACATGCTGCTGACGCAATCGCTCTGTCGGCTGGATTGGGAAACCGTCCTGCGGCAGGCCATCGCGGGCGGCGTGCGAGTCGTCCAGATTCGCGAGAAGGAACTCAACGACCGCGACCTGCTGGCCCATGCCCGCCGCGTGCGAGCCATCACGGCAGAAACGAACGTGCTCCTAATCATTAACGACCGCCCGGATCTGGCCGTCCTCGCCGAGGCCGATGGCGTGCACGTGGGTCAGGACGAACTGAGTGTGCGTGACGCGCGACGCATTGTCGGGCCGAATCGGCTGGTGGGAGTGTCCACTCACAACATCGAACAAGCCCGCCAGGCGGTTCTGGACGGGGCGAGCTATCTCGGCGTCGGCCCGACGTTTCAATCGGATACGAAGAACTTCAATGAGTTCGCCGGGCTGGACTACGTGCGAGCGGTCGCTGCTGAAATCTCCTTGCCGTGGTTCGCGATTGGTGGCATCGACGCCACCAACGTGTCGCAGGTCGTCACTGCCGGAGCCAGCCGCGTGGCCGTGACCGGAGCAATCTGCCGCTCGGAAACCCCGCAAGCCGTCGCTGCAGAACTTGTGCAGCGCCTCAGTTGTAGGGTGGGTTGAGGTACGAAACCCAGCAATCGTCCGCAGGACGATGTCGGCAGCGGAAGCCGCACGATCATCGTGGTGGGTCGCCCTGCGGTGTAGAGACCGAGCCACATCTTGATCCCTATAACCCGTAGCATGGACGGCCCGTCCATGCTACTGATCGTCACCACGCGACCGGAGGTCTCAAGTGCCGCATTTGGTCTCATTCGGGAGACCTGCGGTCGTATCTCGTGGCTCGGTCGAAGACCGGCCACAACTATGTTTCGGCGGACAGGATTGTCCGCCCTACTTCAGTCAATCACAGCTTCAGAGGAGATCATTCGGCCGGGCGCTCTACCACCATGCGGTAACCAATGCCGCGCACCGTGCAGATGACGTCCGCCGCTTCGCCGAGTTTGGATCGCAGAGCCCGCACGTGCACGTCGATCGTGCGTTCGAGAGCGTTGGCATCTTCGCCGCGTGCCTGATCCAGCAGCTCCAGCCGGGAATAGGTGCGTCCCGGCTGCCGGGCCAGCGTGAACAGCAGCTTGAATTCGGTAGGCGTCAGAGCCAGTTCGCCGCCATTGAGCTTCGCCGTGTGATTGAGCCGGTCAATCTCCAGTCCGTGCACCGCGACCACATCCTGCTTGGCGGAATCCGTCGTCGGGCGACGCAACAACGCCTTGATCCGGCTGATCAGCGGCTTGACCTTGAACGGCTTGGCCACGTAGTCGTCCGCTCCCATATTGAAGCCGACAATCTCGTCGACTTCCTCGCTCTTCGCCGTGAGCATGAGAACGCGGATATTTCGCGTCTTGGGATCGCCGCGCAACTGGCGACAGACGGTTAAGCCGTCGACAACAGGCAGCATCAGGTCCAGCACGACCAGATCCGGCAACGCCGTTTGAGCCTTCAAAAGTCCCTGCTGTCCATCGGTCGCGCTGAGAACTTCATAGCCCTCCGCCTGCAGGTTGTACGTCAAAATGTCCTGTAAGGCGTGCTCGTCTTCGATCACCAGAATGCGTTGCTTCGACATAGTCTCAGGTCTTCGAGGAAGGTTTCTGACCAGGTCCACGAGTCTGCGTCTTAACAATTCACCGTGTGGGAATTGTTAAGATCGCCGAAGCAATTCTCGAGTGAATTGAGATTGAAACATTCTTAATTGTGCATTTTATAACTGATATGAAACTTAAAATGCACGAGGACACAGAACGCCTACTCCGCCCTTACTGCACGTTTTGAGGTTAGGCGTACTCACGTTTGGGACAATTGGACGATCAGGGAGAGAGGAAGGAGCCACTCGCGAACCGCCGGTAGTCAACCGGTTAAGTGACAAGGATGCGGTTCATCGCCTCGGGTCTGATGTCGTAGATGCCCTTGAGTCTCTTCTCAAAATGCGGAATCTGGTGAACTCGGCCAGCGACGGCAAGAACCGAAAGTAGGGTTGAGCAGACTCTGGACTTAGCAGTCCAGATTAGGAGTGCTCCCGTCGCCGTCGCTCTGCGAGTCTATAAAGAAAAGGTTCCGTCTCATGTCAGTGTCTGCCCCCGCACCATCCTCTGTCAGTCAGACCGTCATGCGCAGTTACGGTCGTTGTGTTCTGAATCCCAAGTTTCTGGACCGCTTCTACGAGCGTTTCACAGCCAAGTCACCTGTCATTCGGCAGATGTTTGCCAAGACCGAAATGGCGAAGCAGAAGCAATTGTTGCGCTCAGGAATTTCTTTTCTGCTTCAGTTCGCCAACGGTTCGGTCTATGCCTCTGGGAAGGTGCAGGAGCTAGGACTCAGCCACAGTCGCGAGCATCTCGACATCAAGCCGTTGATGTATCCAATCTGGCTCGATGCGCTCATGGAAACTGTGGAGGAGTTTGATTCCGAATTCACTCCTGAAACTCGCAAGGAGTGGCTTGTCGCACTGAATCGAGGTGTCGAAAAGATGAAGTCACTGCACTAATCAACCCGGTGCCTTAACGGAGTTGCTTCAGCTGAACTCATTCACGGCAGCAGCTACGGTCGAGCCCAGAGATCGCACGCTTAGACAGCGGTTTGGCAAGAGCCCCCCTTGCTGACCGCTGTCTTTTCTTGCGGCGCTTCACGGCTGAGTTTCGAATTCGGTAGGCGTGTCATCACAACAGCACTATTTGGGCATGATGCCGCGGGTCAGTTCGTCTTCCCATTCGTCGAGCAGAGGCCAGTCGACGGCGCAGGTGCCGAAGTCAGCCATGTGCTGATAGCGGTCGAGCCGCGCGATGGCTTCGTCGAGCAGCTTGTTGTTCTTACGGAAGGCCGGGCCGTGGCTGGGCAGCAGCCATTCGACATTGCTGGCACGGATACGTTTCAGCGATTCAATGAACGCCGGGATGTCCGACCCGTGATGAGCATCGATGTTACCCACGCAGCCGTCGCGGTAGATGTTGTCCGCGCTGAAGAGCAGGTTGCCGAGCCGGAACGAGAGCTGGCCGCCGGTGTGGCCGGGCGTGTTCCAGACTTCGAGTTCTTTGGAACCGAGCTTCAGCTTGTCGCCTTCGTTGATGGTGCGTTCGAGCATAATCGGCGGCATGTCGATTGAGATGCCCTGCGCCGAAATCTCGGCGAAGGTGACGATGCGATCGCCTTCCTTCAGTAGCTTCTGCGTTTCGGGATGACCGACCGTTTCAGCGGATGGCAGCAGTTCCTTGGCGCGCTTCAGGCCCTGGCTGTGGTCCACATCCGCGTGCGTGGCGACCAGATAGCGGCAGTTCGCCAATGAAAAATCCATCTTGCGGATCAGGTCGATCAGCTCGTTGACGGTCTCTTCATAGCCAATGTCGATGAGCATCCAGTCCGGCCCGTCGTAAACCAGATAGACGCAGCACCCCAGCCGTTTGCGGGCCTGAAAGTTCAATTCAATAACGTGCGGGAAGAACTCGTGACGTGTAATCATAGTGAGCTATTTGCTGTTGCGCAGAAAGTAGGGTCGGCTGATCGGTTTGACCTGGCGACGAAAGACTTTGTCGCCGCAGGTGGCATACAGGATGTCAAACTTCGGCCCGCCAAAGACCAGATTGGAGAGAGGTTTGTTCGGTTCCGGCTTCAGAATCGTACCGCCCAGTCGCCCGGTCGGGTCGAACATCTGAATGCCCGCCGCCGTCGCGACGTAGAGACGGTATTCATCATCGACCTTCATGCCGTCCGAACCCGGCTTGTCGCGGCCGGTCGGAATCTGCAGCGGCCGATAATACGGAGCCTGATTGGACAGGCCGCCATCCGCTTCGACTCGGAAGGTCCACAAATGCGGCTTGTCACCGTCGGTGACGACGAGCGTTTCTTCCTTGGGCCAGAGGATCACGCCGTTTGGACGGAAGCCTTCGGCGACGACGCGTTTCTCGCCCTTGCCGTCGATGAACCAGACGCGCTGTCCCGGTGGATCGGTGAAGTAGATGGTTCCCTTCGATGTGACGACGAGATCGTTGGAGTTCACGTCCTCGGCCAGCGTGTCGAACGAACCATCGGGCTTGTAGGCGACGATCTTCTTCTCGCCGTTGCGACAGCCGTAAAGCCGCCCGTCAGCTCCGAACATCAGGCCGTTGGTCTTGGCCGAGTTCTCTACGAAGACGCTGACTTTGCCCTCGAGGTCAATCTTGTAGATGCGGTCGTTGGGGATGTCCGTGAAGAACACGTTGCCAGCGGCGTCAACGGCGGGGCCTTCGGTGAACTTGTAGCCTTCGCCCACGAGTTCCCAGCCCTTGCCATCGATCAGGACTTGCGTGATTGGCATGTCCTGAGCCAGCAGGCTCGAGGTCATGCCCAGCGTCATGAGCACCGCAACGATCAACTGCTTCATCGGGCTCGTCCTCACGGATATGGTGGATTCGGGATCTAAGTCCGCGAAATCTACCGACAGACACCCGGAGAACCCAGCTAGAGCGGCTGGGAATCGAACATCGCCCTGCTGGCGAGACTGAGTCTCGAAACGACGAGCTCGAACGGCCGCCTTTTGAGACTGGCTGCGCAGAGTCGCTGACCGCTCCGCGGTCAGGACGAAGGCCATTTGATTTGCAGCCAAGCTCTCAAACTTGCGTACTGATCCCGGAGAGATCAGCGATCTATCGCCGCTTACTTGGAAGCCGTGGCTTCCGGATCCAGCTGATAGAGCGGCAGATAGCGGTAGTAGATCTCAAGGGTCAGCGTTGCGATGGCGGTCACCATCACGCGACCGCCGGTCTTGCCGTGAGGATCGGGAGTGGGCTGATTGGGGTCCCAGCTACCGATGGCACAGCCGTCTTTAACCTGGCTCTCAATGAGCACCCGGCGCATCTCGCGATTCCAGCGATCCCATTCAGGGCCCGGCAGGTTGTGCATCACCTGAGTGGCGTAATACCAGTAGTAGCAGTTGCGAACTTTCGCGTTGGGCATCTGCGTGAGGAAGTAGTTCATGCCCTCTGTGATGCGCGGGTCATTCCGTTCGGCCCCCAGGTACTGGGTTGAAAGCAGCCCCACTGAAGACATCGTCGGCGACACACCGGTGTCCGGGCGGTACGAGAACAGCCCGCCTTTCTGGCCTTTCGCAACGGACTTCAACCACTTTTGAGCCCCCCCCAGAGTCGCCGGGTTGACCGTCAGGCCGGCCATCTGACCGCTCTTCAGAGCCATCAGTTGCCAGCCAAACACGGATGTGTCCCCACCTTTTTGACCGGGGTTGTACCACCAGCCGCCGGTCTCTTTGTCCTGAGCGTTCTGGATGAAATTGATCGCCGCCTGAGCTGGCGCTGCCAGACGCTTGTCTCGCGACAGTCCGTAGGCTTCACAGAGCGCGATGGCGGCCAGCCCGTGCGTGTACATGACCTGACCTCCACCGGCGGCCAGGTTTCCATCCTGCTTCTGGTTTTTCACCAGCCAGCCCAAGCCGCGATCAATGGTTCCCTTGTACTGGCCTTCGGTTTCATGGGTCTGGCCAGCAGCCAGATAGGGAAGCAAGGCAAACGCCGTGGCCGCAGCATTCTGTTCCAAGTCGCCTTCGCCGCCGCAGGTACAAACTCGGTCCCGGCAGTGGTGCTTGTTGAGGCTCCAGCTGCCATCCGGGTTCTGATGGCGAGCGAACCAGGTCAAACCGCCTTGCACGGCCCTTTCGGTTTGCTTCGTAGCGCCGGTCCCAACCGTCATGCGGTCGCGGGGCTTCCGGCTGGGGAAGCCAGGGGATTGAGTGCCGCCCGGTCCTGGTCTGCTGCCGTCTCCTCCAGGTCCGCCGGGGCGAACTGCCGCACCTTCGCCAATTGAATCGATGTTAAATGTTCCTGGGCTACCCACTGCCAGAGGGTTGGCGTCGGAGGAGGAGCCATTGATACTCGTTACAAAGGTAGGGTTATTTTCGGCGATCTCCTCCACCGTAGCCTCCATGGGCGGCGCTTCCGTCACGGTGAGGGACGCGTTCGAGAGCTCAGTGGGATCCAGAGGTGGGTCGCCGAGTTCGAACTGGTCGAAGTCCTGTTCTACGACAGCCTGATCGACCTTGGCATCAAACGCCGGAGCCTCCTGCGTCAGGAACTCCGGATTCGCCATCGGTATGAATGCAATGACCAGCAAGATGAGCGCATGGCCGGTCAGACTGACTGCCATGTAGCGTGAGTCCGAAGACCACCACCGTTTGAGCTTCGCACGCACTTCGTCCGGGGACGGAATCCTGCGAGCCTGGACCGCTTCACTGGGCTTGTTCACGACCGCGCTCCTCGATGAGTTCATCGGGTTAGGCCAGATTACCAATTCCTCAGGAATGCTGAGTTGCCCGTCCGCGTCGTTTGGAGCTCAGCATCACGGATCGGAACAAAGTATTCGTAGTTGCCAACGGTGTAGCAAGAGCTGATTGAGCAAATCAGGGCAACAAAAAAGCCCGGTCTGCATTGGCGGACCGGGCGGTGATCAGGGTCGGGGAATCGTGGCGATTAAGTGCTGACTAGAACCTCGTCGTGACGCTTGGAGCGCTGCTGACCAACGCGGTGATCGATACCGCGAATCAGGCGATCGAGGGCCGTATTCAGCGCCTCGTGCTCGTTGCCTTCCTTGCTGTCACCGACCACCACACCCAGACCGCCTACAACGGCGGAGAGTCGACAGTGAATCTCACGCGTCGACGTGGTGTGGCCGTTCTCGCTTAGGGAGGCGTCAACGCGCTGGACTGCTGTCGCAAAGCGCTCCAAGCCTTCCGAAATCGTCGACATGACGAAATCAGCACGGTTGGAATTGACCTCTTTCAGCGTGTCATGCACATGAACTTTCATAGTCGCACCTTCTTGCAGCCAAATCGGGAAAAACACTCGCCAGTTGTTAGAGCTGCCAAGGCTTAGGCCAGAGCAGGCTCAATCTTCTCAGCGAACCGAATCGGGCAGACAAAACCTTGCGGTTTGACAGCCAACACGGAGCAGTTCAGTTTCGGCAGAACTTCCTCCGCGACATTTCCCATGAGCACGCCCTCCAGCCCGCTACGGCCGACCGTGCCCATCACAACCAGATCAATCCTCTCTTTCTCAGCGATGTCGAGAATCCAGTACGCCGCTTCACCTGACTTCAGATGTCGGCAGCTTTCGTGCACGCGACGAATCAAACCGGTCCGATGCAGCATATCATCGAAATCCCGGTTCACGTCTCGGTAAATCTGGCTCCGGTAGTCCAGAAGGTACTCTTCCGGCATTTCGGAGGCTTTGTACGCAATCTCGAACGGGTACTCGACGGTGTGCAGCACATGCAGCTTGGCCTGCAGCATTTCCGCAAGTGAAATTCCCAACTTCGCGACCTCATCGCCAAACTCCGAAAGGTCGTTTGCAATCAGAATAGACTTCACCGACTTGCTCTCGTGCGGTGACACAACCCACACCGGGCAAGGACACTTTCGCAACAGTTTCTGACCGGTACTGCCCAGCAGGAAGCGTCCCAAGCCATGCCGATGATGGCTGCCGGCGATGACAAGATCGTGGCCGTGTTCGACCACTCGACGCAGAATCTCCAGCCAACCGGTGCCACACGTCATGGCCTGATCGACCGCGAGACCTTCCGCCTCGGCCTCAACGATGAGGCTTTGCATAACGTCGCGGGCGTCTTTACGCAGGCTTTCAATCACATCCGTCAGATGCGGCTGCAGCGCCGGATCGAAGAGTTCCCCCTCCAGATCGAGGCACGGCAGCAGCACCGTAAAGAACGTCAGCTTCGCGTGAGTCCTCTTCGCCAGCCAAATCGCTTTATCCAAAGCAGCCCGATTGGGCTCACTGAGTTTTCCGCAAACCATGCGGTCGTTGTCAGACAAGTCGATACCGACCAGAATGTTTCTAAACTGTTCCATGATGTAGTCCTCTTAACGGAGACTCAGAACCGGCAGCGAAGTGCTTGGACGTTGTTGCTTAGGCAGACGTGACGTGCTCGCATTCGGCAACAGCCGCAAGCCGCACGAAGTCCATCGCGGAAATGATGCCGCGCAGATAGTGGCCTTCACCGAGCACGAGAATGCGGTGCACATCGTGGTCGTGCATCTGCGTCGCCACTTCTTTCAATGTGGCCCACGGCAGCACGTGCAGAGGCTCACGCGTCATGACCTCAGCGACCTCGATTGCGGCAAGGCCATCGCCGGAGAACGTCTTCAGGTCGAGGTATTCCCAGCGATGCGTCTGATCGTCGAAGTATTTGGTGAAACGTTCGGCATGGTTGCTGTCTCCGGTTCCGAGTCGATCGACGTGCCGCATGATGTCCATCGCGGAGATGATGCCCAGGCAGCGATCGTGAGCATCCACAACGGGCAGACCGCCGATATGGTTCTCGACCATTCGGCGAGCCGCGTCCTGAATTGTCGTCGTCGGGCTGACGGTGACGACTTCCGTTCGCATGATGTCAGCGGCTGTCAATGCATTTCGATACGCCTCGTTCATCGCTCTCTCCTCTTAACCTGGTTGACTACGAGCTTTGTTTGGATGCCGGAGAATCAAGGCAATTCATGTGCCATCACGCTGCCGAAATGCGTTGCTCAACCAGGATTCAGGTGTCATGCAAAGCCGTGCTTTTCAAGCCTTTTCGTCGCGGAAACGCGATTGCCACCAACTGCCGGATGTGCGATTCACGAACTCATGCGTGCGGCTTTATGCGCCCGTGCGATTTGGATCGGTCAGAAGTCAGCCCCCGGTTCGGGATTGACCGTTTTTTGCACACTGACCTACGTTCCGATCGTCAGTAAAGCTGAGTCATTCGCGGGCGATGGAGTGCTGCATGAAGCGTGTGATGCTGGTATTTGGAACGCGGCCGGAAGCCATCAAAATGGTCCCGGTTGTGCAGGCGCTCGACCGTCATCCAGACTTTGAACCGATTGTGGTCGTCACCGCTCAGCACCGACAGATGCTCGACCAGATTCTGGAACTGTTCGGCATTAAACCGCAGGTGGATCTCAACCTGATGCAGCCGGGCCAGACGCTCGCTAGTCTCAGCGCCCGTATTATTGAGAAGCTCAGTCCCGTCATCCGCGAACAGCGCCCGGACGCCATTCTGGTGCAGGGCGACACCACGACCACACTGTGCTCGGCACTGTCAGCGTTCTATGAGAACGTGCCAATCGGGCATCTCGAAGCCGGCTTGCGTACCGGCGACATTCGCGCGCCGTTCCCCGAAGAAATGAACCGAGTACTGACGACTCGCATCGCCAGTTGGCACTTTGCCGCCACTGAGCGGAATCGGCAGACGCTGATCGCTGAGGGCGTTTCACCCGACGTCGCCTTCGTCACGGGCAATTCCGTCATCGATGCGCTGCTGCAGGTTCGCGACCAGATTGAAAGCGGCCAGCGCAGTCCGCAAACACAACAGATCATTGATCGGTTCACGCGGCCTTACATTCTGGTGACCGGACATCGCCGCGAAAGCTTCGGTTCCGGCTTTGAGGACATCTGTCTGGCCATTCGAGCTCTCGCGGAAAGTCATCCCGAATTAGATGTCGTCTATCCCGTGCATCTGAATCCCAACGTTCAAGAGCCTGTGCGGCGTATCCTTAGCGATCTGCCGAACGTGCATCTCATCGAACCATTGGGCTATGAGCCATTTGTCGCGTTGATGTGTCGTTCACAGTTCATTCTGACTGACTCCGGTGGAGTTCAGGAAGAAGCGCCTTCGCTCGGTAAACCCGTGCTGGTGATGCGTGACAAGACGGAGCGACAGGAAGGACTGGACGGCGGCGTTCGCTTAGTCGGCACCGACCGTGAACGGATTCTGGCAGAATCGGAACGATTGCTGTCCGATCCAGCGCATTACAGGAGCATGGCCGAGGCCATCAATCCGTACGGTGACGGAACAACCTCCGAACGCATCGTGCAGTTACTGACGAAGTTGCTCTAGTCAGCTTGACTGGCTTGCGTTTATTCCGTTATCCACCCCAAACCGCCGACAGGTAAATCCGCTAAGGCCGATCTCAGTTCTGCCTGTCGGCTCTCCAGAGAGCCTCGAAGGGATTCTTGATGTTTGACCGTCTTCCGACGATGAATGCGCGAGCCGACTACACGCGACAGCGCCAGATGGGCATTGGCGACCTGCTGCTCGAAAACCGGATCATCTTCCTGGATGGGGTGATCAACGACATGAGCGCCAACATGATTGTGATGAAACTGCTGTTTCTCCAATCAGAGAGCCGCAATCAGGACATCCACCTGTATGTGAATTCGCCCGGTGGTTCCGTCACATCGACGATGGCCATCTACGACACCATGCAGTTCATCGACTGCGATGTCTCGACCTATTGCGTCGGACTGGCCGCGAGTGGCGGCGCCATCCTCGTCGCTGGCGGTGCGAAGGGTAAGCGTTACTGCCTCGCCCATTCCAAGATGATGATTCATCAGCCCTACGGCGAAGTGGGGGGCCAAGTCTCCGACATCGAGATTCAGGCCAAGGACATCATCGACACCCGACAGGTGTTGAATGAAATCCTGGCCTATCACACTGGCCAGCCCATCAGTGTGATTGCCAAAGACACCGAGCGCGACCGCTATCTCTCAGCCAGCGAAGCGGTCACCTATGGCCTCGTGGATGAGATCTTGAAGCGACCGGAAAAGGGTGAAAAGAACGACAAGAAGTAGGCCGCGGATGCCGGCGCTGTTTCTGAATTGTGGATCGAACTCACCCTCAAACTGGCTCTTTGACGCCAGTCGCTTTTACGGATGGAAACTATGCGAGAAATGAACACGCTCATTCCGATCGTTGTAGAGAACACCGGGCGCGAAGAACGCGCCATGGATATCTACAGCCGGCTACTGAAAGACCGGATCATCTTCCTGGGAACACAGGTCAACGAACACACCGCCAACGTCATTGTGGCTCAGTTGTTGTTCCTGCAGTTCGAAGATCCCAAGGCTGACATTCACTTCTATATCAATTCGCCCGGTGGCTCGGTGACGGCAGGTCTCGCGATCTACGACACCATGCAATACATCACCTGCGACGTCGCGACCTACTGCCTCGGTCAGGCGGCCAGCATGGGCGCCGTCCTGTTGGCGGCAGGTGCTGCCGGCAAGCGTAACGCTCTGCCGAACGCCCGGATCATGATTCACCAGCCGCTGGCTGGCATGCAGGGCACGGCGACGGAACTGGAAATTCACGCCAAGGAAGTCATCCGCATCAAGCGCAAGCTGAACGAGATTCTGCTGAAGCACTGCGGTCAGACTCTGGAAGCGATTGAACGCGATACCGATCGCGACAATTTCATGTCTTCCGAAGAAGCCAAGTCTTATGGTCTAATCGACAACGTGCTCGAACGCCTGGAACAGCCCAAGTAGTTCGAGGACTCGTTCCCGGAGTGATCCGGGAACACTCTCAGGGGACGTTTAGTTCAGTCCCCTGAGATCCGCGGGCCGAGTTTGGAACCTGCCCCGTAGCCGACAGGCTCAACAGAACCTGTCGGCACATGTTCGTGCTGAGGTGGTCAAGGACGATGTTCTCATCCAACAGCATTCGCCGCGCTCAAACGGCCGTGAGAGTCACGCTCTCTCTGGCGGCCTGCGCTGGATTCTGCGGCTGCAGTTCCAGTGGTACGAGAACTCGTGAATTGCTGGAAGCGCGGCTGCGAACTCAAGACGCCGCGATCACCAATCTGGAAGAGCAACTTCAAACCACGCGTTGGGACTTGGCCGCTTCCCGTCAGGAAGTCGATGCACTTCGCGCCAGTGGCGTCGTCAATGTGTCTGCCGGACTTCCCGAACAAGCAGCTCAGTCATTTCGAGTGGATCGCATCGAACTTAACACGCTAATGAGTGGCGGCCTCAACCGTGACGGCCTGCCCGGTGACGAGAACTTCACGCTGCTCGTCGCCCCTAAAGATCCGAAGGGCAATGTCCTGCGCGTCGATGGTGAATTGCGCGTCGAGATCTTCGATTTCACGCAGCCGAGCGACAAGCAACTGATCGGCAGTTGGGCTCTCGACCGCAACCAGACCGCCGAGATGTGGCATCAGGGAGTCGTCGGCACCGGCTTCCAGTTCACCGCTCCGTGGCAACAGGCCCCGCGAGGTTCCGAACTTTCAGTGCATACCCGCCTACTGACAACCGACGGCCGCCAGTTCGACAACACCAGCAAGCTGAATGTTGATGCTGGCTCCAGTGCCGCTATCAGCGCCAAGCCGATCGAGCGTGAAGGCATCAGCTCTATCAAAACCGCGGCCGCAACTCCCGCAGGTTGGAAACGCTCCGCGATGAATCCCGAGTTCGAATCGCCCGCTCAGCCGTTGCTCCCCGACTGATCAAGCAACCTGCCGATCTGGAGCTGTAAGTAGGACGCACAATCCTGTCCGTCAGCGTTTCGGCGGACAAGATTGTCCGCCCTACAGAGGGCCGTCCTGACCCTGATCCTCTATTCGCGCTGATACCGCATCAATCCAGCAGCACTGTCTGACGCGTTGCGGCGGATTCATAAACGGCATGCACGACCTCAACGCTATGAATCGCGAGGTCAGCCGGAACATCGCTTGGCACGCCGGATTCGACGTAGTCCAGAAAACGCGTGAAGTCGTTTTGCACGGCGGGGCCGATTACATGCCAGTCGGTCTTGGGATGGACTGCGCCAACTTTGTTGGTGCTCGTCCAGAAGCCCATCGGATCTTCAGGATGCGGGTTTGTCGGCTGCTGCCAGGGTAGTGTGTCGGAGAAGATCTCCAACCGGGGCCAGTAGCCATCAATCGCGACTGAGCCTTGAGTGCCCAGCAGACGAATGTCGTTCAAGCCGAGCTGGCGATGAGTCATCCAACCGCAGCGGCCGGCGGTGATCGCGACCTCGGTGCCGTCGGTCAACGTGCCCAGCACGGTGGCAAAATCTTCGACGTCGTTCCGCTGATGCTCGGCAAAGAAGAAGTTGCTGGTCACGGCATCAACGCTGCGGAACCGCTGCCCGGTGAGCCATTGCATCAGCATCAGTGCGTAGTAGCCGATGCAGAGGAACTCTCGCTTGGAATCGATGAACGTGAACCGCGTGGGGTTCGGCATTTCAACTCGTGGCTGGCTGAGGTCCGCAGTTCCGGGAATGCCTTTGGCGAAGGTGATGTCGCAATGCAGGCCGACCAGTTGCCCGAGCTGGCCCGATTGAATCTGCGCCTTCGCACGCTGGGTCGCAGGCGTACGAACCATACTGAAGGCCTGATGGCAGACGCCGGTTGAACGCAGCACTTCACCAATGCGACGGGCCGCAGCCACCGTCGGTGCCGGGTCTTTGTCGAGATAGAGGTGCTTGCCCGCCTGAGCACAGGCGATGGTGATCTCTTCCCGTCGTTCCGGGTCGGCGCAGATGGAAACGAGCTGCACATCAGACCGGCGGATCGCGCTGTCGAAGTCGTCGAGATACGGAATCTGGAGTTCCCGTGCGAGGTCCGCGCTCAACTGCTGGCGACGAGCGGAGACTCCTGATTGATCGGTCAATCCAATCAGCCGACAACGCGGGTCAGCTGCCAGCGCGCGGGCGTAGTTCTCCTGATGCGTGTGATTGCCGCCGACCAGCAGCAAGCCAAAAGGTGGTGACATGAACCTGCAAACTCCGACTGGTGGAAGCTGATGAACTCGCAGTGCTGACGACTGCCCACCGCAGACGCGCACAACATGACGGATCTCGCTAAACATCGCACGGCGCCGCGACGTTGCGGTGTCTGTGCGATGCATGATGATGCGGCGAGGATTCCAGCATGACTTCGGTCTGGACGTGTTTGTTGTGGTTGTCAGCGGCTCTGCCAAGCGTGAGCCCCGAGGATTACTTTGAGATTCGCGTGGTCGATGACGCAACGGGCCGCGGTGTGCCGCTGGTCGAACTCGAAACCACCAACGAGCAGCGTTATGTGACGGACTCGTCGGGCTACGTGGCGATCCTCGAACCCACATTCTTCGGCCAGGAAGTCTTCTTCCATGTCCGCAGTCACGGCTACGAAGCTACCAAAGATGGCTTCGGTTTCGCCGGGCAGCGATTGAAGCTCAAACCGGGCGGCAAGGCTGAAGTGCGCATCAAACGCATCAACATTGCCGAGCGGCTTTACCGCATGACCGGTGCGGGGATCTATCGCGATTCATTGCTGCTCGGGCATAAGGCACCGATCGACGCTCCGCTGCTGAACGCTCGCGTGATGGGGCAGGACAGCGTGATGACCGCCATCTACCACGATCGCATCTATTGGTTTTGGGGAGACACGAATCAGCCGGGTTATCCGCTCGGTAACTACAACACGCCGGGAGCGACTTCGCGGCTGCCCAAAGATGGCGGACTCGACCCGAACGTCGGAGTTAATCTGCAGTACTTCGTCGGCGAGAAGGGCTTCGTCAAGGAAGTTTGTCCCATGCCGGGGCCCGGTCCGACTTGGGTCGACGGTTTGGTGGTCATTCCGGAAGGCGATCGCCAGCGACTCTTCGCGCACTACGTGAAGATCAAAGACATGCTCACCGTTTACGAAAACGGGCTGGCGGAGTTCGATGACAAGACGCAGCAGTTTGTCCAACGCAACAAGCTGCCGAATGATTCGAAGCTGCTGCCGGGCGGATATCCGGTCGTGCATCCAGACGGCGATGTGAAGTTCATCTACTTCGCCAAGCCGTACCCGTTCGTGCGAGTTCCGCTGTCCGCTGAAAAATTGTCTGACCCGACGCAATACGAAGCCTGGACGTACTTCAAAGCCGGCTCGACGGCGAAAGCTGCTGAAGTCGAACGCGACGCGGATGGCAAACTTGTGCTGGGCTGGAAACGCGATACCGCCGTCCCGACGGCTGAAATCGAACAGAAGTTACTCAAGGCCGGAACGCTGAAATCATCAGACCCGCTGCTGTTCGGCATGTCCGACGTTGAGACCGGTGCGCGAGTTGTCGCTCACAACGGAACGGCTTCGTGGAACGAACATCGTCAGCGCTGGGTCATGATCTTTGTGCAGCACTACGGCACGTCGTTGCTGGGCGAAGTCTGGTATGCGGAAGGCAAGTCGCTGACGGGGCCGTGGACGAAGGCTCGCAAGATTGTGACCCACAACCACTACAGCTTCTACAATCCCAAACAGCACACGTTCTTCGATCAGGACGGAGGACGGGTCATCTATTTCGAGGGCACGTACACGGATACGTTCTCAGGTCACAAGGAACGCATCACGCCGTGGTACAACTACAATCAGGTGATGTACCGGCTGGATCTGGATGATCAGCGACTGCGCGGCGTGCGTGACTGATCTGTGCTCTTCGCGGCATAGAACACGACATCGATCGGCCCGCCCTTGTAGTCGATGTCCAGGTCCGACGTGGCGATGTTCTGATACTTTGCCGGCACCGCTGGCAGGTCGGTCGATTCGTATTCCGCCGGGCGTTGCAGGGTGATGCGATAAGAGCCGGGGCTCAGTTGGCCCGTCAGGCACTTGTACTTCATGTTGCCCGACGAACTGGAAAAGCCAATCGCCGTTTCGCCGGTGTTCATGTTCGTCACCGTGACCAGCACGCTGGGCAGCGGCCGATCGTTCATGACGAGGATTCCGGAAGCCGCCGTCGTCTTCCAGTTCCAATTCAGAGCAATCGCGCCATTGATCAGCAGGATGCCTGCTGCCACGGCGGTCAGCAGGTAGGCTCGGCGCACGGACATCGCCGCCTGAATCAGAGTTGCGGCATAGTGCACCGGGGCAAAGAGCAGCCACACTGCACCGCCGACCGCACGCGTCCGGGACGCGACTTTTGTTGGCTGCGAGGCCACAGGTTTCGGGACCGGCTTGCAGGAGACTTCAGGAACCTTGATCTCAGCGGTCGTCTGGACCGCGATCGATTTCGTCGGCGCCTTCTTGATCAGCAGGGCGGGTGCTGGCGGAAACTCGATTCCGTACTGGGACCCCGTTACCCAGTTCTTACTGGTCTCCACGCGCACCGGAGTATCACGCTTCAGCCCACCGGTATCCGCTAACTGCTGCAGGGCGTCCAGCGGCACAGGCCCGCGAATACGTCCGTCGATGCAGGCAAAGTATTGCGGCAACTTTCGGGGAGAGTGTGACTCCGTTGCCACATCGGCGAGCGGATCATGGATTGTCACCGAGACCACTTCGACCGGCGGCGACTCTACTTCTGCAAGCAATGAAGCTGCGGGGCTCCATGTTTCTGAGTCAACACGCCGAATCTGGTCTTCGTGCCGGAGGCTCCCGGCGTTGAGCATCTCAACGATCTCTTCTCGTCCCAACGGACCAAGACGCATTCCGCCCAGATCGACGAGCCATTGCTCAGCCGCTTGTTCGTCGGTCCATTCCGAGAAGGAGATCTCACTCATCGCCGCACCGCACTCGCCTAGTATTCCCCGATCGTCGCGCCATCGTTACGGTCGACCAGGGACATGAGCAACCCGAAGTTGATGCCTTCATTGACACTTCGCACCGCTCCATCAGCCAGCAGCACGTTGGCCACGCTGGGATGTACCGAAGTAATAGGCGTGTGAACGCCGCCCGAACGGACATTCGCGGTGACGTCCGCCGGAGAGCCGTTCGTCATGTTGATGCCGAAGCGAATCGTGGCGATGTTGTAAGCGAAGTGCACAGCTGGAGTGGTTTCGCCCCCGCGCAGTCCACGGTCCAGAGTCGTGCCTGCCCAGGCCGAACCGTAGTAAGAACTGCGGGCTTCCTCGCGGTATTCGAAGGTGATACTTGGGGTGCCATTGACGATCGCTGTCACCGGCACTTGGCCGGATGACTGCTCGGCCATCATGATCGTGTTGCTCGCACCGTCATTGCAGAGCCCGATCGTGACAACTTCGTTTTCAACCAGCATTCCGGCTCGTGAGACAATCGCCCCATCGTTGGGACCGATCGCACTGATGTATTCTGCCTCCGTGTTGGGCAGCCCGTAGCGGAATGCTCCGCCGGAAATACCGATATAGGTCGTTGTCGCCAGTTGAAACGGCGACTGCACATTCGGCGGCAGAGCCCACTTGGCCAATTGGCTGCCGGGACAATTCAGGAAGCTCGGCGACACCTTGTTGAGCTTCGGGCCGTTGGGATTGATCGGCGAGAACACCGCTGCGATGCCGCCATTGGCTTCGGCGTCCAGAGCATCAAATAGCGCCTGCTGATCCATCCAGGGCAAGATAGAATAGAAGAACGACGAACCGCGCATCTCCGGAAAGTTGGGCGTGTTAGCTTGCTCGGGAGCATAGGATGCGCCGACGGGGAACGAACCCACCGCCGCATGGTAGGAGTGCAGGGCGATTCCAAACTGCTTGAGGTTGTTCCGGCATTCCGTCTGCCGAGCCGCCTCGCGCGACTTCTGCACGGCCGGCAGCAACAGCGAAGCCAGCACCGCGATGATGGCCATGACCACCAGCAATTCCACCAGCGTCATTCCGGAACGACGAACGGACAGAGGTCTCATTTCGGGTGGCCCTTGAAGCTTGTAACTGCTGACTCAGGTGAATCTTACATTGCCTTCTGGATCAGTCTGCCGGGAGCTCACCTGCGGCAGAACTCGCCTGCTTGTTGCCCGAAAGTTCGCGTTGGCCCGCGCACGAAAGGGTCGGTTGTAGAGCATTCAACCACGCTACTGCGCCAAGGTTTCGCCCGTAACGAACGGCTGGGTGCATTTTTGTAGAGACTCGAAAATAAAAGCGGCACGAACCGACTTGTGATGAATGCCTGCCGCCGTATGGGTTCTTTCAGAGAACACTGCACCCACCGTGATAACACCGTCGGGCACGTGCAGACTCGAATTCTTGAATCGATACGCCAAGATGCAGACTCTGACAGTTCCTCTTCAGACTTTGGCGCGGGTGAGGTTCTCTATGAAATGCGAGCAGGTTCTTAAGTGCCTGATGGGCGGATGTCTGTGGGCTCTTCTGGCGACGGCCACGTTGGGCGACGAACCGACTAAATTCGAACCCGGTCCGGACACCGAAAAGGCCCCGATTCCGTTCCTCACACCGGAACAGTCGCTCAAAGCGTTGAAGCTGCCGGAAGGCTTCACGGCGACAATGTTCGCCCACGAACCGGACGTGCGTAATCCGATTGGCATCGCGACTGACGAACGCGGCCGCTTGTGGGTCGCCGAGAACTACACGTATGCCGAATCGAGCCTTGGTTGGAACGACAAGCTCAAAGACCGCATCATCATTCTGGAAGACACCGACAACGACGGTAAGGCCGACAAACGCAAGGTCTTCTGGGAGAACGGTCGGCGACTGACCAGCGTTGAGATCGGCTACGGCGGCATCTGGGTGCTGGACGCTCCGAAGCTGCTCTTCATTCCTGACAAGAACCGCGACGACGTGCCGGACGGCGAGCCCATTGTGATGCTCGACGGCTGGAACGATTCCGCCATCAGGCACAACATCGTCAACGGCTTGCGTTGGGGACCAGACGGCTGGCTATATGGCCGCCACGGCATTCTGCAAACGAGCTTCGTCGGCCGCCCCGGAGCGACCGCTGACCAACGCACGCCAATGAATGTCGGCATCTGGCGTTTCCATCCCACGCGGCACGTCTTCGAAGTCGTCTGCAACGGCACCACCAATCCGTGGGGCATGGACTGGGATGAGAACGGTGAGTTGTTCTTCATCAATACCGTGATTGGCCATTTCTGGCACGTTGTTCCCGGCGCGTACTTCCGCCGCATGTACGGCGAGCATCTCAATCCCAACGTCTACCAATCCATCGAACAAACGGCCGATCATTTTCACTGGGACACCGTCGAAAACTGGAGCGACATCCGCAAGCTCGGAGTTACTCCCACGACGGACAAGGCTGGCGGCGGGCATGCACATTCAGGATTGGTCATTCCCAAGGGTCGGTTTAGTCCGCTGGAGGGAACTGTTTTAACGGTGAACCTGCACGGGCACCGCCTGAACCACGATAAGATCGTTCGTGAGGGTGCGACGTTCGTCGGTAAGCATGCGCCGGACTTCGCTTCGACGAGCGATCCCTACTTCCGTGGCGTCGACATTCTGGAAGGTATGAACGGGGAACTGTTCGTTGCCGATTGGTCTGACGTTGGTGAGTGCCACGAAAATGACGGCGTTCATCGCTCGTCTGGTCGCATCATCCAGATTCAGTTTGGTGGCCCTGGTCCCAAAACGCGGGGACGGGCGTTGAACCTTTCGGACTCCGAGTTCCTAGTTGAAACCGCTTTGGCGGCTGATGCTTGGCGCTCATCGCACGCCCGTCGGTTGCTCGCGGAGATGTTTCAAGAACCAATCCGCCCAGGCAGTGAACTGGAGAAAACGAAGGCCGAACTCATCAAGCGGTTGCAAGCTGACCTGTCTGTAAAGCCGCGAACTTTTGGTGGGGGAGGCGGTGGTGGAAATGGCGGCGGTGGTGGTAATGGCAGTGGCGGCGGCGATCGCTCGCCCTGGAGGGGACGCAGCCTACGAAGCGTGTGGCTGTTGGATGCGTTGGGAGGTCTTCGCGACGCAGACCTCATTGGACCACTCAACAGTGGCAATGAGTTTGTCGTGTCGGGTGCGATTCGGGCTTCAACAAGTGGCGAGTTCAGAGCGGGCATCCTCGAGCGATTTGATCAATTGGCGGAGTCCGAGAAGTCGGGGCTCGTGTTGGCGAACCTGGCGTCTGCACTGCAGAAAATGCCCTATGGATACCGTTGGAAAACGGCGCACCTACTGGCAAAGCGCGCAGAATTTGCCAATGACCGAGTATTTCCCCTGATGCTCTGGTACGCGATTGAAGCTGCTGTTCCTGTGGATCCAAAGGAAGCGGTGAAGCTGGCGAGAGATACGAAGATCCCGCTGATCCGCGAATTCATCACGCGGCGGCTGACCAGCAACATCGAGCGAGCTCCAGCGCCGGTGGCATCCATCGTCGGCCATCTGATGGCGACCGATGGCAACCAAGCCAGGAAGCTAGAAATTCTCAAAGGTATGGCCGCTGGTTTGAAGGGCTGGCGGAAGGCTCCTGCTCCGCCGAACTGGAAGACCGCTGCTGATCAGTTGGCAAAGAGTGGCAATGCCGACGTCGAACAGCTCACGCGTGAACTGTCGCTGGTCTTTGGTGATGGCCGCGCCATGGATGAACTTCGCAAGATCGCCGAGAACAACTCGGCAACGACTGACGAACGCCGCGCCGCCTTGAAGGCTCTGGTTGTCGCTCGCGCGGATAACTTGGTCCCGCTGTTGCAGAATCTCGTGGGCAATCGCGAGCTGGTTGTGGACGCCGTGCGCGGACTGGCGGCGTTCGATAATCCGGAAACGTCGGGGTTGCTCGTGGCTCGTTACAAGGGACTGCAGACCCAGGCCAAGCAGGAAATCATCAGCACGCTGGTTTCGCGACCGAGCTTTGCTCGCGTTCTGCTGACTGCCGTGAAGGATGAAAAAATTCCACGCGGTGAAGTGTCCGCGTTCCAGCTTCGTCAGATGCAAAACCTGGGCGATCCAGCCATTGCCGCTGAAGTAAAGAAGCTCTGGCCGGAACTAGAACTGCAATCCAAAGAGAAAGCCGAACTCATCGCAGCTCTGCGCACGAAGCTGACTCCGGAAACACTGGCCAAAGGCGACGCGTCGCAAGGCCGTCTGCTGTTCGCCAAGAGCTGCGCGAACTGCCACACGCTCTTCGGCGAAGGTAAGAAGATCGCTCCGGACCTGACCGGTGCGCAGCGAGTGAATCTCAATTACCTGTTGGAGAACATCATCGATCCCAGTGCGACCGTCAGCGAGAACTATCGCATGACAGTCTTCGCTCTGGAGAGCGGTCAGGTTCTGAACGGTGTGATTGTCGAACGCAGTGAGAAGACATTCACCGTCCAGACCGCAACCGACCGGATCACGGTGCAGAAGGACGAAATCGAAGAACAGCGCGACTCAAAACTGTCGATGATGCCAGAAAACCTGCTCGGCCTGCTGAACGAGAACCAGATCCGCGACTTGATCGCGTATCTGCAGTCACCAAGCCAGGTACCGTTGCCGTAGCGTTCTGATAGCGGTGCGATCAGCGACAATCGACCGCTGATGGCAATTCCACCGTCCAGCGAATAGCTTTCCGCTAAGAATTGTGGGGAATCAGTCTGTCCTCGCGCGAGTGTGTTTGGCGGAGAGCGGGTGCGATGGGTCTGTTCGATAAGCTCAAGGGAGCATTTCAGAAAACTAAAGAGGTCTTGCGCACAGACGTTCGCGACCTCTTCAAAGCGGGCGAGATCCTCGACGAATCGAAGCTCAAAGAGTTCGAAAAACGGCTGCTGCTGACGGATATGGGCCTCACGGCTTCTCAAGCGATTGTTGCCGAGTTGCGCGAAAAGCACTTGGGGCGCACCGTGGTCCTGAAGGAGATTTGGGCGACAGTCAAAGCCAAACTGCGGTCGCTGCTCGAAGGTTCGGGTGACCTGCATTACGACCCCAACAACATGCTCTCGCCGCTCAAACTGCAGAGTCCCGGGCCGACAGTCATCCTGGTGGCCGGTGTGAACGGGGTGGGCAAGACAACGTCGATCGCGAAGCTGGCAAACGCCTTGCAGAAGTCTGGCAAGTCGGTCGTGCTGGCAGCGGGCGACACGTTCCGCGCGGCGGCTGTTGAACAATTGACGCTGTGGAGCAAACGACTCGGCTGCGAGATCGTCACCAAACCTAGCGGCACAGATCCCGCCGCCGTGGCATTTGCTGGTTGTGATCTCGCGGCGACCAAAAACAAGGACGTCTGCATCATCGATACGGCGGGCCGGTTGCAAAGCTCAGCCGGATTGATGGAAGAACTCAGCAAGGTGCATCGAGTCATCGCCAAGCGACTCCCCGGTGCTCCGCATGAAAGCCTGCTGGTGCTGGATGCGACAACGGGGCAGAACGGACTCAGCCAGGCGCAGCACTTTTCCGATGCCGTCAAATGCACGGGTTTGGTGCTCGCCAAGCTGGATGGAACGGCCAAAGGCGGCATCGTCGTGGCCATTCGCCAGCGCATGGGAATCCCGGTGAAGTACGTCGGCACCGGTGAACAGATCGACGACTTGGCGGTGTTTGATCCGCCGAGTTTCGTGGACGCGATGCTGGATACCGAACAGAACTGAATTCTGCCGGTCTCTGAGGGATCGGTAGTTCGTGACGTCGCCTGAGTGTGGTTACGTCTGTTTCTAGAGCGGTCTTGAGAACTCAAATTCCCCGGAGTTTGCAATGCCAGTCCATCATGCTTTATGTCGCGCGCTGCTGGGAGCGATAGCGTTTGCGGTCAGCACATCCACGTGGGCCGCCGAACCCACGGTCGTCAATGTGTGGCCGGGTAAGGCGCCAGGCGAGGTCAAAGAACTGCCTCCTGAGCAAGACATCAACAAACCAACGGACAAGCTCATCGGCGGTCGCAAGATTATCAAGTTGGCGAATGTCTCTACGCCCACTCTGACGATTTATGGCAGCACCACCGGAAAACCGCGTCCGGCGGACATCG
>CAYLTY010000087.1:0-32208 GCA_964386705.1 uncultured Planctomycetaceae bacterium
ACATTACTCGCCACGGCTGTATCCGTTACGCGCACTTAATTTCTGGAATCCGTATTACTGTCGGCCAACGAAGTCTCAGTCCCCGATTGCAGACGTCCCTCCAGAAGGTTCTGCTGATGCTCTTTCGACTCACCGCTCTGCTTGTTCTCCTTGTCACGAGCCTGGCAGCGAGCGCCGATGACGGTCTGGACAACTTCAGTCCTCAGCAAACTGACCTGCCAGTGGCGCCGCCTCAAGGGGCGGTTGTTCTGTTTGACGGCACAAACACCAGTCAGTTCTTGAGCATGGCAGGCAAAGAAATCGACTGGCCGTTGCAAGACAGCACCCTGGTCTCTACTGCGAACAAGGAGCGGTCGAACCACATCCTGTCGAAACTGCGTTTCCGTGATGCCGACATTCACGTTGAGTTCCAGCTTCCGGCCAAAGGGCACGGCAACAGCGGGCTCTATATCCACGGCCATTACGAACTGCAGATCATAAACTCGATCGGCAAGGAGAAGCTCTCTCAGGAAGACATGGGGGCTCTGTACGGCTTCGCGGCGCCCGCTGTGAACGCCGCTCGGCAGCCGGGTGAGTGGCAGGTCTACGACGTCCGTTTTCGAGCACCGCGTCGCGACGCCGAGGGCAAGATCACGGAAGACGGTTCGCTGACGGCATGGCTCAATGGTCACAAGGTTCAGGACCACACCCGCTTCGGCGAGCCCAGCTCCAAGTATCACCCCTACCGCTTGGATCAACCGCGTAGGAGCCGTCTTCTGCCTGAATCTCACCACGGGTGAAGCCGCCTATTCTGAACGCATGCAGCAGGGCTGCTGGGCGACCCCGGTGGGCATTGGAGATCGCGTTTACATTTTCGGTAAGGATGGCCTGACCACAGTGCTGGCGAGTGGCGACAAATTTCAGGTGCTAGCGGAGAACACTCTATGGTCCGCCGACAAGCCGCCAATCAATAACGCTCCCACGTCCGAAGAAGACACCGAGCAGAAGCGTCGTGCAGCCGCGATGTTTCAGCGGCCAACGGTCTATGGAGTCGCCGTCGTGAACGGCTCCATTGTCGTGCGAACAGGCAGCCAGATGTTCTGCATCCGCAACAACCCGGCCGCAGAGAAGGCGACAGCGGCCCCCACCAAATAACGCCGCTCGACTCATGCCCCAACCTCATCGCTACCCTCGCCCCGCTCGCGGGGAGAGGGGCCGGGGGTGAGGGGCGATCGCTACCCTTCGCCCGGTCACCGGGATTGGGTTGAGTTTCCCGCAGAGGCGCAGAGTACGCAGAGAATACCGCCAAGCAGTACCACGACCGTGAGGGAGCGGCCCCGCGGCGACTCTCGAAGCCACTCCCTCACGGTCATGGTACTGCTGCTAGATTCCGCTCTCCCAACCTCTGCGTGCTCCGCGTCTCTGCGGGAAATCAAATCCATTAAAAGAGCAGCAGCCGATTGAATCATGTGGGCCGTACTTGCCGAGCAGCGTAACCTTTGAGAGTTCTGCTTCCGCGAATCTGTATTGCCTCAGCTCGGTCGTGACATGGAATCGAAATCATGGACGCTACGTTATCGAGTCATCAAGTCATCGTTTGGCTGCGCGATCGACCTGACGGCTCAGTTATGTCTCACGGAACCCTCTGCGCCCCCATTGAGCGTGCGTTTTGCGTATGAGGAACCCGACGCCTAGATCGTCGAGAACGCTGAAATCGGAGCCCGCACCACACTGGATCTGTTTCCCGAGGCGTTTGCTACGTCACATCAAGTCTTGGTCATCGAGCAGCTGGAGTTCAACTACTGCGACTTCAGCATCGAGGGCATGCAGTGCGCTGTTGCTGAATGGCTTTGCAGAACACTGAATCTCTCACCTGTTCCAGTTGAGCTGCGCTTCAACAAGGAAACTCGCAGTTACTACATCCATAGGCATTTGCGCATCCCCTAAACGTTGCCAATGATCAACACGATTATCGTCCATCCGAAGTACAGGACGGCACGCTCTGTCGTCGACCCGCATCTCGGACAATTCGGTGTCGAACTCAATAGCTGGAACCCAACGCCCTCTGACAACATCACACCGTTAGCCCAAAACGGGTAACGGTAACCACTCGGCACGCGCACCCGGTGCTTGCCTAGATGTGATCCGATTTCTTCAGATTGCATCGTCGACACAACAGTTGCACATTGTTGTCACTGTTACTGCCACCCTTGGCGACTGGGATAACGTGGTCGTATTCCAGATAGTCTGTTGCTTCACATTCAGCACACCGACCACCGTAGCGAACCCAGATCCGTTGGCGAACTTCCCGCGGAATATGGCGGGTTGGAGCACCGTCGACCTTGGCAGACTTCGTTTGAAGCGCGAGTCCAATAGCAGCGTCGAGAATCCGATATGCCAGCGCCGAAGACTCATTCAACTGAATTGTCTGCTCTGGCTTGCCGCGAATGGCCATCTGGATCGTGCGATGGTCACCAGTGTGCTGAATGATCTGGCGAAAACTCATGTCGAACGATTTCGACGGACCGGCGAACAAGAGCCGCGAGTCTGTGATCGCGATCGCCCCAGGATGCGACAAGGTCACCGTACCAGTACTACGAAGGCGGCTTTCGTACCAAGTCGCAGCGCCGCAGAAATGCAATGCCTCGCCCGCATTCAGCTGTAGCCCAGAAGGTGTATTGATCCGAGGTAGCTTTCCGTCGGCTATCGCTGTGAACTGTCGCACTTCATTGATGATTTGATCGACATAAGCTGAGAAGGATGTGTCGATGATCAGGTTGAGCAGCAGCCATCGCAACGATGCTTCTTCACCCTGCGACAGGCGATTATCTGCCTTCGCATCAACTAAGACGTGCTCAACAAATCGCCGAGCATGAAGCTGAATCGCTGCAAGCATCTCCTCGCGTCGAAAGCCTAATCGCTCCGTAGTCCTCAACAGCCCATTCCATTCATCGGCCGAGATACGTCCGTCACTGGTGATGGCCATGAACGAACCCTGTAGAAACCGCTCTCCCTCTTCTTGGAAGAATCGCTTCGCAAACTGAGGTACTGACCAGCCGGCCGACTGAGCGATCACATTCAGGCTCGCAAACTCTGAGTCATCAATCGTGCCATCCTTCATGGCATTGGCCAGACAGGCGGCGAAGCGATCGCGGGCGATCTCTTCAATGACAGAGCTGGCATCCAGTGGTTTCAATCGCAGCGCAATAACGTATCTCTCAAGAATTGCTTTCTCTTTGTCCGAAACGGCGCCGTCTTTCCATGCGTGCTCGACCAAACTTCGATAGGTCTTCTGTGTCGCCAGCCGGACATCCGCATCACTGAACTCGTCGCGGTCGACGATCTTATCCAAATTGAGCTTCGAGCCTTCAGACCTGATAGCCGCGCGGAGCTTTACACACAGAGCCTCCGCTCGTTCTTCACGTTCAGGATCTACGAGCTTGGTTACAGCACGAACAACCCACTCTGTGAACTTGGCCATCGGAAGCCCGTCGTTAGATGTCAGATACCCACCCAAGAGGTGGCAGATCAGGATCTAGTGAATCTTATATCAGTTCACGATGGGCTCAATGTACAACACGTTATTCGCATTAACGACCGGCGGGTCGCCCAGACAACTTGTTGAGGGCCACCCTGCTATGGCAGCAACCTTACTTCGCGGCCTGCTTCAGACTTTCCAGGTAGGCGACAATATCGGCGAAATCCTGCAGAGTGAGGCCGTCTTTGATGCCGTTGGGCATGGTGGAGACCGGGCTGCGGGCTTTGTCTTCGATTTCGTCGGCGGGGATGCGGATTGTTTTGCCTTCGTTCGTCATTAGCTCCACGGCTTCGGGGCTTTCGAGCTTGAGGACGCCGGTGATAACTCGGCCGTCTTTCGTTTCGATGATGCCGGTATCAAAACCGTTGGCGATGCGGGCACTCGGTTCCAGGATCGAGCGGATCAGTTCGTCCTTCGGATAGCGGGCTCCAATGCCCACCAGGTCCGGGCCGACTTTGCCACCGACGCCACTCACCGCATGACATTTCACACAGCCGACACCTTTCGGGTTCTCAAAGATCTTTTGGCCGTTGGAAGCTTCGCCCGCGTTCTTCAGCGCGAAGTCGCGGAACGCTGAAATATCCAGCATCGGAGTGGCGTTCTCAAACAGGAAGGCGAACTTGGGATCGCGCGAGCTGATGGCCAGCGAACAGTCCCACGGGCCGCCGTCGTTGCCGCACTGGATCCAGATGTGATTGGTTCCGGCCTGCAGTTCGGCGCTGAACTGCCCCTGAGCTTTGTCCCAGCCGCGATTGGCCATGAACTCGTAAACCTGCTTGCCGTTCACATGCACGATGAGCTGATCATCGCTGCCGACGACAAAGCTGCGCGGGCCGGCGGCTTCGGTTTCAATCGCGGTGTAGGCGAAGACCCACACGCCGTCGCGCGAACCGTCCACGTGCTTGCCCGGGTCGAGTCGGCCATCCTTGTCGGTCAATTCGACCGCCTTCCATTTGAGGGCTCGCTCACCGACGTGATGCAACTGAGTGAGGTCCGGCGCGGCAGCTCGATCGAGTTCCGGCAGCTTGTCCTTGGGTTCCTTCGGGAACGATCCCAGCACCTGCCACTTCAGGACGGGTGCCGGTGCCGAGAACACCTGCTGCAGCGGTCCGCGAGCCTTCGCGGGCAGCTCATTGAGTTCGTGCAGTTTCAAGATGTCGTCGCTGATCGAACTGCGCAGCGTGACCAGCGCGTTGAGGCTCGCATTACGCAGATCCTGATTGGGACTTGTAAGACCATCGAGATACAGAGCCAAAGCCCGCCGATCGATGATCTGAGCGAGTGCCATCTGAGCTTCGAACTTCACCGCAGGATCGTTTGCTGCAGCGATCACGGCGGGCACGTATGCAGCACGCCTCGCCTGCTGGTCGTTGTTCTCCCCCTTGTTGCGACGGCCGGGCTTCGGTGCTTCGCCAGAGTTCTTGGCCAACACTGCCAGCGCCGCCTTCTTCACGCCAACATCAGAATCTTTCAGCAACTCGGCAATCTGAGCCGCACCATCCGCACCGCGAATCGCTCCAAACGCTTCGGCGGCCTTGATACGCACAGCGGCGTTGCTGTCCGTCAAACGTTTTTCAACAACGGAAGCTGAGTCTGCGTTCTTGATCTTGCCCAGCGCTTCGAGCGTCAGGCCGACCAGTTCCGGTGAGGTCTTGTCAGCAGAAATCAGATCAACCAATTGCTTCACCGCTTCCGGCGAACCAATCGCCGTGATGCCCTTAACGGCTTCGCGACGCAGCTCTTCCCAGCACTTTTCGTCACTCGCGATCTTCGCGAACAGCGGCACGGATTCTTTGTCTTTCAATGCTGCCAGAGTGATGACGGCTTCAATCGGTCCGTCGCTCTTGTAGTGCGAGTGCGCCATGTTGCGGAGCATCGGCAGCGCGGCCGGATCATTCACCGTACGCCACGCCTTGATGACCGCCAGCTTGGTTTCGTGCGGTCCGTTGCCTTCCATGACCGCTCGCAGCCCGGCGGCTACGGTCGATGTGCCGGACCATTCCTGATTCTTGTCGCGAGCCGGCTTGCCGCGCGCGGGTTGAGTGCCCCACCACCCCTTCACATACGGAGCCGCACGGCGATGAACCTCAGCGAGCGCTTCAATCGCGCGAATGCGGTCCGGTGTCGCCGTACCTGTCAGCGCGACTTCTCGTAGGGCCTGCACGGCTTCTTCGTCATACACGCCGGTCAGAGCCAGAATCGCTCCCGATCGGGCGCGGGGATTCTCGGACTTTAGAGTGGAACCAATCTCGCTCCAGTTATTCACCACGCGCAGGGCCTGCACGACGACGTGCCGCACGTAGTCGTCGCCATCGCCCAGAGCTTTCTCCAGATCGGCCGCACAGCTTGAGCAACCCGATTTTAACTCCGTCAACTGCGTATCAGACTCGCGCGACACGATCGCGCCCGCTTGCCCGGCGTCGGTGCTTTTCCACTTGGCGGCTGGCAATGGATCGCCATGCCGACCAAGTGCAATCGCAGCCTGCATGCGAACCGTGGCATCCGCATCCTTCAACAACAGATCCGTGAGCTTTGCGTTCTCACCGCGTTCCAGGCTAATCACGCGAGCGGCTTGAGCACGTACGCTGGCATCAGCATCGCTCAAACCTGCATCCCAGGCGGAATTCGCAGCCGCTTGTCGTTGACGACGCTCTTCCAGATTCGGAGCCGCTGCCGTCAGAGCTTCCAGTGTCCACAACGCGTGCACTCGCGCTGCAGCCGGTGTGTCTTTGCTGCTGACAACGTCGGCGACCTTCTTCTGCACGTCAGCCGGCGCGAGCTTGGCTAGAGCGAACTGAACTCGCAGCCGTTCCGCGTGCGAAGGATGTCCCAGCGAGGCGACGAGTTGATCAACGGTCGCGTTCTTGGGGGCTCGAGCGGGTTCATCCTTCACGGCGGGTTCACTGCCTGTGTAGGTGATGCGATACAGCCGACCCTTCACCGCCGGATTGACCCAGCCGTTGTAGTTCCAGTCGGCCAAATACATATGCTTGCCGTCCGGACTGAACGTCAGGTCGAGCGGTCGGAACGGTTCGCCACTGCCGTCGGGAACAAAAAAATCTTCCAACTCGGCTTCGAAGCTGGCGCCCTTCTTCTTCAGCTTGAAGCGTTGCACCTTCTGCTTGCCCCACTCGCAGAAGAACGGGCTGTCCACATAGGTCGCGGGCCACGCCGCTTCGCGATAGCACGCGGCACCGACCGGCGAACCTCCACCATGCTCGGTGATACGCGGCAGGTGACGTTCCGGATGAGGGTGATAATCGTAGGGATAACCGTAGTAGCCGGTCGGCACGTGATGCGTGAAGCGACTCCACCAGCCGAGACCATCGTCGGTATTATCATAACTAAAAATGTTGTCGAGCGAGTCCATCGCGACGTCGAGATGATTGCGCGTGCCGGACGAAACGATCTCCAGCTCCGAACCATCCAGCTTCATGCGGATGACGCCGCCGCCTTCAAGCGTGATCGCCGAACCATCCGAGCCCACCGCCTTTGGCACACCCTTATCGCCGACGCTCACATACACACGGCCATCCAGCCCCAGCCGAGTCCCCGTCACGATGTGATCATTAAAGCCATACACACCCGCCGGTGGACCGAAACCCGTCGCCAAGTCTTTGCGCTCATCGGCCACACCATCGCCGTCGGTGTCACGAAAAACTGAGTAGTGCGGCGCGTGCATGACATAGAGCGCACCATCGTGCCAAATGAGACCAAACACCGCCGCCAGCTTGTCGCAGAACACGGTCTTCTTGACCGGCTTGCCGTCCGGGCCGAACTGAATGAAGAGCACGCGGTCGAATTCCTTGGACGTCGGTCCGCGCATATCCATCGGGTCTTCGCCGACGAACAGATTGCCATCGTCATCACAGGTCACGACGGAGGGATGCTCAATCTCCGGCACGCTGTAGAGCAGATCAACTTTGAAGTCCGGAGCCAGGCACTTCTGAGCGAACGCAGAGCGCGAACCAATCATGCTCAACAACGACACAACCAACGCAACGACACAGCGTCTCCAACACGTACGCATGGCGGGTTCTCTAAGGAAGGACGATAGAGGGAGGACCAACAGGGCAATTAGGTTAGTTGCTCGCACCACAATCCACGAACCATCCCGGGCGCTGATGCGCACACAAGTCGCTGCCATACGAGGCGAAGCCCCCGAACCGTCATTCAGGCTTGCGATCAGTCAATGGCACTTGCAGCCGAGGTCCGGGTTTGCGGACGTCGCCTTCGCGAACGGTGACCTGCAGCGCATCGAGACACTCGCAGAGCGGGACGGCAAACTTACGAGTTACGGCCCAGGCATCCCGCAGCTGTCCCATGGATGCCGACTGAGCTTGCGCGAACAGGTCTCGACACACGAGGCGCGCCGCTTCGAGTGCGGAACGTGTGAAAGCGATCTCGTCGTTCGCACGGACGATGAGCTGTTCCTCGACCATGACATTCAGCATTTGCTCGATGTCGCTCGGTTGACGAGCTGCGGACTGAGCTAGCTCCTTCAAGGTAGGCGGCATCAGCTTGCCGGTGCTGAGCTGTTGCCAGATGGCGTCGTAAAGCCGGCGTTGCTGTTTGGTGAGCCGCACCTGCATATCGGCGGGACCGATTTGCTCGCCGATTTGAACCAGATCCTTTTGAGCGACCAGTTGGTCGATCAAGACCTCTAGCAGCGATGACTTGGCGATCGTTTGGCAGGCGGTGAGCAGCGTTGGCTTCGGCAGGGATCGTCGCGGTTGATGCCGGGCAACCTCGTTGCGAATCGTTCGTAACACCGCTTTGAGCAACCGCTGCAATCGTTCGGTGTGCAGCTCAATCTGTCGTTCGCGCAAGCCGATGCTCACCAACTCCTGCTTCGCGCGAATCTCGTCCATAAGGCGGGGCAGGTCTTGCGGCGAGATGCCGATTGCTTGCGCGGCTGCCAACTCGATCCCTTGCAGGTCATCCTGCGAGCTCAAGTACGCGGATAATCGAACCAAGGGCGAGGGATCTCCAAGCCGTCCGCACAATGCATCCAGATCGCGAATGCGATGAGTCGCAGCGCCTTCGAGACTCGGGCAAAGAATGCGACCACCGCCGAGAGTCATTGCGGGTGAGACTCTCCGCACGATGAAATGCTGCCCCAAAGTTGCCACGATTGGTTCACTCAGTCGCAGATCAGCATAGGACTGTTGCCCCGACTCCAATGTGCCGCCTCGCAAGCTGACCCGTGCGGCAACCTCGGTCGTTCCCAGATGCAGCATGACTTCTGAACGATGTCTGATACCGCTCGGCGTGCGGTCGAGAGCTTTCAGTTCCACCAGCAGGCGGCGCGTCGGACGCAGATAGCCCGGTGTGGCGAGTTCGCAGCCGCGACGCACTTCATCGAGTTTGATTCCTGCCAGATTAATCGCCGTCCGTTGGCCAGGTCGCGCGCTCGATGTTGCGTGACCGTGTTGCTGGACACTCCGCACGCGGACTTCGCGACCTTCCGGCCAGAGTTCCAAGGCGTCTCCCGCCGCGACGGTGCCACTCAACGTTGAACCCGTCACCACCGTGCCGTGACCGGCCAACGAGAACGCGCGATCAATTGGCAGACGAAACAACGGCAGCGGTTCGTCAAATATGGCGGAACAGCAAACTTCGAACAGCCGTTGCTTCAGTTCATTCAGTCCGGCTCCAGTCGTTGATGACACCGGGACGATCGGTCGACCGGTCAGAAATGTCCCGGTGACTGCCGCAGCAATGTCGGCTTGCACCAGTTCCAGCAGATCCGGTTCAACGAGGTCCGACTTCGTAACGGCGATCAAGCCCTCGCGAATGCCGAGCAACTGCATGATGTCGAGATGCTCGCGCGTTTGAGGCATCACACCATCATCGGCCGCGACCACCAGCAGCGCAACGTTAATACCCGTCGCCCCAGCGACCATGTTGCGAACAAAGCGTTCGTGGCCGGGAACATCGACAATGCCGAATCGCATCCCCTGGAATTCGTAGTGAGCGAATCCAAGGTCGATCGAGATACCCCGCGCCTTCTCTGCGGGGAGCCGATCCGTGTCGATGCCCGTTAGCCGACGAACAAGACTCGTCTTGCCGTGATCAATATGACCAGCCGTGCCGACGAGTATGTCCACCTGCGGAGATCTCCCACCCGAACCGCCTGGCGGTCCGGTTTGTGAAAGCCGCTCCGTTACGGTGTTTCGAAGCGACCGTCCTGATACACGCGAATACCCGGTCCGACATCATCCGGGGCGGTGGCGAAGAAATGGAAGCGAACCAGATTTCCCTGGATCTCTCCACCCACGGTCACATAGGCCTGAAACTCTTCGATGTCTTGCGCCTGAGCGGGAAAGACGCTCCAGAAGAATTCTTCGACACGATCGAACTTCGTGACCAGTTGCTGCAGGTTCAACTCGAAGCTCATGGGCATGGCACGGCCATCTTCCGGGCCACCGACCAGCTCGGTCGAACCCAGGTACATCCGCACGACCCAGGCGTCATCTTCCATGCGGCAGTCAAAACCCACACGGGCGACACCGGTCAGCGGTTCGAATTGTTCGGCCATGTCCTCAATGAGGCCGGTTAACCAGGTGGGCCGGGCATCGCGTTTCTTTTGGCCTGGCTGCCACGTCTCCATCTGTTTCAGCAAGTGTTGGACGACAATGTGAGAATGGCTCAAGGTGCAAACTCCAGAAGCAAGCTCAGATGAAGCACATGTTGCGACCGTACAACGGTCAATAGTCTTGGTACCGGGAGATATCGGTTCCCTGCGAAGTTGCTCGCACGCAAAGCGGTCTCATGTTTCGAGATGCCGCTCTGCCGCGTGCATTAGCGCAATGGTGTCGGGAAGCCGGTTCGTCTCGGAGATGCCTCGCCCAGCAATCTTTCACGAGAAACGGACGGCAACACGCCGCAGGGTTGCAACGATTGCGGCAGCTTCTGAGTGTTGTAGAGGCGGCGCCCGACGTTCCGTTTGGTTAAACTCTGCCACGCGGAAGCTCGCCGCATGTCTCACTTCTGGAGTACGTCATGTCTGAGACCAGTCTGACTCGCCGTGCGTTCGCTCATCAATTCGCTTTTGGCTTCACCGGGGCGTCTGCGGTTACCGGCATCGTACTCGCCCAGGAAGCGACAACTCCGAAGAAGAAGGAAGGCGACGCCACCGGCTCGGAAGAACGGCCACTGCCTCCTGAGGAAGCCTATCTGCTCGGCCTGATCCTGCGGCGCTATCCCGACAAACGCCTCGACGAAGCCGCCGTCACCGCGATCATTAAGGACATTCGAGGGGACATCATGCGCGGCCGCGTCCTCAGCAACTTTCCGTTGCAGAATGGTGACGAACCCAGCCCGGGATTCCGCGTCTGGCGAAGAGAAGCCTGACTCTGTTATCTCAAAGCAATACGGGACATTCGGTCGTATCGCATTCATTTTAATGGATCACTTGCCGTCAAATTGGGCGACTTTTCTCGAATGGATGAGCCGTCTTCTTGCGGCAAACCACGCGTATGCGTGACGGTCGGAAATTTTCGTTGGGGGCGAAAACTTTACTGGCTATATCACCAGTGTGCTGCCGGCGGGCCTTCTCCGGAATTGCTCCGAATCCCTGTCAGTCCGTTTCAATCACAGAGGGAGGCCATATGTCTGACAATCAGGATCGCTACATCAATACGGATGGTCTGGTCGACTTTCTGGAGGAAATCAAACTCCGCACTTGGGCTCGTAAGCACTACACTGAGCCAGATCGTCGCAAGGCGGATTGGAACCCAATCATCCTTCAGGAAATGAAGCAGCGAGATCGAGAGCTGACGGTCTGAGCGTTGACGTTATTTCCTGCCGGACTGTCCGGCAGCCTCGGCCAGCCGTGAACGCATCCAGTTTTGACTCGTCACGTAGAGCCCTTCTCCGATGTTCCTGTAGAGATTGTCTGGCAACATCGCGCGGCCGGTGGCTCCAGCGACGAGTGTGCTGGATGTCTTCTCGTCGAGCGAAATGCGCACCGTCACACGCGGTTCCAGAAACTCGTAGTTTAAATCGGGCTCCGATGCGTTCGTGGACTGCCCCGCTTTGGGTCTAACTGGTAATGAGCCACCAGCCGCCGCGGTCAGCGCCATATGCGGCGGGGTTGGGCTGGCGTGAGGCGCGATGTGCCGGACTTCGCCCGTAAGTAGTTCCGTTGAGTGCAGCCTCAGCGAGACAGCTTTGCGGACCGTCAACCGCGCGGCGTCGGGCTGCGCGACGCTGAGCCATACTTCTTTGCGCGTTTCGTCGCCGACAGCCAGTAACTCGTCGCCTTCGTGTGCGTACGTGCCTTTTAACGTTGTCAGCGAACGGGACATCACCCGACCTTCGACAGGAGCCCGTATCGTCAGCGCCTCGAACTGCCGTCGCTTCTCGGTGAGTCGCTTATCCAGGGAATCGCGGTTAGCGGACTCGATCTGTGCCTCTGCATGCTTCAGTTCCTTAACATGCTTTCGATATCGCAGGTCGGCCTGATCGATCTGCGCCAAGAGGTCATTCACCTCGGTGATCAACTCCAGATTCTCAAGCTCGATCAACAACTGACCCGCAACCACAGCCTGTCCGTCAACCACGCGAATCGAACGTACGAAGCCAGAGCTGCCAGCACGGACAACGGCCAGATCCTGATGCTCAACAAATCCGGGAGCGGTGCTCGCAAATGGCCAAGGAGTCAGCCAAAGAGCGGTGACAAGCATCGCGCCGACAACGCCGCTTACGAAAGTTGCGCGCACGAACTGCCACGGTGCCTGTAGCAACAACCGCCGAGCAGAGAACAACAACGCTCCGAGACTGCGACTCCCCCACGCGACGCAACCTAACACTGCCAGAACCAGCCCCAAGCCTTGCCACATTGTGGACGCCGCAATCAGCAACCCTGCCATCACGCTGATTCGCCAGGCAAACGCTGCGAACCCGTACGCTACCAGGACTCCTTGTCTCCACCCGCTCTCCTTGCTGCCGAGTATTGTTCGTTGCCCCAGCCACACACGCCGCAAGAATGCTCGCCAGACATCGCTACTTCGACCGGCAAGATTCGGAATCGCCAGCCAGTCTGACAGCAGAAAATAACCGTCAAACTTCATCAGCGGATTCGCATTAAACAGCAGCGTGCTGATACTGGCCATCACGATGACGTTATACAGAAAATGCTGCATCACTGTAGAATCAATACGCGTCCAGAGCAGCAACGCAGCCGCAGCTAGTACCAGTTCCGCATACATCCCCGCGAAGGCCACCTGCATCCGCTGCCAGCGAGTAGCGAACTTCAACGACGACGTTACGTCGACATAGGCCACCGGCGCCAACAGGATGAAGATTAACCCGGTTTCCGGAACCTTACCCCCCAAGCGTTTGCAGGCGACGGCGTGCGAGACCTCATGCACAATCTTCAAGGCGATCCACGTCAGTGTCAGCCACAGCCAATTGTCAGTTGACAACACTGATCGCGCCGCGCCCCGAAACTCCGACCAGCGACCAGCAACACCAGCCATCGCTGTAAACAGCAAAGCAGCGCTCGCCAGTATTGCTGGCCAAGAATGTAACCAACCACAAGCGACCGTCAGTTTCCCTACGAAGTGGTCGGGGTTCCCCAGAGGAAGCCTCAGGCAAAGCGGATTCAGCCGTTCCAAAGTCTTCCAAGTATCTCGAGCGGAACTGGTCGATGTATTGGAAACAACAGTGCCGCAATCTGCAGAGTGAGCTAATTCGTTCTCAACGAGCCAACGAAGAATGCTGACGGCCTGGTCGGTCGTGAATGCATCTGGTCCGAGTTCGCAAGCTGTATAACCGACGGCCGCGGCGGCAGTGGTCGTGCCGTCCAGAAACGAAATGAAGGTGTATTCGGCTCGACCAAGGCGAAAGAAGCGACCACTCCGCTGAGCTTCGATGTGATACCAGACGACATCGCCAACTGGCTCAGGACGCACTGTGAGATCGTCGTTGAGCTTCAGCCGTGAGTGTAGCAGATCGCGAGTCGCTTCATCCTTGAACACGTCAATGATTCCGTATTAATCACACCTTCACTCGGGCAGGAATTGATTACCACCCCATCCACATCAGGAATTCTTCCCAAGGCTTATGAAACCCGATCCACCCAATTGAACGTGAACCGGCAGCGATGCGGGAAGTGCCCTTCATGCCGGGGCGTAGTCGATCGTGACTGGTATCAAACTCAATCTCGGCGATGAAAACATGCTGCTCATCACGAATCTCCGAGCGCGGATGAATTCGCTTCACGGAGCCGTCGAGTGTTTCGCCCGGAAATGCATCTAATGAAATTGTGACTCGTTGAGTCTCTGCAACGTGTCGAATCTCCGGCTCTGGAATTGCGACTTCAACCAGCATGCGGCGGAGTGGCGAAATCTCGAATAAGCGATCACCCACCTTCAACGGCACGCCTTCAGACCGCTTAAGGTCGCCGGTGATGACGATGCCGCGCAATGGGCTACGAATCTCCAGATGTTCCTGACGATGAATCAACAGCTCGCGCCGATTCAGTAGACGCTCAAGGTCGTAGCGTGAGATCTCAGCAGCGGCGATGTCCTGTTTGGCCAGGTGAACGTCACGTTCCTTCAGCGTTCGGCTCTGTTCCGCATCCAATCCTGCGAGTTCCCATTGAATTTCGCGAGCATCCATTCGAGCGAGAAGTTGTCCGGCTTCGACGGTTTCACCCGGTTCAACGAAGGACTTCTCGAGTGTGCCTTCAAACGGAGCCGCGACAAAACGCCGAACCGCCGGCTGCAGTTCGCAATCGGCGGACACTCGGAATGGCACGGGCACGCAAAGTAACCCGCTCAGGGCCATCACAGCGGCCAAGACGGAGATCTTCGGAGCGGCGCTGATGAAATCCCATACCCGGCTGAACAACGTTCGCCAGGCAGGCCGTTCAAGTCGCCGGATGAGGTGCAGCGAACTCCCGAGACGATATGCAGCCGCTTCTGCAAAGCGTCGATAGCCAGGCTCACTGACGACAGTCTGATCGCCGACGAATAGCCATGCGCCGCAAATACTCTGATCGGCAGTCTGCAGAGGTGCTCCCACCACCGCATCTAATGACAACGCCTGCAGCAATTGTCGATGAGTCAACAACCCACGTCGTTGACCAGTCGTCGCGGGCCATTGAGTTGCTTCGCCTCGCAGAACAATATCGTCCAAAGCCGCCTTGAGGGCGCGATAGGCTGCCGAATCAAGCGGCACTAGCGCAGTATCAGAGACTGCGAATCGCGCGCAGAGTTGACCGTGAGAGTTCTTCAAGCCCACAGCCACCAGTCGACAGCCGGTGTGCTGCGCGGCGTCGGTGACCAGGCGATGCAAAGCAGTATCCAGTGATTCGCACGCTTCAACTCGCACCGCAAGATCGATGATCGCTGCTGCTACCGCCAGCTCTTGCCCTTGATCTGGATCCTGACCAACTTCAGCGAGGTTCGCTGACCAGACGTCAGCGGCAGCCTGCAGCGCGCTGATCAAGGTTTCGGGTGGCGATGATTCTCGGAAGGCCCCCGCCAGAACAAACGGACTCGCCGTCTGTGAGCCAGCAACCTGCGAACTGGACGCGGGGCACGCCACGATCGTCAGCAGGTCATCAGCCGAACTGTCCACCGCAAACGGGCGGGAAGGTCGCACAGATAGCGTAAAGGCCGAATCACCGGCGCAGGCTTGTTCTGCCGCCTCTGTGAGCACTCGCTCCAAGCCTTCCTCAGCATGCGGCAGATGGTGTGAGAACGCAGCATCACCCGTCAGTCGCCGTGCTCCATCAACCGCGAACCAGCCCAAGGCGAACAGATCCAGTCCTTGTCGCAACCGTCGCGCAAGGTCATCCAAGCGTTGCTCGGTGGTTGTCCCTTGCAGCGGTTGTGTGACATCTAGCTCAATTATGCTGCTCAGCGCCGCGCACGAAGTCCCAATGGCGCTAGAGACATGCGCTCCAGCGAGTTCAGGAACTTCGGGATGTGGCAGATCAATCGGCATACGAGGTTGGATCTCAAGATTCTTTACTGGGATGAGCGGATCACGCTTGGTGGAGCCCCTCACCCCCTGCCCCTCTCCCCGAAGGGGCGAGGAGAGCGATCATTTTGAAACGGTGCTTTATGCAGTTACTCCCGTTCGATCTCGGCAGGCTTGCTACTGATCCGCTCTACCGGCTTGCCGTTGGAATTGGTCTTGGTGCCAAGGCCGGGAACGTCCAGATAACTGCGAGCACCGCTGCGATACTTCAGAGACGAATTGCTGACGAGAACTCGGACGCGCACGGTTTGCGTTTCCGCATTCACAACCGGTGAAACGAACTCGATCTTCGCGTCCGCGCGCTTGCTTTCGCCTTCAATGCGCAGCGGCAATGTTTGACCCGCTTTCAGTGCGAAAGCCTGAGGCGCCGGAACAGGAAATGTGACGGCCAATGGATCAAGTTGCACTACCGTCATGACTACGGGATCAGTCGGCGCCACGTACTCGCCAACATCGCGAAAGATCTGAGTTACATAGCCGTCGATCGGCGACTTCACTGTGCGATGTTCTAGCTGCAGGCGGATGCGTTCGTAGTCGAGTGACTTGATAGCTGTTGTTTCCTTCGCCGATGCCAAGTGAGATTCGGCAATTTCCGTTTCGAGGGAAGCGCGGAAGATCTCCTCCTCGCTGGCAGCACCTTTCTCACGCAGTTGCTGCAACTTCGTCAGTCGGTCCTGCCGCAGCTTCAGCTCGGCTTCGGCGGAGATCAGTGCACTGGTGGCATCGCGCTGCGCCTTGGCGATGTCGAGCGTCGCTTTCAGCACGTCTTGATTGAGTGCCGCCAGCGGTTGTTGCTTCGTGACCTTGGCACCTTCCTGAACCATCAGGTTGATCACGATGCCGGATTCGACTGCCGCGACAGCGATCGATCGATACGGCTCGGTGAACCCTTCAATCTCTCCGGCATCTGCCGCAGCGAAAGCCGAACTCACCAACAACGCTGAAAACGCAAATCGACGAATCATCTCCCGAACTCCTTCTCTGCCGAGACTTATTTCCAGATGCGCGCGAGTAACTCGTCACGCTGTTGTTCCTGCTGAAACGCCTGCCGCCGCTGCTGAAAGTGCAGGCGTTCGGCCTGCGATTGAATGCGTTGCACCGGATGAGAAAGGTCGCTGGCAATCTCTCCGCGATGTTGCGGCAACCGCTTCATTTCCTCGCGAAACCAATCACCGTGTTGTGTAATGAGATCGTCATCCGCCGAGATGAAAACCTGAGCGGAGCCTACTTCACCCTGCCGTGCCGACCGGCCAATCAGTTGTCGATCGATCCGACTGGAGTCATGCCGCTCACTGACAATCACATGCAGACCGCCCAGCGACTGTGCTTCTGCATCCGGCTTGATGTCGGTGCCACGCCCAGCCATGTTGGTGGCGATGGTGACTGCTCCCGCGCGACCGGCGCCAGCGATCACATCCGCTTCTGCTGCGTCCTGTCGACCGTTCAACAGCTGATATGGAATCTGCAGGACCGACAGCAGGTCCGCGAAATGTTCACTGCGTTGAATGGACCGCGTACCAATCAGCACTGGCTGACCGCTGGTATGCAACCTGCCCACCTCGCTGGCAATCGCATCCCACTTAGAACGTGCATCACAGAAGTAGCGCGGTGGCAACAACTGTCGGCGGCTGGGTCGGTGCGTCGGAACAGGCTGCACGTCGAGCTGAAAGAACTCCTGGAACTCACGCTCGCTGCCTGTCGCCGTTCCGGTCATGCCGCAGAGTTTGTCGTACAGTCGCGCGAACCGCTGTCGGCTGATCCGCGCCAGCGTCGTCTTCTCAGAAGTAATGGAGAGTCGTTCGCGTGCTTCGATCGATTGATGCAATCCGTCGCTCCAGGCACGTTCCTCGAACAGGCGACCGGTCGATTCATCAACGATTACGATCTCGCCATCACGTACGACATAATGCACATCGCGGCGAAAGACTTCTTTAGCGCGCAGTGCCTGTTCGACATAGCTGGACCACGGCCGTTTCAGCAGTTGTTGCGGCACGCGATCGGCGCACTCCCACACCCGCGCGGTACCTGCAGCCGTCAAAGCTAATGCCCCGGACTGCCCATTCGCGAAGTAGTCGACTTCCGGATGCAGTTGGTCCACCAGCTCGCGTGCGGCCAAGTAGATCGCAGCGTCCTCCGCTGCCTGATCGACCTCACCGGACAGAACCAACGGCGAGCACGCATCATCAATCAGCACGCTGTCGATCTCATCGACGATCGATGCCGCCAGTCCACGCTGCAAGGTGATTTGCCGGGCGGCGGGATCCAATCGGAGGCGCGACAGGAACTCATCGCCCAGCGGTCGCTTCGCAGCAGTTCGCAGAGTGAGCTGATCGCGCAAGTAGTCAAAGCCGAATTCGTACCCCGGACCGAATGTGATATCGCAGTTATAGGCAGAGCGTTTGGCTTCGGGTGGCTGCCCGCGGGCGATCAAGCCCGTCGTCGCACCCAGCAGTTCAAGGGCCGGTCGCAGAGTCTGCCAATCACGAGCCGCCAGATACTCGTTAGACGTCGCGGCATGCACGCCGCGGCCAATCAGTGAGAAGTAGAACGCAGGCAGCAGCGCTGTGAAGGTCTTGCCTTCGCCCGTCTGCATTTCCGCGACGCAGCCATTGGCCAGAGCCAGTCCACCTTGCAGTTGCACGTCGTAAAGGTCGATGCCCAAAGCGCGGCGTGCGGCTTCAACGACAAGTGCAAACGCAGCAGGAAGAGGTTCGCCTTCACGCCGGCCAGCTGGTGCAAACCAGCCATCGCGCAAATCATCCGCTCGATCGCGCAGCTCGACATCGGACACTCCGGCGAGTTCCGTTGCTCGACGACGAACATCAGCAATCAGCGCGCTGCCGCCCAGCCGCGATTCGGCCGTTCTGCGTCGGCGAGAGGAAAGCAACGCGGGCATGGTGACGTCCGTGTCAGCCTCACAGTGGATGAGCCTGTTTATTGTTTGGGGGCTTGAATGATGGGCAGTTCGGGCATCTCTGGCAGCGGCAGATTGATCGGGGCTTCGCGGACCTTCTTGTTGACCACATCCACCTGCAGATTGCAGTTGAGCAGAATTCCGGTGGAGCGCTTCAAGTTGACGACCGACAACACATACCCAACCTGTGAGTTCACGAAGTCGGCTTCCTCTGCCGCGACGCGTACTTGAGCGTCCAGCAGATTCTCCAGCAGGAAACTCAGCGACTGATCGTTGCCGGGCAGCAGCTTCCAGCGTTCTTCGAGGTAGCTCGCTTCATTCTCGGCGGCGACCATCGCTTGGAAATGACTCAGCATTTCCTGATACGCCGTCTGCATTTCGCGGACAGAGATCTCAACGTCGGTCATGCCAGACTCGACCGAAGCTTCAAACTCCTTTACGGCCTTCATGAGTTCCCACTCGCGTCGTTCATGACGTGCCTTCGCCGCTCGATTGCCTAAGGGGTACTCGAAGAGCACACCCACCGTGAAACTCGGACGGCCGCGCGTGAACTGATCCTGAAACGATTGAGACACGTCGCCGTGCCCCTGCAGCCCCAGCACGTAGGTGCCGAACAAGACGTCCAGCTTGGGCAGCAGTTCGTTGCGGGCCACGCCCAATCGAAGAGTCTCGGCCTTGATGCGTTGAATCGCTTGAGCTACGTCCGGTCGATGAGTGAGTGCGGTTTCGACGGAACCTCGCAACGAGACATCCATCTCATCGAGCATCGGAATCTCGGTAGGCAGCAGCTCGAGCTGAGAGTGCTCTTTGAGGTCATTGGAATTGACCAGCAACCGCAGTTGAGACTCCACATTGCGAATGGTGGTATCAGCGCGGATGACTTCGGATCGGCGACTGGCGACGGCCGCTTTCGACCGCAGCACCTGACGATTGAGCGAGTCAATGCCCTGTCGCGCTTCCAACAGCTTGCTGATCGCCGCGGCGCGTTCCAGCAGGCGTTCTTTCTGCAGACGATTGGCACGGGCTCGATAGAGCGACCAGTAGGCCTGATAGACGGAAACCAGATGGTCCTGCAGATTCTCAGACAGTTCGTAGGACGAGAATGACTGGTCCAGTTGAGCCAGCACGATGCGGCTTTGAGCTACCGTGCTACCCGCTCCGCGCAGCAGTGGCTGCGTGAAGTTGACTTCCATCCGCGTTGTGCCCTGGTCGGCCGGGATGAAGTATGCCGCGTTGTTGTCCTGGTAACCGAGCCGCTGGGAAACATCGAGGCGACCGCCGTTGTCTAGTTTCTTCTTCAAGCCACCACGGCTCGTCACGTTGTCGTCGCGATAGCGATTGATGCCCGTTGAGCCGCGAATCAGTGAGCTGCCAATCGGCTCGCTGCGCGTGTCGTAGTTCGTATCGAGGAACGCGGTCCAATCGAAGTCGGCCATCTCTTCGTAGATGATGCATTCACGAATCGTCGGATCGATCCGCATGGCAGTGACCTGCGGCGAGTTCTCCAGAGCCTTCAGCACCAGGCTTTCGGCATCGACATCCAGAGATGTGCTCTGACCTCGAAAAGATCGGTTGATTACTCCGTCCCACCAGGGAGCATAGTCCCGCGGAATCTCCTTCAACTGACCATCAGGGATGACCGGATTCACCTTGTCGGGATAGTCCGCCGCACGGCCGGAGTAACCGCTGAGCAATGCTTCGGCTGGAATCGCACCATCTTCATCAGGATGTACGCGCGACGTGAAACTGGTCTGTTCAATCTTATGGACGGGCCGTTCGATCGGCCCTTTCCATTGATTGGCTGTCACCTTGCCGCGCGGAGTGACCTCCGCATACGGATTAATCTGCGGTTCCAGACCCGCCGCCGATACTGCAGCTTCTGGACTGAACGGCAAAGGCTCGGGCGCCGGTGGAACATCCCAGCTCGTGCGTTTGAATTGTTGAGCACGCTCGCGGGCTACCAACTGCTCGGGCACCTGGTTCCAAACGGGCATGCCGCGATTCGCAGCAGCAGGCTCAGGTCTTCCGAGAGACGGTTGAGGCGGCGTCTGCGCCGTCCTCTTGGCAGTTGGTTGCGAGTTGGCTGCCCTACCTTGTTGATTCAGAAATTCAGGAGCGCGTCGTTGAACATCAGACGGTGAAGCTGCTGGCGCGCGATTCGTTGCTGCGCCATTCGTCGACGAGCCGTTATGAAGATTGGTGCCACTGCTGTTGCCGCCGCGTCCCGGCCATGGCGGCGGGATGACGATGCTGGGATCAGCGAAGGGTGCGGGCTCATCGTACTGAACTGGTCGAGCAGGCTGCGGCGCCGGCGGCTGAGGCAGAGGTCGCGGTGCCTGTTGTCCACTGACTTGTTGAGCAAACGGTCTCGGGGCGGCTGGTCGATTCGTGGAGTAATTGGCCCCAGATTGTGCTCCATACGGCCATGTATCGGGGACTTCGGGACCAGACTGATCAGCCCACTGCTGGGACACCGCCAGACCGGAAAAGCCCATGCCCGCCGCGATAACAACGGCGGCAGTCAGCAGACTGAGCATGAGCCAGTGATTTCGGTCCCGGTAAAACATGAACGACCTGCGAGGATGAGGCAGCTCTCGAACGGAGCGCCGCCAGATCCGCGGTCGCCGCACGGCACAACATCAGCCTGCCAGCGGCCGCGACATGAGGGCACGCATCGGTCTTATCGGCACAGTTCCCGCGACCGTTTGAGTCTGATTAAGTCCCGCAATCGACAAAGTCGGCAAAGTTTAACAAGCGAACACTGAAAGCACGGGCGTCAGGACCGCCGCAGATCATCCAGATTGCCACGTCGTCGCAGTCATGTTGCCAAAACGCAACGTCTTCGCATTTCCTGACCGCACTCGCCGGAACCTCGGGAAAAGTCTTCTTCGTGGGATCAGTGTGCGCAGAGTGCCGCGCTCTGAGATGGCCTTTAACGGTGGCTTATGAGTTTTGACCAATTCCGAAATCGAACTCGCTGGGCATTTGCCGGGGCGGTCGCACGCGCTCGCGCGTTGCTGACGGCCCCCTCTGCGCCCCCCGCTCGACAACTGGATCTGGTGGAACTCGAAGAACGCGTGCTGATGAACGCCGTGCCTGCCGCCGTCATCGTGCAGAGCGCCGAGCCACCGCCTGTTGTAACCGTCGAAATCGAAGCCGCTGTCATCGCCGATCTACGGACCAGCAATTCCACGCCTGCGGACAGTGCTCAAGCCGCAGCGAACGACAGCAGCGCGATTGACTTCACCATCGTCGCTAACTCTTCAGCGACATCACTGACGACTTCAGCGTCCGACGCCGGAACGACAGAAACAGCCGCAGACGTTGCGGCTGTGAATCCACAAGCTCCGGTGACCGAGGTCGCTTTCGTGGATGCTTCGGCAGCAGACCATGAGCAGTTCGTGGCAGACCTCAACCGGCAGCGCGAAGCGGGACGAAGAATTGATGTCGTCGTCCTCGACTCGCGTCGTGATGGCATCGCACAGATCGGAGAAACGCTGGCGCAGTATCAGAATCTCGACGCCGTGCATCTGGTCACGCACGGGAGCGGCGGCTCGTTGAAGCTGGGCTCAACCTGGCTGAGTGCGGACTCACTGGCCGGCTATGCCGGAGACATCGCTCGCTGGGGCCAGTCTTTCAGCGCCCACGGCGATCTGCTGCTTTACGGATGCGAACTGGGTGCCACCAGCGATGGCCTGACGCTGATTGATGCAATCTCCAGCCTGACCGGAGCCGACGTTGCGGCCAGTGCGAACAACACAGGCACGTCGCAACTGGGAGCCGACTGGAATCTGGAGGTCGCTGTCGGCCATGTTGAGTCGGAAGGAGTCTTTACCACCGACCTGCAGGCAAACTGGTATGGCTTGCTGGATACCTACGCCGTCACCAGCAGTGCCGACTCCGGAGCTGGCTCATTGCGGCAGGCGATTCTCGACGCCAACGCACACGCGGGAACCGACACCATCGAGTTCCACCTGGCCGGCTCGAGCGTGCATACGATCCAGTTGTTGTCCGCACTGCCCACGATCACTGACACCGTCGTTCTGGATGCCACAACTCAGACGGGCTACGCAGGCATTCCACTGGTGGAACTGGATGGTTCGCTGGCCGGATCCGGTGTGAACGGACTCGTCATTCAGGCGACCGGTTCCACAGTTCGCGGTTTGGCGATTGGAGGGTTCTCGGGCTCAGGCCTGGTGTTGAACAGTTCGCTCGCGCAGATTCTGGATAACAGGATCGGCGTGCATGCCAACGGGGTGACTAGTTTCGCGAACGGTAGCGACGGCATCCTGGTCACGGGCAGTGGCAACACGATTGGCAGCAGCTCGAATGGCAACGTCATCGCTGGCAACGCGGGGTCGGGCATTCGCCTGACCGGCTCGGGAGCATCCAATAACACGATTGCCGGCAACAAGATTGGCGCGTCGTCGAACAGCGTCTATGCGGTCGCAAACCAGCAGGACGGTATTCGTCTCGAAGCAGGTGCCGCGAACAACCTGATCGGTGGCGTGACCTCAGCCGTAGCGAACGTCATCGCGGGCAATGTAGGCAACGGCATTCTGCTGACTGGCTCCGGAACCAGTTCCAATCAGGTCCTCAGCAACTACATCGGAACAAATGCCAGCTCGGCGGCTTTGGGAAATAGCGGCGACGGAATCAATATCGCCAACGGCGCCACGAGCAACAGCGTCGGTGCGGGAGCTTCCAGCAGCGGAAACGTGATCCGCAACAACAGTGGCGCGGGAGTGGTCGTCACATCCTCGACGTCGACGGGCAACTCGATTCGCGGCAATGCCATCTCGACGAACGCCGGGTTGGGGATTGATCTCGGTGATGATGGCATCGACGCGGTTGATGCTCTGGACGCCGACACTGGCCCGAATCTTCGTCAGAATACGCCTGAGATTCTGAGCGTCACCGATGGCTCGACACAGACGGTCGTGCGCGGACGTTTCGAAGGCGCCGCGAATAGCTCCATCACGCTCGACTTCTATTCCACATCCACTCCAGATGCTTCGGGAACTGGCGAAGGTGAGTCCTATTTAGGTTCCACCAGCATCACGACCGATGCATCGGGTACAGCGAACTACAGTTTCTCAACGACCAGTCTGCTGTCGACTGGCGCTTACGTCACCACGACCGCAACCAGCTCGGCAGACGGCACGTCTGAGTTCAGCACGGCAGTCTCCCGAACCGACGCCGTCGCGCTGACTCCGCGAACTGAGACTCGCGTCAATTCAACCACAACGAGTACTCAGACAACCTCGAACGAAGATCGCGGCGCGCCGAACGCAGTCGCGATCGCGCCTGATGGCCAGTACGCCGTCGTGTGGACCAGCACTGTCGGCCTCAGCACCGAAGTTCTGATGCGCCGCTTTCAGGCGGACGGCACCGCGATCACTGGCGAGTTGGCTGTCAATCAGACCACGCTGGGAACTCAACACTGGGCCAATGTCGCGATGGATGACTACGGCAATGGTGTCGTGGTCTGGGTCTCGGATACTCAGGACTCGCTGACTCGCGGCGTGTATGCCCGCCGCTTCGATAGTACCGGAGCGATGGTCGGCAACGAATTCCTGGTGAATACCACATCGGCGGGCAGTCAGAACAACCCGGTCGTGGCGATGTCTGCTGATGGTGCCTTCGTCGTCGCTTGGGACGGACAAGGCACCGGCGACGGAGCCGGAATTTTCGCTCGGCGATATGACAGTTCGGGCAACTCGCTCGGCAATGAATTCCGAGTGAATACGACCACCAGTGGCACGCAAACAGGCCCCGGCATCGCCATGAGTGCCAGCGGCAACTTCGTTGTGGTTTGGAGTGACAACAGCGGCGTTCACGGACAGCGTTATGGAACTTCGGGCAGCGCAGCAGGAGCTGAGTTCCTGATCGAATCGTCCTCGAACGCAAGTGATGCTGTCGTCGGAATGGCAGGTGACGGCAGCTTTGTCGTCGCCTGGCAGCGAGCCGCGTCCGACAAAGGCGTCTATATGCGCCGATATGGCGCAAATGGGACTAGCCTTGGTGCAGCTACTCTCGTAAACGCCGACGACACCGGTGATCAGGGCAGCCCGTCGATCTCGGTGTCTCCGAATGGGGACTTCGTGGTCACTTGGGAGGGCAAGGGAGTCGGCGACACCAGCGGAGTCTACGCGCGGCGGTTCTCGTCCAACGGCACCGGCCTGACTGGTGACTTGCGTATCAATGCTACTACATCCAACAACCAGGAAATGGCTTCCGTCGCAGTGCAGTCTGCTGGCAACTTCGTTGTTGTTTGGTCAGGTGAGGGCAGTGGCGACAGTTCCGGCGTTTTTGTGCGGCAGTACGGCCTCAATACGACTACCAGTATCCAGCAAACCGCGACAAATCCCGCGATTGATGGAGTCGCTGATACCAATTGGGCTGATGTTCCGACGCGCAACATCTCACTGGTCAACACGGGCACCATCAGTAACTCGGCTGACCTGTCTGCCACATGGCAGGCCCAATGGGACAACACCAACCTCTACATTCTGGTGAACGTCACAGACGACGCCCTGATCGGCAACAGCGGCAACTCCGGAACAGCGGCCTTCAATGACGACATCGTCGAACTCTACCTGGATCCCGATTACTCGCATTTCTCCGCGTATGATGGAGTGAATGATTATCACCTCGGCTTCCGCGTGCTTGATGGAGTGGTCGCGGACACGACGCTGCACACCGGAGCCAATTCAGTCACCAGCACAACCGGGATTCAATTTCAGACCGCGACGCAGGCAGGTGGCTATATCACAGAGATCGCAGTGCCGTGGTCGTTGTTGGGAGTGACACCGACAACCAGCACTCTGTTCGGCCTGGATGTTCAAGTCGCCGACGATGACGACTCCGGCCTAGCCCGTGACGGGCGGCTCGCCTGGAACACCGCGACCGACACAGCTCATACCGACACTTCCACATTCGGGTCAGCAAGCCTCTCACTTCTGACGACGACGAATACTCTGCCCCAAGCGAATGCTGGCGGAAGCTATACGATCAATGAAGGCAGCTCGTTGAGCCTGGATGCGTCTGGTTCGGCTGACAGCGACGGCGACACTTTAACGTACGCCTGGGACCTGAATCTGGACGGCGTATTTGGTGACGTCGTTGGCGTTTCGCCGACTGTTTCCTGGAGCCAACTGGGCGCGTTCGGCATCACCAACAACGTGGTCTCCTCAGTTGGTGTGCAGGTTGACGACGGCCGGGGCGGAGTGACCACTGGCCTCGCAACGCTGACGATCAACAATCTCGCACCGAGCGCCGCCAACGATTCCGGGATCGGCTTCACAACTGACGAGGACACCGTTCTTGTTACTGGCAGCGCCACGGCGAATGATTCTGATCCGAATAGCAACGATACCCCGACCGTCACGGTACTCGACACCACCGGCACAGTGGGAAGCGTCACCAACAATGGCGACGGCACCTTCAAGTACAACGCGAACGGAAAGTTTGATTCGCTGGCTGCGGGCAGTCAGGCGACAGATACCTTCAGTTACACGATCAGTGATGGCGACGGCGGAACTTCAACAGCCACGGTGACGATTACGATCAACGGGCGCAATGATGCTCCCTCAATTGGCAATGGCACGCTCAACAACATCGCCGAAGGAACGATCAATCCACCTGGCGATACGGTCTCGAATCTCTTCGGAAGTACGTTCACCGATGCTGACGCAGGTGCCAGCGTCAGTGGCATTGCCGTGATTGGTAACTCGGCTTCGCCCAGCAGCGGCGCATGGCAGTATTCGTCGAACGGAACCAACTGGTTCAATGTGGGCACGGTCGGTGATGACTCGACAGCATTAACGATTGGAACCTCGTCGCGGCTGCGTTTTGTCCCTGCGACGGGATTCTCTGGAACGCCAACAGCGTTGCAGGTCCGGGCGATCGATAACTCTTACGCGGGTACGTTCTCGACCACGAACTCGGGTGAGAACCGAGCTTTCATCAACACATCAACGCCCGGCGGTACAACCGCGATCTCGGCGAACAGCGGAACGCTCGGCACCTGGGTGACACCAACCGTCACGGCTGCGCAATTCCTGCTCTCAACCGCCGGTGATGTATCCGGCAGCGGAGCACCGGGACTCGGTTCGTGGCAGTCCGGCGAGGTGCTGGTCTTCGGCGATCCCAGCTTCGGCAGCGGAAGCAATACCAGCGGCACGTTCTCCTCGTACAACAACTTTGGCTCAGGCCTCAATATCGACGCGGTGTATTACGTCTCACGCAGTATCACCGTCGGGAGCGGCGCCAACACCTTCAACCTGCAGCCCGGCGATGTGCTGTTCTCGACGGACTCCACGCAGTCATTCGGGGGCCTGCTTAATACCATCATCGCGAACAAAGACGATGTTATCGTCTTCCGGCCGACTCTGCTGGGAAGCTTGCTCGGCGGCGACTACTACATCCTGCTGGACAATCTGAGTGCACAGCACGGAGGAACCGAGACGCGTTCGATCTCGCTGGTCGAGAAAGATACCGTCGTTGGTGATACCACAGTGCAGGCAGGCTCGTTCCTGCTGACTCGCGACGGAGCAACTCAGAGCAACGACGTGCTGGTGTTCCAGGCGACGGGGGTCGGAAGTGGAACAACCACCGGCACAACTCAGGTCCTGATTGAAGGCGACGACATTGGTATCAGTGCCAGCATTCAAGGTCTGCACTTGTTGGTGGCACCTCAGTCGCTGGCCGGACAATACTTCGCCGAGGGCACGCTGCTGGTGACAGTTTCGGCGAGCGATACTGTCGGCACTAACGGCCTGACAGTTGATAACTTCGATGTCTTCGCGCTCAATGCGACGACGACCACGTTGACGTCTGGTACCGCGACGGCGACGACCACCCTGCTCTTTGATGGCAGCGATGTCGGGTTGAATCAGGCCAGTGAAGCGATCGATGCACTGGCTCTGATCCCCAACAGCTTGCCGCCCATCGTCACTTTGCCGAGCGGTTCGGTGACTTACACCGAAGGCAATGCGCCCATCGCAATCAAAGCCTCGGCGACGGTCTCTGATCTGGATTCTGCCAACCTCGATACCGGAACTCTGACCGTCCAGATCAGCGGTAATGCGACGGTCGATGATCGACTGACGATTCGCGACGACGGCCTGCTGGGAATCAATCTGTCGGGCAATGCGATTTACTCGGTGCTCAGCCAGATCGGTACCTTCAGCGGCGGCACAGGGACAACTCCGCTGCAGATCACCTTCAATGCCAACGCGACTCCGGCTTTGGCGCAAGCGCTGCTGCGGAATGTCTCGTTCAGCAATGTTTCGATCGCGCCCAGCCAGTTGACCCGGACGATCTCCGTCAAGCTGACCGATGGCGATGGCGGTGTCAGCGATATTGCGACGACGACGGTCAACGTCGTGGGCATCAACAGCGATCCAACCGTGTCCGGCACCGCGTCAGCCTCCACGTTGGAAGACACACCGCTCAGCTACTCCCATTCAGCCTTGCTGGCTCTCATCGGCGCCAACGACATCGATAATCCGTCGTCCGATCTGACGATTACGATCAACAATGTGACCAACGGCAGCGTCAGTTTGTCGGGTGGCTCAGGCGGTCCGGGCACCACGTTTACATTTACACCGACCCTCAACAGCGTTGCGGCGATCACGTTCAACTACTCCGTCCAGGATGGCGTGAGTTCATCGAGCATTGGTAGTGGAACCATCACACTGACCGCAGTGAACGACGCCCCGCTGCTGGCGTTGGCGGGCAACGTCATGGTCAATGAGGACAGTGGCAGCGTTTCGATCTCGAATCAGGCGACGGCGTCAGCAGGTGGCGGCAGCGATGAGACTTCGCAGATTGCCGCATTCAACGTGAACTTCACCAACGCGTCTCTGTTCGCCGTTGGTCCGAGCATCGACAGCACCGGCAAGCTCACCTTCCAAACGCAGGCCAATGCCTTTGGCACATCGACGGTCACGATCTCGGCGACGGACAACGGAGGCACAGCAAACGGCGGAAGCAACACCTCTGCCGATCAAACCTTAGTGATCACGATCGCCGCGCAGAACGACACTCCCACTGCAAACAACGTCAGCTTCACGCTGCCTGAGAATTCATCCAACGGCACGACCGTCGGGACGGTTACAGCCGCAGACATTGACGGCGATTTGTTCACTTTTTCGATTGCGGGCGGCAACACGAACGGAGCCTTCGCGATCAACAGCGCGACCGGCGTGATCACGGTCGCCAACTCAGCGGCCCTCGACTTCGAAGCACAGTCCGTGTTCAACCTGTCTGTCGAGGCACGCGATCCAAGTAACGCCGTCGCAACGGCCGCGGTTACGATCAACCTCACCGACGTGAACGAGACGCCGAGCGCATCCGGCTTCACTACTACGCTGACTGAGAACTCCGCCAACGGAACCACCGTCGGATCAGTTACAGCCTCAGACCCAGACGGCAATGCGTTGACGTTCTCAATTACGGGCGGCAACACCGGTGGAGCGTTCGCGATCAACAGCACCACGGGAGCGATCACCGTAGCCAAGTCCTCGGCGCTCAACTTCGAATCACAGTCTGTGTTCAACCTGACGGTAAAGGCTCAAGACCCCAGCAACGCGTCGGCTACAACCACCGTCACCGTGAATCTTTCAGACCTCAATGAAACGCCGACCGTCTCTGGCTTCAGTCGAAATCTGGCAGAAAACTCGACTGTCGGGACGTCCGTGGGAACGGTCACCTCATCCGACCCGGACGGGGACGCGTTGACGTTCTCTATCGTGGGCGGCAATACCAACGGTGCGTTCGCCATTAACAGTTCCACGGGAGCAATCACCGTGGCGAACTCGGCGGCGTTGAACTTTGAAGCGCAGTCGGCATTCGGCCTGACGATCAAAGCTCAGGACCCGGACGGCGCGTTCGATACTGCCACCGCGACAGTCAATCTCTCGGACGTGAATGACACGCCGACAGCCAGCGGCTTCAGTGCCACGCTACCCGAGAACTCGGCGGCGGGAACGCAGGTCGGAATCGTGACTGGCGCGGATCAGGATGGCGACCTGCTGCAGTATTCGATCATTGGTGGCAACACCGGCGGAGCATTCTCAATCAACTTGCTGACCGGCCGGATCACGGTCAACGATCCATCAGCTCTGGACTTTGAAGCGCAACCATCCTTCAACCTCGCAGTCAGAGTTCACGATCTCAGCAACGCATTCACGACCACGACGGTGATCGTCAATCTGACCGATCTCAATGAGGCGCCGAATGTCACCGGCTTCAATCGGACTTTGGCTGAGAACACCACGAACGGCACATCCGTCGGGACAGTGACGTCCTCAGATCAGGATGGCGACGCGTTGACCTTCTCAATTGTTGGCGGCAACTCGAACGGTGCGTTCGCTATCAACAGCGCCACAGGGGAGATCACTGTCGCGAATGCCGCAGCTCTGAACTTTGAATCACAGTCCAAGTTCAATCTCACCATCAAAGCCCAGGATCCCGGCAACGCGTCTGACACGGCCACGGTGACCGTCAACCTCACCGATGTGAATGAGACGCCGACGGCCAACGGCTTCAGCACCACGCTGGCCGAGAATTCATCCGCTGGAACAACGGTCGGATTCGTGACCGGCACTGACCCCGATGGTGACTCGCTGCAGTACTCAATCACCGGCGGAAATACCGGAGGCGCGTTTGCCATCAACGCCTCAACCGGCCGAATCACGGTTGCGAGTTCAGCGGCTCTGGACTTTGAAACTCAGTCAGCATTCAACCTCACGGTCCAAGTCCGCGACCCGGACAATGCCTTCGTGACCACCACGGTCGCTGTAAACGTGTCTGACGTGAATGAGGCACCGGCGGTCAACGGTTTCTCGACCACATTGGCGGAGAACTCGACCATCGGGACGAGCATCGGAGCAGTCACGTTCTCAGACCCGGACAGCGACCTCTTGAGCTTCACGATTGTCGGTGGAAACCTCGGTGGCGCATTCGTGATCGATAGTGCAACGGGTGTGATCCGAGTCGCCAATGCCGCCGCCGTGAACTTTGAAACACATCCGTCTTTTAGCCTGACGGTCAGGGCAAGTGATGGAAACGGTGGCTTGGATACGGCAACCGTTAGCGTCGCTCTCGCGGACCAGAATGAAACCCCAATAGCCACGGGCTTAACAACCGCCGTACAGGAGAATCTCGCCAACGGAACTTTCGTCGGCAAAGTGACTGGCGCAGATCCAGACGGCGATACGCTGAGCTACGCGATCACCGGCGGCAACACGTCAAACGCCTTCGTGATTAACACCGCGACGGGCGTGATTCGTGTGCTCGATTCTTCGCTGCTGGACTTTGAAAGCACATCGCAGTTCAACCTCGCAGTAACTGTGAGTGATACTCAAGGCCTGACAACCACCGTCGCTGCCACGGTTTCTCTGACCAACCAGAACGAAGCCCCCTCGGCCACCGGGTTCACGACTACGCTGACCGAGAACACCGCGAACAACACGATCCTGGGCGCTCCCTCGGGCACTGATCCCGACGGCAATACGCTGAGCTGGTCGATCGTCAATGGCAACACGTTTGGCGCGTTCGCGATCAACTCAACGACGGGTGCGATCAGGGTGGCGAACTCCGCGGCTCTGAGCTTTGAAGCGCAGTCGCAGTTCACGCTCGTGGTACGAGCCCAGGACACCGGAGGCTTGGGCGACACCGCATCCGTCATTGTCCACCTGACTGACGTCAACGAAGCTCCGACCGTCATCAGTCCGCATGGCAACACGAACGGCGACGTGTTTGTCTTCGATGACGTTGCCAATGGTGCCACGGTCACAACGTTAGTAGCGACGGACCCAGATCTGGGAGATGTGCTGACGTGGTCGCTCACCGCAGGTGACCCCAACGGAGTCTTCGCTCTGGACACTCAATCCGGACGCCTGACCGTTGCCGATGCAAGCACTCTGGACTCCGCCACTCAGCCGCAGTTCCAACTGACGATCCAGGTTGCCGATCAGCAAGGGCTGACTCAAACGATCACGCTGGTCGTCAATGTCACTCCCCCCGTGCCCGTTGTCGTGCTGCCGCTCAGCACTTCACTGCAGCCTCGTTTGGCTCCTCAATCCACGTCCGAAGTTCCTGAGTCCACGAGCGGATCAGCCGCGAGCACCGATACGACTGCGGAGACGACCAACAGCAGCACTGCAGATTCTGTCGCGATCGTGGCTCCGCCTACAGTCACTGGTGAATCCACGAACGCTGCGCCGGAAGCAGCGGCGGCGGAAGAACCCGTCGCCGCAACGGCCGCCGAAACGAATGCGGCTGTTGCCGTCATTGCTCAGACTCTTGAATCCGAAGAATCTGCGGCGCGATCGAGTACTTCAACAATTACGGCATCCATCTCACAGGCTGCCCCCAACGGGTCGTTCCGCGACTCGCTGGACTCGGCCCGGGCCAGCCTGCGTTTCGATGGTGAAGACCTGAGCTACGTCGTCGACACGCGCTTCCTACAGGGCCTGCGAGAAGCCGAGCAGAATGCGGCGCTGGACGCTCCCGCCAAACGCATGGTGATCGGCACAGCCGTCGCGACGAGTGCCGGCCTGTCGGTCGGTTACATCGTGTGGATGATTCGCGGCGGTTATCTGCTGGCGAGTGTGCTGTCGACGGCGCCAGCGTGGCAGTACGTCGACCCGCTGCCCGTGCTCTCGGCGCTGGAAGGTGACGACGAGGATGACGAATCACTCGAAGCTCTCATTGAAAACGCTGAAGACCAGCAGGCGGTGGCGACATGAGCAAGCCCAGGTCACTCAAC
>CAYLTY010000088.1:0-31476 GCA_964386705.1 uncultured Planctomycetaceae bacterium
GATCTGTCCTCTCCCGAAGTGCACGCCCTCCCTCGCTGGGAACAGGCGGCTGACCTGGGCTTGGGGGCCGATGAAATCGGGTACGCCGTGGATGCGCTGGTGGATGGTGCCTACGCGACAGATTTCTACATCGGTGGTGACAAGATCGATCTGTCGATTATGGGTCAGGAACAGTTCGCGCTGCGGACTCAGGATCTGGAGAGCCTGCCGATCGCAACCCGTACCGGCCAGGTTGTCTCGCTGGGCGCTGTGGCTGACCTCCCCTTAAGGAGTGGTCCTGAACAGATCAATCGGCGTGAGCGCCAGCGCGCGATCACGATTCGAGTGACACCACCGGCTGAGACGCCCATTGAACTTGCGATGGCGAACATTCAAGCCGAAATCATCCAGCCGCTGATCAACGAAGGGACTATCGGAACCGACTACCAGATCAACCTTTCAGGAACAGCGGACAAGCTGCGCACGACCTGGTTGGCCATCCGCTGGAATCTCCTGTTGGCAGTCGTCATTACATACCTCGTGATCGCCGCCCTGTTCGAGTCCTGGATTTATCCCTTCATCGTCATGATGAGCGTTCCGCTCGGTGCCGTGGGTGGCTTTGCCGGTCTGGCCTTGCTGAACCTGATGCTGGCTCCGCAAGGGCTTTATCAACCGCTGGACATGTTGACGATGGTCGGTTTCATTATCCTGGTTGGTACCGTCGTGAATAACCCGATTCTGATCGTTGAGCAGGCGCTGGTTCACATTCGCGAAGACGGCATGGATCACCGTTCCGCGATTGTTGAAAGTGTCCGCACGCGCATCCGCCCGATCTTCATGACGGCGCTGATTGGTCTGTTTGGGTTGCTGCCACTGGTCCTTGCACCCGGTGCTGGCAGTGAGCTTTATCGCGGTTTGGGTAGCGTCACGCTGGGTGGTCTGGTGGCTTCAACTGTCTTCACATTGATCTTTGTTCCGGCTCTGTTCAGCCTGGCATTGGAGACTCGCGAAGCAGTCGTTCAGCGTCTGTGGCGGAGACGTGTCGCAGAGCCCTCAACCGATTTGACAGCGCCTCGCGCGCCTCTTAGTTTCCCGCCCGATTTGTGAGCGCGCCGCTTTGGTATCATGGCCGGCATTATCAATCTCAAGCGGCGCAGCATTGGTCCCCGGATGACAGGAGTTGTCCGGGGACTTTTCTTTTGTCGCTCCGCTCTTCAACCTGTATCCGTCGCGCTCACGCCTCCGCGAGCCCGCAACTCATTCAGGTGACTTCATGAGCTGGTCTGCTTCCCACGATCCTGTATCTGCCGACCTTGTTACCCGGCGAGTCGCTCTGCAAACGGTGGGCAGCGGCTTCGCATCCTTGGGACTGGCGTCGGCATTCGGGACTGAGGTCGCGTCGCGTCAGCAGACTCATTTCGCACCTCGAGCCAAACGCGTCATTCATCTTTTTATGAATGGCGGTCCGTTTCAAGGAGACTTCTTCGACGAGAAGCCGGCGATCAACAAATACGTGGGCCAGCGTCCGGCGGAAGTCCAACTCCGCACGGAAAACGCGACGAGCGGTCTGTTGCCGGTACCCTTTGGCTTTCGTCAGAGCGGCGAAAGCGGACTGTCGGTCAGCAGGTTGCTGCCGAAGTTCGGCGAGTTCATGGACGACATCTGCGTGTTGAAGGGTTGCTACACGGACAACCCAAATCACGGCCCGGCCTTGTTCCTCATGAACAACGGCACGATCACGCCGACACGCCCAAGCATGGGCTCATGGATGCTCTACGGACTCGGCAGCGAGAACGAGAACCTGCCGGGCTACATCGTCTTGTGTCCCGGTCGTCCCGTGCGTTTTGCGGAACTGTGGAGCAGCTCGTTTCTGCCGGGTGAGTTTCAGGGTTCGTACATCAATCACTCTGAACTGAATCCGCAGAAGATGATTCCCTTCCTGCGGCATGCCTCGCGCGATGCGGCGACTCAACGACGGCAGCTTGATCTGCTGCGCGACTTTGATCGCGAACACGCGGCCGCTCGCGACAACGATCCGGCTCTGGAAGCTCGCATCAAGGCGATGGAGACCGCGTTCCGCATGCAGTTCGCTGCGACGGACGCATTCGACATCAACCGTGAGCCCGCCGACATCCGTGCCGAGTACGGGACATCTCACTTTGCGAACGGCTGCCTGATGGCTCGCCGCCTGGCAGAACGTGGCGTGCGTTTCATTCAGGTCTACTACGGCAACGGTCAGCCGTGGGACACGCACTCCAATCACAACGATGCCACCGTCAAGCTGGCGGCCGACATCGATCAGCCAATGGCAGCTTTGCTGAGAGACCTCAAGCGCCGCGGCATGTTGGAAGACACGCTGGTGATGTGGGGTGGCGAGTTCGGTCGGACCCCCACGACGGAGGGTTCTAATGGCCGAGATCACAATCATTACGGCTATTGCATGTGGCTGGCCGGAGCGGGCATTCGTGGCGGCACCGCTTACGGTGCGACGGACGAGTTCGGTTTCCGAGCCGTTCAAGGCCGCGTCCACGTTCACGATCTGCACGCCACGGTACTGCACCTGCTGGGGCTCGATCATGAACGCCTCACCTACCGCTACGCTGGCCGTGACTTCCGCCTGACCGACGTGTCCGGCCGAGTCGTCCGCGAAGCCCTCAGTTGATGAACTCTCCTTCCTCAATCACCGCCTAGAGAACTCCTCATGACTAGCCGAGCCGCGACCGAGTACCGCTACGAGAAACTCACCTGGCCCGAGATCAACGAGGCAATCGAACTCAATAAGGTGTGCATCATTCCGTGCGGCGCTGTCGAGCAGCACGGCCCCCACCTGCCGCTGGATGTGGATCTTGTCTGTCCCGGTGGTATTGCTCGAGGCGCCGGTCTGGCGATACCGGACAAGATCCTCGTGCTGCCGCACATCGCCTATGGCTACACCGGGCACGTAATGGACTTTCCGGGCACCATCAACACGCACTACGAGACCTTCATCAAGCAGGTTCTGGATGTCACGAAGTCGCTCGCTTATCACGGCTTCAAGAAGATTATTTTGCTCAACGGTCACGGTTCGAACATGCCGAACCTGGACCTCGCCGCCCGTCGCACCAATCTGGAAACCGACGCCGAGTGTGTTGTCACCGCCTGGTGGAATCTGCTCACGGTCGACAAAGACTTTCTGCCGAGCTGGCGTGAAAGCAAATTTCCCGGCGGCTGTTCGCATGCCTGCGAACTGGAGACATCGCTCTATCTGTATCTCGACGAGGACAACGTCCGCAAAGACAAGATCAAGAGCGGCACCATCAAGATGAACGACGAAGACAACCCGTTCAATTGGGTGGACCTCTTCGGTGCCGGACCAGGTGCATTAATTTCGTGGACCAGCAGCTACTCCGAAACTGGAGTCCTCGGAGACGCCGAGAAAGCCACCAAAGAAAAAGGCGAACGCGCCTACAACGAAGCCGTGAAGCAACTCGTCCGCTTCGTCGAATACTTCCGCACCCGCCCGCGTGACGTCCGCCATCGCCATCAAGCGCGTCCAACAACCTTCCCCATTCCCTGGGACCAAACCGACTCCGCGGGGACGCTGTAACTCATGCCGACTTCGTTTGAATCTCCCGAAGCGGTCATGCGTCACGCGATTGAACTCGCATGGCGCGGGCAGGGGTACGTTGAGCCCAATCCGATGGTGGGTTCTGCGCTAGTCGATGATCAATTGCGGCTGCTCGGTGAAGGATTTCATCAGCGATTTGGAGGGCCGCATGCCGAGGTCAATGCGCTTGCGGACTTCTCGGCTAAGTATCCTGACGAAGCGGAACGGCAGCAGTTGTTGGAAACGGCCACGCTGTATGTGACGCTCGAACCGTGTTGCCATCACGGTAAGACGCCGCCGTGTTCTCAACTGCTGATTCGATCGGGTGTGCGTCGAGTGGTCGTGGCTTTGCAGGATCCGTTTCCGCGAGTGAGTGGCGGCGGGCTGCGTGAACTACTTGAGGCGGGCATTGAAGTGTCGGTCGGTTTGCTTGCGGATGAAGTGGCACGACTCAACGCGCCGTTTGTTACGCTGATGACAAAGCGTCGGCCGTATGTGCATGCCAAGTGGGCGATGACACTGGATGGCAAACTGGCGACTCGTGAGCGTGATTCAAAGTGGATTTCATCCGAGGCATCGCGTGCGATTGTGCATCAGTTGCGCGGCCGCATGGATGCCATCCTGGTCGGTTCCGGGACTGCCGCAGCCGATGATCCGTTGCTGACGGCTCGGCCTCCCGGACCTCGCACGCCGCTCCGAATCGTGCTGGATTCACGCGGTGAGTTAGCGTTGAATTCTCAACTCGTGCGCACGGCGCGAGAGATCCCGCTGCTGGTCGCTGTCTCGCAGAACGCATCCGAAGCCAACATCGCCAACCTGCGTGCTGCCGGCGCCGAAGTACTCGTTCTTGGCAGTGGAGACCGCTCATCCAACGCCACTCCGAACCAGCCTGATGTCGCCGAGTTGCTCGCAGAACTGGGACGACGCTCGCTGACGAACTTGCTCGTCGAGGGCGGATCTGAGGTGCTGGGGTCTTTTTGCGATGCTCAGCTGATCGACGAAGCGCACGTCTTCATCGCATCCAAGATCGCCGGTGGGCGGGACGCCATTTCTCCAGTCGGAGGACACGGCGTAGCCTTGATGTCGCTCGCGCAGCGTTTGAGCAACCCGGAGATTCAGATCATCGAACACGACGTCTACGTTCGCGGCATGATCGAAAGACGCTGACCACTTCACGAACGCGGTTTCGCCGTGCCGGTTTTGGGGTCGATAGCGAGTTGCAGATCTTCATTGGCGTCGATGTAGAACATGAAGCCGTTGATCATCTCGTGGAAGGATTGAGGTCCTTCTCGCACGACGACTTTGGGGTCGGGATTGAACGGGTTGAACTCTGAGTTGTCATAGTGAGCGATGCATTCAATGCGTGTGCCTTTGGGGAATCGCACTTTAGACGACTCCCATTGATAGCCATGTTGCCAACCGAAGTTGAAGTTGGGAATGACCAGTAGTTTCTCAGGCGGTTGCTCGGGACGATGGGCAACAAAGGTCATATCACGACCCCGCAGATGCATGTGGCTGAACAGTCCCACGCCGATCGCGTCGTACTTCAAGGTGCGTGACGTCACCACCGGATGCATGGTAGCCCCAGCGGGAATTTGAAAGCGGTGGTCGTCCATGAGTTCGAACCGCAATTGCTGCTTCACAACAGACCGCGCGAATCGAAAAGCGATCGACATGCGGCACTTTTCAGGCTTGCCGGTAGTCACGAAGTGAATCTGCACACCAATCACCGATCCGGCGGGGATGCGCACTGCGACGCCTTCGGGCAACTCCATCGGCTGTCCACCGGGAACGTAGCCGGTGATGAAATTCTGCTCGGTAACCTTTTCGCCTAACCGCATGAAACCCGAATTGCAGTGATGCACGACCGCCGGATTGTCCGGCAGGATCTGAATCGATTCGAGCCACGTCTCCTGCAAGAACACATGCGGAAACACTGTGTACTCATAAGGTAGAACTCCCTCGGCCGGCAGGTTGTGTGCAACAAGTTCGGTAAGCAGCAGGTCCGGTTTCCCGATCAACCATTTCCCGTCGGCTTTGACTGATGGCTCGATGGGCGGTGCTTCTGTTTCGGTCCCGCGTTGCTTCCCGGATCGCACCCACTGCGCAATGGTCGCGCGCTCATCGGCCGACATGCCGCGACGATTGATGAACTCACCATGCTTCGGACTTCCGTACCACGGCGGCATGCGTTGCTCGCGGACAACTTCGGCAATCATGTCCGCATGGCTGGCGGCATCCTGATAGTTCAGCAGCGAGAATGGCGCGGGAGTGTTCGGTCTGTGGCATGTCGCACAGTGCTTAGCCAACAACGGAGCAACATGCTCGGCGTAAGTCACTTCCTTCCTGGCCGGCGCAGGCTCATCCACTGTGACCAGGCAACCTTCAGCGGGCGCTTCCGCGATGGCAACAGTTCTTCCGGACAGAACTGCATCCAGCGCGTCTTTGAGTTCGTTACGTACGCCCGAAGACTGAGTCCCTCCAAAGCGGTACTGGCTATCGATGCGGCCGCGATAGGCGAGCGTCAATCGTTTTGAAGAGTCTTGTTTCTCGGCGCTTTGCAGCACGACTACTTCAGGGACGCGAGTGATCCCCAGCGACCGAGCCGCCACGGCGTCGAAATCTTTCAACAGGGGAAAGGTGATCTCGTAGTCGAGCGCCTGCTCGGCCATGTCCATGATCGAGTCTTCGGCCCCCACGTTGACGATCGCAAACTGCACTCCGCGCGGCCGATACTCAGCTTCCAGCCGCTTCAGCACGGGCAGGTAGCGCTTTGAAATCGGGCAATCGATTTTCACGAAGGCCAGCACGACAGCTTTGCTCTCGGGCAAATCATCCAGCGTGCGACGCAGAAAGCGGATGTCTTTGAAGTCGAGCTTCGGAACTGCGTCGCCAACGGCAATCGGTTTGATTTCGCGAGCGGCAGCGGGCTGCAGCATCAAAACGCACAGGCCGAAGACCAGCAGATGCGTCAACCACGAGTTTGCTGTTCGCGACATCATGTTCGTTCCGTTCCTGATTCAACGAAGTTCCGACGGAACAAGCTACACCCTACTCGTACTCTGCGTCACGAGTTTCGCGACCTTCGCCCTACCAGTGATCGACGGGACCGGCCGGAACCGGAATGTGCATGTCGGGCAAAATCCCCGTGCGATGTCCGGTTGTCGGTCCGGCTTCAACCACATCCTGCAGTGCTCGGTAGAACGCTTCGCGAGTCGGAGCCATCTGCACGGCCTGTCGCAGCGTGGCGGGCACTCGCATGGACTTCAGATACCAGTGAGCCATCTTGCGGAACCGCGTCAGTGCACGGTCGCCCCATTGATCTTCCAGATAGCCAAACTGCCGCGTCAGCAAGTCGAGGCGATCGTCGAAGCCGCCCGGCGGATCCCAACTGCCCGTCTCTTCCCACTGGCTGAGCTGTCGGAAAATCCACGGATTCGCCAATGCACCTCGGCCTATCGAGACTCCCGCGCACCCGGTCGTCGTCAACATGCAAGAGGCATCGGCAATCGTTCGCACATCGCCGTTGCCAATCACAGGTACACGTTCGACGGCTTCGACGACTTTACGAATGCCTTCCAGGTTTACGACTCCGCTGAAGCCTTGAGCCCGCGTGCGTCCATGAATCGCGATGGCCGCGACGCCGATCTGCTCGAACTCGCGCGCGAACTGCGGCGCCGTGAGTTGCTTGTCGTCCCACCCCAGCCGCATCTTGACGGTCACCGGGATGCGAACCGCCTCCACAACACGCTGCACTAGCGAGAGTGTGCCATCGCGGTTGCACATCATGCCCGCGCCAGCGCCCTGACCCGCGACTCGCTGCACCGGGCAGCCCATGTTGATGTCGATGGTGTCGACGCCGCGTGCGGTCAGCATCTGAGCGGCATCAATCATCTGTTGATGGTCGTGGCCGAAGATCTGCACGGCGAACGGACTATCTTCTGCGTGAGTCTCGATCAGCCTTTCCGTTTTCTCATTGAGATGCACCAGCGCCGCCGCGCTGATGAGATCGGTCGTCGCCAGTCCCACGCCGCCAATCTGCCGCACAACGCGTCGGAACGACAGGTTCGTAAATCCAGCCAGCGGCGACAGTAGATACCGCGAAGGCAAGCGTAACGCCCCATAACTCACCGGCGGCGGAAATGACGGACGCGGATATTCGTAAGCAGAGTGCATGCGGGAGATCAGACGGACTTGGACGCAAGTGAAAGCAGAGACTCAATGCCTCGGACGTCGAGAATGTATGCGAGCCTCCGATTCGCCAGCAATCGGCAAAACAAGGCTCGCCCGCGAATGTATCGCGATACGGCTTAGGCTTGCGCACTGGCTTTAGAAAGGCTGAAAGCCTCATCTTTGGCGGCCGCGTGGTTGGGAGTGATTTCCAATTCGACGACCAGCGGCAGATGGTCCGACGCGATCCGGGCGAGTTGAGATCGTGGGACGTCAACGGCTTTGACCTCGACGAGATCATCAACAAAGACATGGTCGATGCGAGTAAGGGGCAGGGGACCGAACCAGGTGCGGCGCGGGCGATGGTTCTTCAGCAGCAGCTGAGCGTCATGCAGACGCTGGCAAAGGCGGCGATGCGACGAGGATCCGGGCATCGCGTTGAAGTCACCGCACAACACTAGCGGGCCTGTGCAACCCGAGTCCCCCAGCCAGTCTGGCCCCAGCAGATGATCCACCTGCGCTACACGTTCTATGGGGGAAGTTCCCAGATGAGTTGTGATGAACTGCAGAGGACTGCCGCCGACATCGATCTCTACCCAGAGGACTCCGCGCGGTTCCCGTTTGCGTGTGCCGTGGCCTTGAGGTAGCGGCCCGGCGCTAACCAGCTTCATCGGCAGGCGGCTCAGGATGGCGTTGCCGTAGCCACCCTCTGCCACCTGAAACGACGGATGAAAGTGCAATTCCATTTCTAAGGCGTGCGCGATCTGTTGGGCTTGATCGACGAAGCCACTGCGATGCCTGAGGACATCCAGCTCCTGCAGAGCAATCACGTCTGGCGCGACGGATGCGAGCACTCGCGCGATGCGCGAGGGCGAGAGTCGACCATCCAGACCAATGCAGCTGTGGACATTGTATGTGACAACCCGCAGACAGTTTGTGTCGCTGTCCTGGCACCGTTCAGGCGAACCGAGCGGCCCACGTCTTAGCACGGTTTGAGCCATTCGCCGCAATGTCGTTGGCCGGAATGTGCCCGACCGCCGATCAGGAAAGGGTGCATCAGCAGGCAGTAACACGAAGCCCGTATTCTCGCAGGGCCCAGGCCCGCCGTGCGCACCAGTCTCACTCACAAACGACAGCGGCAGCTGGTCGTTTCTCCAACCGGAAATAATGAAATCACCCGCGTCAGGATGCGAACATAACTTCGCGAGGTCTCGAGCAGCGTCATGCAGGAAAGGATGACCAGGAGCCAGAACTTCAGCGGCTTCATCGGGCATGGCGAAGCGGCCTCGATTGTTCCACGCCCACACCTGCCCGTCGATCGCGGCCAGCACGATGGGTACCTTGGCCTCGGACACCAGGCGACGAGCGACAGAGTCGACAGCGTCTCCCTCAAGTTGATCCGGCCAATAGACGTGACCTAGCGGACCCACGGCGATGGTCAGCGGTGCGTGCTCATCGGCGCTGGATCCAATGAGCGACAGCGAATCCATGAACGACCGCTGGCGGCGAATCCACCCCGATCGCTGGAGCTGATCTCCCATCCGCTCATTCGCTCGGCGCTTCTTGGCGTCAGCTGGAGGTGGCGACCCATACAATTCGCGCACGGCTGCATCGATCGTCTTGCCGTACTCATTCAGATAAGGAACGACGTGTTCCTGCCCATGATCCGACATGATCCAGATGTGGTAATTGCGACGATGCGAAGCATGCGCCGCGTTCCAGATGCGGCGAATCGCACGATCGATGCCTCGCAATGTGTAATGCGCAAAGAGCGAACCGGGACCTCGGCGATGTGCGTTCTCGTCATATCCCAGTAAGTTCGCATGCAGGACGCGCACCCCGCGCGTGACATCGACTTCAGCTCCGATCGAAACCATTTCACGCATGATGATGTTCACGATCATCCGTCGTGGGATGTAGAGCAACTCCTGCAGCACCTCAAAACCGCGGCCGATTCCTCGAACGCAGTCCCAACTGGCAACGAAGAATTCCAGAATCGTCAAAGCAAAGATGCGAAAGAGACTGGCGACGTTCATCAACAGGAGAGCGAACCATTGCCACATGCCCGCGTCTTCGAAATTCCGCCAGCCTGTGGTCGCCGGACAGAAGCTCGAATCACGCGCACCGCCGGAGTAGATGTCGCAATACATGCACCCCTCTTCCAGCAGGCCTTCTCCCTTCTTAGCCAGTTCGCTTTGCACTTGCGCAGCGATGCTGGGCATAAACATCTGCACGACGTTGCCCGTGCGATGATCTCGAAATCCGAACGAGGGAACTGCTTGCTCAACGCCGTAGAACAGTTCGCCCAACACTGCCGGCGTAGTTGACGGCTGGCCCGAGTACATGGTTTCCAGGCGATAGGATTCCCGTCGCAGCAGCTTGCGTAAGAATGGCATGCGTCCCCGCTGGATCGCACGCTCCAACTGGTTCCGCGCCAGCCCATCAATCTGGATGATCACCAACCCGGGTTCGTCTGTTGTCCCTTCAGACACTGGTAAGTCCAGCAATCGGACACTCCATTCGCGGCGGCTGAACCAGCGTCGAAAGCGTCTCCACCATTTGAAGACATGCCTCAACCCGGGCACTCGTGAGGGATGTCGTCCATCTGTGAGCAATGCTCCCGCTGCGCGAGCGCGATTCTTCCACAGACTGAGCTCTACGCCGATGCGCTCGCGAGCTCTGTCCCAGGCACTGGATTCGAGTTCCTTAGACTGACCTGTCGTATCGCCCGCCTGACGATAAACCGCGAGGGTCAACTCCGCCCATTCTGACACCGAGAAGCGATCGACCGTCGCACGCGCTTTCGTTGAGAACCTGGCCTTGGCCTCGGAAGACGCCGACGAAAGTCTTTCCAGAGCATTCACGAACAAGCTGCGGCTTTCCGTTTGCAGCAGGTACCCGTTCTCTCCGTCGTTGACGATCTCACGCATCCCCGGTGCATCCAGCGCAACGACGGGAACTCCAGCGGACATGGCCTCCAGCAGTGCCAGCCCCTGAGTATTGGTGTGTGATGCGAATGCCAGCACATCCATGGCCGCATAAGCATTGGCCAGTTCTCCATCCTTCAAGACGCCTGTGAAGTGAGCTCGCGCACGCAGGCCGCGCTGGTCCAACCGCTGCTCCATGCCTTCCCGTTCGACGCCTTCGCCCACAATCAGCAAATGAGCGTTTGGATTTCTGCGGAGGAACGCGGTCAGACATTCCGTGAGAAAGATGACGTTCTTCTCAGGCGCCAGGCGACCAACACATCCCACCACGAAGGCCCGATCTGCAATCTTCCATTGGCGCCGCGCAGCCGCGCGATCACCGCCGTTGAAACTGGCTGGATCGATTCCGCCCGGAGCGAGTGCCACCAGCGACTCAACGCCACGACTGCGCAGTACTCCGGCCGTGCTTTCGCTTGGAGCGATCACCGCATCTGCGAGATTGCAGTAGCCAACCGTCAGTTCCACGACAAAGTGACGCAGAGCGTGGAAGTCGCCGGGAACGTAGTGTGTGTAATGCTCCCACATCTTGTGATGGGTGTAGATCAGCGGAATGCGATAACGCGAAGCGATCCGCACAGCCGTCGCGCCCAGCAGGAACGGATGGTGCGAATGCACAACGTCCGGCTTGAATTCATCCAATCGATCCCACTGCGTTGATGACAGCGGCAGGCTGACGGACAGATCGCTGCCGTTGAAGTTCTGAATTGCCGGCAGTCGGACAACGTCCGGGTCGAACTCTTGATGCTGATCGGCCTCGGGTGCCAGTACCAGGACGCGATGCCCATGCCGGCGCAGTTCCTCCGTCAGCAAGGTGATGCTGCGTACGACTCCGTTGACTAAGGGAGTGTAGGTGTTCGTCACCATGACGATGTTCATAGAACATCCTTTCTGTATGTCGAATCTGCTCTGCCGCCCGCACGTTCGATCGACCGCTGCAGCACGTCACGCTGCAGCGTGACCGCAGCGGCTATGACTGAGAGCACGACGGCAGCCGTCAGCAGAATGAAGGTGGTCCACGGGCGAGCGGACTGGCCTGCAGACTCGAGGCCTTCTGCGGCCAGTGCCGTATTGAGTGGTTCCGTCAGCGCCTGCCGGTGGGCCGTACGCATGCGATAGCCGAAGTACCCCACCGCGCACGCCATTATGACCAGGCCGCTGATTCGCAGTGCCCAGCCCGTCCAGTTCACTGACTCGCCTTGCCAGACTTCCATGCTGGAGAAGCCCAGGTGGCCGATGTAAACCTGCAGCGCGGTACCGGGCAGAGTCACCAGCCAGGTGGTGACGAGGTACGTCCAGAATCCGATCGCTGTCAGACCGAAGGCATAGTTCTGCATGCCAAAGGTCATGAAGTGAGACAGCCTCACGGCGGCCACAATCTTCCAGTTACTCTCTACGACGACACGCTCCAGTACACGCAGGCGGGGCGATGAATGAAGCCAGTTGCTCAGCTGTGTTGTTTGCAGTGACCGTGCGATCCAGAAGCACAGAGCTGCTGCGATGACGCAGGATGCGGAACTCAACACCGTTCCCCAGATGGGGCCGAACAGCGCGCCGGCGACAAAGGGCATCGTCCAGACAGGTATTGAGAGCACACCCATCACGATGTAAGCCGCGACGTAGACTGCGAAGCCCCAGAAGCCGAGTCGCTGAGCGGTCTCCTGGACCAGCGTCGCGATGGCCCGCATCGGCAACATCCAGACGATCGCTGCGAACGCCGCCACCATGCAGAGTGCCGCTGCGCGATTGAGCGCAGTGGCATGCTCTTGAACCCAATGCCGCAAGCCGAAAGCCTGAGTATGGTGTTTCTCGGAAGAGCATGCCGTCGAATATGGAGGTTGCGCGAGTGGTTTCGCCATGAGGTCACGTCGCTGCAAAAGAATCCATTTGGATACCGATCGAAGCTGTGTTTGCTGACTCACTCATAGGCACTTCTTGTGCCGCGAAAGCCAGCCCAATGGATTCGCGAGAAGCCGCTTGCGGAGCCCCGAAATACGACCTGCGTTTGGTCAGATGTCGACGCTGACGGTATGGCCGCCAGACTCGGATTCGATCGTGCCACCGTAGGCGGTGCGTTGTCTCCAGACCGCCAGCAGGGCGTCGGCGATTGCCAGCAACAGTGGCCCGAGAATGATTCCGGAAGCGCCAAATGCAGTCAGGCCGCCGACCAGGGCAATGAAGACCAGCAACGTATGGAATCGCATCCGTTTACCTACCAGGAACGGATTCAATGCGTTGTCGATCAAGGCAATGGCAATCCCGCCCCACACGGCCAAGGTGAGAGCGTTGGCCCATTGACCCTGTAACGCGAGGAACACCGCGGTCGGAGCCCACACGACAAAAGTCCCTAACATAGGTACGACTGCCAGCAGCGACATGACGGCTCCCCAGAACAGCGGTGAGGGCAATCCCAGCCACCAGAACATCAAGCCACCCATCGTGCCTTGGACAAGAGCCACCACCAGTGACCCGTAAATGGTGGCGTGAATAGTCTCGGCGATGCGTTTGAAAACATCGTCCGTTTCCGTCACTGAAAGTGGCATCAGCGATCGCAGAGTTGTCAGTGCCTGTTCGCGATCACGGAAGAAAAAGAACAGCGCCAGCAAAGTGATACAAAGCTGCATGGCCAACCACGTGAAGTTAGTCAGCACGGAACTCACGCCTTGGGCCAGCATGTTTACTGCGCCTTGGACCGGAGCTTGCGGCGTGACTTCGCTCGTGCTTGCCGGTTCTGACGTCTGCGCATCAAACGGCCCCGATTGCGTGATTGGTGGTTGATTGGTTGCGGGAAGTCCCAGTTGCGCTTCCAGCCACGACGCGGCGGGCTTCAGTCGCGGATGCTCCTCAAGGCCAGCACGCCAAGCGCCCGATTCGAGTTCGTGTTGCACCACCGCGATCGCATGACGACCTTCCCGGATGAGCTGATGAGTTACGAAGCTGACCGGGACGACGATGATCAAGCCCACCAGCGCGACCGATAGCACCGCTGCTGGAGTTCGCCAGTGGATCCATCTCACCAGGCCACGGTGCACGGGGTGTGCGACTACGGCCAGCGCGAGAGCCCAGGCTAAGGCCGGAAGAAAGGGTGCCACTACGCAATAACAGAGATAGATGACAATCGCAGTGACGACGATCAGGACCAACGCCACGGAGCGTTCGCGAGAGAGCCATCCATGATCGATCGGCGTCGAGATATACGATCCATGGCGGATCATGGTCAGCGTCCTTAGCCCAAAGACCTTGCAAAGTCCCCAGCTGTTTTGAGTTGTGTTGGCAGGTCCACCCGTTGTGGCGATCTGCTCCGTAGATCGTCGCAAATGGAATGCCCGAAACCGCAGGACGGCGAGTTTCATCCACAGCCCCATGTCGCAATTTCCAGCTGAGGGCACGGTGATTGCGGCTCTGTGCCTGTAGTGCGTTTCATTTCATAGGGAGGACTAGTGATGAGAATTCCTTCTACGGTGGGGCGAGTCCCCAACCAGACTGCGGAGCATGTGAATCAACAGATTCGCCTGCAGACGGAGAAGAACATCATTCGAGCTGCATCCGAAGGCCCCGCGTCTATTACGCAGCGTCTCGGCGAACTCGATCGAGAATGGGATATCGAGCGATTGCTTGAAGCGAATGCCGCCACAGTCATGCTGGCTGGGATCACGTTGGGCGTAACCGTTGATCGCCGATTCCTCGCGTTGCCAGCCTTAGTTGCGGGCTTTTTGCTTCAGCATGCGATTCATGGCTGGTGCCCGCCGTTACCGATATTTCGACGCATGGGTGTGCGAACGGCCTCGGAGATTGAATACGAACGCCACCGTCTGCTCACCATGCGCGGCGACCATGGCTAAGAATCTTTCACAGATGGAAGGATTTGGCCTGCCCGGTTTGAGTTCAACCGCACGGGCTGAATTCCTTCCACTCAGTTCTTACTGGTCTAGCGAGGCTTCTTGGTTGAGCCATCAACCTCAGCGCCAGCAAAGAGGCTGTTGACCTTTGGGCTCCCGTTGCCACTGACATCTTCCACACGCCTGACTGGTAGAAATTCTCGGCCACGTGATTGCAGCCAAGACAACAACTCTTCACGCACCAGGCAGCGCAAATTCCATAGACGGCCGCTGTCGGAAGCGCTGACGAGCACGCGCAATTCGACTCGATCTGCGGTCAAGTCGGTGACTTGCAGCACCTTCGTTTTGCGGTCCCAGAGATCGGTAGCCGCCAGTACGCGCTCCAGTTCGGCGCGCACTTCATCAACGGGGATTGTGAAGTCTGTGTACATGATGACGGGGCCAATGACGTCGGATGAGCCCATCGTCCAGTTCTGAAATGGCTTCTCAATGAAGTAGCTCACTGGAACAACCAATCGGCGCAGGTCCCAAAGCTGATTGGTTTGGGGTGTGGTGATTGTTGATCGACTTGGATCGCTCAGGTGGCGAGCGCTGTTACCTCAATTTGCAACTTGCTCACAAGGAAGAACCCATGCTGAATGATTTCTCGCAGACGCAACAACGCTGCTGGTTTCTCTCTCGCCAACCTCAGAACTTTGATCTTTTCAAACACGCCGTCCGCAAGGAGTTTCCGTTGATGTCGGACGACGCAATCGAGCAGGCGATTCAAGCCTGTCGGAAAACATCGCCCTCAAGCGGCAGCCAGCACCAGTCCGCCGGCGCGAGACTAGTGCCTCAGCATTAGCAGTGACTGCGTTGAGCGGATCCCATTCCGATGGCGGTCCGCTGCCGCCTGTTACATTTTTCCCCTCAGATTGGCAGATCCGCGACATTGCTCTGTAGGACGCGCCTCAACGGGCGTCTTAGACTCTCTGGCACGTTTTCACCGTTCGTGCTCGCGGAGTGTCGCTGCCTATGTCTGCTCTTTCGAAGAGACCTCGTCGCTATCGAGGACCACTGTGCTTGAGCCTCTGGATGGGTGCCTTCCTTCTGGCGTTTGTCCTTGATGTCGGACGAACTGACGACAATGCAACCAAAGAAGTTCCGTGCTGCGCACCAGTCACTTCCGAGTTCTTCGCAGGCGAAGTGTGGGCGAAAGTCGGAGCTTTGGAATGCCTCAAGTGCCACAAAGTCGGCGGCGATGCTGAGGACACTCAGTTCGTGTTGCTGGATCCTAAGCGCGTTCAAGGTGACGAGCAGGTCGAAGCACTCCGCTTGAATCGAGAAGCGTTCACGCGGATGGCACGAGCGAAAGAACGTGATCAATCTCGCTTGCTGCTGAAAGTGGTGGGCGGGCTGGATCATGGAGGCAAGCAGGTCCTTAAACCTGATTCCGCAGGTCATCGCGTGCTGGTTGAGTTCGTTCGCCGCTTGCACGCCCCGCTGCCAAAGTCTCCACTACCAACCGAGCTGGAAAACGCACCGCCATTCTTCGCAGGCGTTGCCATGCTGGATGATCGCCGTTTACTGCGACGTATCACGCTGTCGCTGTCGGGACGATTGCCAACGGAAACGGAACTGACGGATGCGTCGCGCGATGGTCTGAAGGGCGTGACGTCAATTGTCGACAACGTGCTGAAAGAGGACGCGTTTTACGACCGGCTGCGCGAGGGCTTCAACGACATCTTTCTGACCGTCGGATATGACGACGTGCCTGAGAATGCATTGTCTTACGAGCATTTCAGCACCACGCGCGGGTGGACTCAGAAGTTCGATCTCAGCCACATCACCGACGAAGCGGAACGTCGCAAGGCGGGCTACAAGCTGTCTGACGACTATCGCAAAGCCATGCTCGGCGAACCGATGAAGCTCATTGAGCACATCGTGCGGAACGATCGGCCTTTCACGGAGATCATCACTGCTGACTACATCATGGTCACGCCTTATACAGCGCGCGGCTATGGCATCTACGAGGAACTGAAGCCGACCTTCAAGAACCCGGACGATCCCTTGGAGTACGTGCCTGTAAAGCTGAAGGCGCTGATCTCACGCGACAAGCGCGATGATCAGGAATCGGCCACCGGCTTCTATCCGCATGCGGGGATACTCAGCACGTTTCAGTACATGAAGCGCTACCCGACAACGGAAACCAATCGCAATCGCTTGCGGGCGCGCATGTACTTCCAGCAGTTCCTGGGTATTGATGTGCTGGAACTGGCTGCTCGTGTTTCTGACGCGGCTGCGGTATCGGCGAAGTTCGAGATCCCGACGATGCAGGCTTCAGAATGCGTCGTATGCCACAAGACGATCGACCCCGTCGCCGGTCTGTTTCAGGACTATTGGAAATTTGAAGGCGTGTACGGTCGCCGCAAAGGTGGCTGGTTCACGGACATGTTCGGTGCCGGTTTCGAAGGCGAAGACTTGCCCGCCGAGGAACGCTGGCGATCTCTGCAGTGGCTCGGCGAACGTACCGCGAAAGATCCGCGTTTCGCATCCACGATGGTTGAGCACGTCTACTACATCCTGACCGGGCGCAAGATGCTGCAGCCGCCGAAGGATCTGGAAGACCCACTCTTCGCCGCGAAGCAACGAGCCTACCAGGAACAGCGCAAGGCCGTTGAACGCATCGCGACGAAGTTTGCTCAGACCGGCTTCAACCTGAAGGATGTCTTCAAGGCTTGGGTCGTCTCTGATTTCTATCGTGCAGATGGATTGGCGGCCGTGGCCGCAAGTCCTCAACGCCTGGCCGAACTGGATGATCTCGGCGTGGTTCGCATGCTCGCGCCGGAGCAGGTCGAGCGAAAAGTTGCTGCCATCCTCGGGAAGCGTTGGGGACGGCTGACGGAGCAGACCGCGATGCTCTACGGCGGCATCGACTCCAAGGAAGTCACGGAACGAGCTACGGATCCCAGCGGCGCGATGGGAGCAATCCAGCGCATCTTGTCGAACGACGTGGCTTGCAAGCACGTGGCCATGGATTTCAGTCGCGAGCCTGCGGCGCGGCTCCTGTTCCCCAATATCGAACCGGATGTGCTACCCGGCTCATCTCCAGAGAACGACGCCAAGATCCGTCAGGCCATCGTACATTTACACCAGCGCATCATCGGGCGTTCTGATGCGGTCGATTCACCGGAAGTCGAACGCTCGTATCAACTCTTCGCGGGCGTGGTGAGCGATGCCTCCCAGCGCAAGGGCATTGATCCACGAGAAGCCTACTCCTGCCGACAAGGGTTATTGGCTGAGGTGACCGATCCCAAATACACGGTTCGCGCCTGGCGCGCCGTAGTGACTTATCTATTGCGACATCAGGAGTTCCTCTACGAGTAGGCTCATGAGAGCAATCGGCAGATGGGATATCTGCGTTCGCAGGTCTCAGACGAGTGGCACAGGATAATCGGGATGGAAATCAAGGTCGATCTTCAGCCAAGTGATTATACGGTCGCGTTAAAGCATTTGACCGCTACATCTCTATCAATGAGAGAACATCAGCGAAATATACGGATCGTTATGATCCTATCTATGCTGGCGGGAGTTGGGCTGTATGCAATGATTGGTCCTCGATCTTTTTTTGCAGCCTCTGCATTGTTCAGCGGCCTCATGCTGATTGCGATGGTCTTTGGGCGTCAGCGGCGCCGTGCCCTGGGCATTGGTCAAAATATCGACGCGCAATTGGCCGACCGGGCTTTTGGTTTACGCACACTTTCCATTGTAAGCCGAGGCTTACATCTAGTCTCGGAACATGAAGAGCATACGTTTTATTGGGACATCATTACCGATATTTCGCTGACTCCCAAGCATTTCATTCTTTGCATATCGGACAACGCCGCAATCGCATTTCCAAGGCAACGTACCGTTGCGGGTGACTTCGATAGCTTTGTGGTCGAGTTGTTAGGGAACTGGCGAGCTCACAAGATGTCGGACGACCCATACCTAATCAGCGTGGCTGAAGAATAAGAGATCGCAAATGAGACGAGACTTTCTGAAACTCTGCGGATTGGCTGGTTTGGGCTTTGCGTGCTCGGGCGGGCTGAGTTCTTTTGTCCGCGCGGACACCAAGGAGCAGGCACCGTATGAAGGGCCTTATTATGTAGTCTTCAACGCATCAGGCGGTTGGGACACCACCTATCTGATGGACCCCAAGGGCATTGGTGGTATCAATCGTTTGTATGAGGAAGGTGATATTCTCACGCAGGGCAACCACAAGTTCGCGCCGACTGAAAAGCACAAGCAAGGCGGCATGAGCAACGAAGAGTTCTACAAAGACTTCGGCTCTGAACTACTCGTGCTCAACGGGCTCGACTACTCCGTCAATAATCACTCACCCGGCGCCCGTTATATGGCGACGGGTAAACTCGACAGTCTGGCTTATCCGACCTTCGCGGCTCTGGTGGCCGCCTGCAAGGGGCCGAATTGCCCGCTGTCGTTTCTGACATTCGGCAACTACTCGGCCACAGGCAACATCGTGGCGATGTCCCGAGTTCCCTACTTGCCTTCGCTGCAACGCATCGCCAATGCGGATTCCGTAGAGGGTAACCAGCGTTCGCCGTACCACGATGACTTCGCCTTGGTACGCATTGAACAAGCGATGAAGGATCAGCACGACGCCCGCATCAAGCAGCCCGCGTTGCCGCGGCAGGAACGGGCGGAAAGCATGCTGTATGCGGCGCAGGTGAATTCCAAAGCGATGGAACGCATCACGCCGCACATTCCGAAGAACGTTCCGAAAGAACGACTGGCTCAGCAGGGTGAGATTGCGCTGGCATCATTCAAAGCGGGCGTTTGCGTGTCGGCGAACTTGTCGATCGGTCAGTTCGACAGCCACGCCAACAATGACGTCGATCAGATGAAGTTGTTACCGGAGTTTCTGGCGGGCATCGCCTACTTCATCCGACGAGCTGAAGAGCTGCAGATTCGCGACAAGCTGGTCGTGGTTATCCAGAGCGAGATGGGACGCACTCCCACGTACAATCAGGGCAAAGGCAAGGACCACTGGTCGATCGGGTCGATCATGTTCATCGGCCCCGGCATCAAAGGCAATCGCGTGCTCGGCGCCACCGACGAGAAGCAGTTCGGAGTGCCAATCGACCCGAAGTCGCTGGCGCTCGACAAAGAGAAGGGCATTCGCGTGCGGCCCGAGCACATCCATGAAGCCCTGCGTCAGTTCGCTGGCATCGCCGATCATACGCACAGCAAAAAGTTCCCGCTGGGTGTGGCAGACAAAGAGCTCCTGCAAGGTTTCTGGGGTTGAGTCACGCAGATAGTCGCTGATCGTTCCGCGATCAGAACGTAGTCCATTCACAGTTTGGTGCCCAAATGCGAATCCGACTTCCTCACTGGTTGGTCCTCCCGGCGTTGTGCATCACCGCTGGTTTCGCAACCTCTGCGGCAGCGGATGACGCTCTGAAAGCTGACGCTCGCAAGGCGTTGCTTAAGGCTGTCGCGTTCTATTCTGAGAAGGTCTCATCACACGGCGGATACCTGTATCGCTACAGCGCGGATTTGAAGAAGCAGGAAGGCGAAGGGCTCGCTGATCGCGACACGGTCTGGGTGCAACCACCTGGAACTCCTGCTGTAGGCATGGCATTGGTGACGGCCTATCAGCGAACGCAGGAACCAGCTTTGTTGAAAGCGGCCGAGGCAGCCGGCGACTGTCTGGTCAAAGGACAACTCCGCAGCGGGGGCTGGAGTGATCAGATCGATTTCGCTGCGGACAAACGCGCAAAGATCTCCTATCGAGTTGACCCTGTCCGCCCCAAGGCGTCCAACATCAGCACGCTCGATGACGACAAGACGCAGTCAGCTCTGCGCTTCATGACCCGGCTGGACGAGACCTTGAAGTTCAAACACTCCCGCATTCATGAAGCCAGCCTGTTTGCTTTCGACGGAGTCTTGAAGGCTCAGTTCCCCAACGGCGGCTGGGGACAACGCTTCGACGAGTATCCAGATCCAGCGAAGTATCCGGTGCTCAAGGCCAGCTACCCGGAACAGTGGCCCCGCACATATCCTGGCGCCAAGTATTGGATGTTCTATACGTTCAACGACAACTCGATCTCTGACACGATCGAGGCGCTGCTGCTGGGGGCTCACGTCTACAACGAACCGCGTTATCGCGACGCCGCGATCAAGGCCGGTGAATTCATCCTGCTGGCTCAGATGCCTGAGCCGCAACCAGCCTGGGCTCAGCAATACAACTTTGAGATGCAGCCGGTTTGGGCTCGCAAGTTTGAACCGCCGGCAGTTTCGGGCAGCGAATCGCAGCGACTCATTGAAGCCTTGATGGTGCTCTACACAGAGACCGGAGATCGCAAGTTTCTGGAACCGATTCCTCGCGCGATTGCGTACTTGAATCGTTCCGAGATTGCTCCCGGGCAACTGGCTCGGTTCTATGAACTCAAGACCAACAAGCCGCTGTACTTCACGACGAAGTACGAATTGACGCACGATGATTCGGATCTGCCAACACATTACGGCTTCAAGGTTGGCAACAAGCTGAAGTCGATTTCAGATCGCTACGAAGCTCTGGCGAAGCTAAGCCCTGAGAAGCTCGCCGCCAAACGAGAAGCACAGTTCAAAACATCTCGCGGAGCACCGAAGGACGCGGACATCCAGGCGATTATCGCCGCCATGGATGAACGAGGCGCCTGGGTCGAAGACGGACGGTTGAGCTATCACGGCAAAGACGACGACACCAAACGCATCATCAAGAGTGAGGCGTTTATCAAGAACGTCGACCTCTTGAGCCGTTACATTGGCGCGAAGTGATCGAGACGTCGTTGATCTATTCTTTGACGCTCAACGCATCACGCCAGTCCATGCGACTGATCTCGCGTTGAACGAAGACATGCGCGGCGAAGGCAAAACTCAGGCCCCACATGAAGGTCTTCACCCAGACCACGGGCGGAGTCCGTAAGGGGAACCGGAACATCTCAGTGTCGTAGTTCTTGGTGAGCCAGAAGACGAGCAAGTATCCAAGAGGAAATCCCAGCAGCGTGCCGACGATGGCGGTCACCATCGTTTCGCGGAAGAAGAAGCCTCCGACCTGCCATTCGGAGTAGCCCTGCACAAGGAATGTAGCGACTTCGCGACGACGCTCCGCCAGTCCGATCAGAGACATGTTCAACAGGCTCGCGAAGAAGATGACGCCCGCGAAGATGACCATGATCCCGATGAAAACATTCTGCATCTCAACCAGTGTGGAGTTGAGATTGTGGATCATCGACTTGCGCGAGACGTAGGTCTGCACGGCGGGCAGTCGCTTCACTGTGCGCGTGAGTTCGCGCATCGCCTCGGGGCGTTCGTCGACTTCCAACTGCACGCCGCTGACGGCCTGCTCTTCGCCGATCAGGCCGCGCAGGTAATCGATATTCGCATAGACCATCAGTCCCATATAGCTGTCCGCCAGGCGGATGATGGGCACGCGGCAGTGCTTGCGAACACCCTTGATGGGCTCAAACTCCAGCATGTCTCCCGGTTGCAGATGCATCAGTTCGGCTAGCTTGCGCGGAATGACCACCCCGGATTCCGGGGGCAGAATGCGGTCTTCATGGATATCGCGCGGAGTCGTCAGCCGAGCGTCCGGCATCAGTCCGCGAATTACGCCCTTGCGACGGTAAGGGCCGTTGAAGAACTCGCAGGCTACATCGAGGATCGGTTCAGCATGATCTACCGCCGGCAAGCGGCGGGCATCGAACAGGGCATCGACTCCACGCTCATCCTTGAACGTCAGATCCACATCGCTGCGATCGATCTTCGAGAACTGAAAACTAATCAGGTACCCCATCGACGTCTGCAGAATGAAACCGCAGGACAGAATGGCGGCGCCCATCGACGCGGCAAAGACGCCCACGATCGTGCGGGCTTTGTGCCGGATCATGTTGCGCAGCACCATGCGCCAGCCGGAACTCAGACGCGACCACAACATTGGGATGCGTTCGATCCAGACTCGACCACCTTCGGCCGGCGGGTTTGATCGCATCGCCTCGGCAGGTTGCAAGCTCAATGCCGCCCGTGCCCCGCGGACCGAGCCAGCCACGGAACACGTCAGGCTGATAGCCATGCCGATGAGGTACAACTCGGGATAGACGTTGTTCTTGAGTTCGGGGAACTCAAACATCGTCTGATAGATCTCGGTCACCCACGCGCTCATCTGGTAACCCATCGCCCAGCCAACCAGTCCGCCAGCCAACCCGATCACGCTGCTGAATTTGGTGAAGTGCAGAAACAGTTCGGCGTTTGAATAGCCGAGTCCCTTCAGCGTGCCGATGACGACGCGCTGCTGATCGATCAACCGCAGCAGCAAGACATTGAGCACCAGGGCCGCGACCGCCAGAAACACAATCGGCATCATGCCGGCAAAAGTTCCGATGCCGCGAATCTCATCCGACAGGAAGCGGTGCGACTGCTGATCTTTCAACGGTGTGACCGAGAACACACCGTAAGTTTTTAGCCTGGCCTCCGCCGCGCGGAGGATCGCATCAGGGTGCTCACGCAGTTCGGGAGCCAGCAAGCCAACCAGTTGATTCGCCGCGCCATCGAAATCAAAGACTTCTTCGGCATAGGTCTGCTTGAGATAGAACACCCCGAAGTGTTCCGGGTCCGGAGAAATCGCCCCCGGGCCAACCAGATAGGTGAACTCACTGCTGATCGCCGTGCCGACAACGTGCAGTTCCTGCCGCCGGTTGTTGAGGATCAGATGAATGATGTCGCCCGGTTTGATGCCGTGCTTCTTCGCGAATGCGTTATTGACGAGCACCTCATCGCGGCGCTGGTCGGTGAAGTAGTCACCGCGTTTCAGGATCACATCATTGATGACGGGCGTGCGACGGTCGGGCATCGACAGCACCAGCCCGTTGATCGGCTCTTTGGCGTCCGGCAGATCGACCGTGCAGAGGAACTGAATTCTTGGCCGCAGCTCGGTAATCCCGCGCAGTTCGGCGAGATCCTGCAACTCCGCGATGGGCGCCTTCTTGAGATCGATCCAGAAGTCGGCCATCCGGCACTGGGTATTGTAGTTCGATTGAGCGTTCTTCAGGTTTCGATGCGCAGATCGCATGTAAACGAAGCACATCACACCCACAGCCACCAACGTTGTGATGGCAAGAAGCAGCCCCTTCTGATGCCGCAGTTCGCGCAGCAGCTTGCGATCGAGGACTCTTACCATTCGATGTCCTCGGGCGGCTTGGGGTGCGGGTTCAAATGTGTCTCAACGATCTCACCAGACCGCAGCCGCACCACGCGATCTGCCGCCTCAGCGATCGCCGCATTGTGTGTGATGATCAGCACCGTTTTGCCGAGTGTGTTCTTCAGATCGACCAGCAGGCGCAGCACCTTCTTGCCGGTTTCGAAGTCGAGCGCGCCAGTTGGTTCGTCGCACAGCAAGAGCTCCGGGTTCTTGGCCAGCGCTCGGGCAATGGCGACTCGCTGCTGCTCACCGCCCGACATCTGTGACGGGAAGTGATTGCTGCGTTCAGACAGACCCACCAGCCGCAGTGCTTCGTCGACATCAATCGGATTCTTGACCAGTTCCGTCGCGACCATGACGTTCTCGCGAGCGGTCAGCGTCGGCACCAGATTGTAGAACTGGAACACGAAGCCGACGGTCTCACGCCGATAGCGTGTCAGTTCACGCTGCGAAACATTCGACAGGTCTTCGTCGCGGTACCAGACCTTGCCGAACGAGGGCTGATCAAGTCCACCGATGATGTTCAGCATCGTGGTCTTGCCGGAGCCGCTCGGCCCGACCATCACCAGGAACTCGCCGTGATAGATCTCCAGATTCACGGTCTTGAGTGCGTGCACGGACACTTCGCCCATGCGAAAGGTCTTGCCAACGCCGTCCAGATGCAGCAGCAGTTCGTGAGCAGAGTTCTCTTGAGTCATAGGCACAAAGTCTAACTCAAATCGACCGGCCCGCGACGGGTCGAAACAGTACAACGACAGTGCTGGCTCATATTGGATTCACCCTGTCCCCGAGATTTCTCGATCCTGCGAAACGGTTTCGGCACCCGGCAATCCATCCAGCTCCAGGCATAACGCCCGAAAACCGCTCGACCGCATGGAGCCTTAACAACAGACGGGCTATCTTTTCCGCTTCCAGGGCATTCAAAGCTCAAGCCAAGTCCAGAATCTTCCAGCGCAACAGACTATGGGTAAGAAGCAGATCTTCCTTCCGGATCCCTCCGCCGCCGTGCTGGATGAGCTCATCATGCGGCACATCGAACGTGGCAGCAGCGTGGTGGACCTCGGCTGCGGCGACGGCCGCCTGCTGTGCCTGCTGCGCGATCAGCACGCCTGCTCGGTGCAAGGCGTGGAACTCGATATCACCGCCATCGTCGGCACGATCACGCGCGGCGTGCCCGTTTTGCGAGCCAACCTGGACGATGGCGTCGTCGGTATTCCGGACAACTCGTTCGACTACGCAGTGCTCAGCCAGACGTTGCAGCAGGTCCGGCATCCCAAACTGGTGCTGGCCGAGATGTTGCGCATCGCGCGTCGCGCTTTGGTCGTGGTTCCAAACTTCGGACACTGGAGAATTCGACAGCAGATCCTGCTGCATGGTCGGGCGCCGGTGACACAGTCACTGCCGTATGAGTGGTACAACACACCGAACCTGCACTTCATGTCGATGCACGACTTCCGAGACCTCACGCAGAAGCTCGACGTGCGCATCGCGCGTGAGATCCCCATCATTGACGGTCAGGCTCGCGAGCATGCCTGGGCCGCCAACGTGCGGGCCGAAAGTTTGTTCTACGTACTGGAGCGGGCTTCGACATCGGTTGCATCCGCCTAGCGCCAGCCAAGAACATCAGCGGGTTCGCGTGATGAGTGCCGTTCAACAAGCCGTTTTAAAAAACTAATACCGATCCACCGCCCACGCTTTGAGAGATCGAGTCTATGTGGAACCACAAGTTGGCCGCTTTCGCGGGCGCGAGTTTGCTGAGCCTTCTGACGAGCACGGCGTCCGCTGCAGATTCAGCAGTGAAGCTGTTGCCGTCGGAACTTAAGCTCTCGGGCGTCGAGAACCGTCAGCGACTGCTGGCAGAACGATTCGCAGGTGCCCGGGCTGTTGGTCAGGCCGACGGAAAGTGGGCTTCCAGCAATCCAGCCGTGGCCGTCGTGGAGAAAGGTGTCGTGATTCCCAAGGGAAACGGCACCACGACGATCACCTTCAAAGCGGGCAGCGAGTCCGCTCAAGCCACAGTCTCCGTTGCGGGCATCGAGCAACCGCATCAGTGGAGCTTCCGCAATCACGTCGAATCGATCCTCGCCAAGTCCGGCTGTAACTCAGGTGCTTGTCACGGCGCTCTGGCCGGCAAAGGCGGTTTCCGGTTAAGCCTGCGCGGCTATGACCCGGCGACGGACTACAACAACATCGTGAAGCAGCAACGCGGACGCCGCATCGAACTGGCTGATCCCGGCCAGAGTCTGTTGCTCACCAAGCCCACTGGTGCGCTGCCTCATAAGGGTGGCCTGCGGTTCGACACAGATTCGCTCGACTACCGCGTGATTGCAGAATGGATTGCAGCGGGTGCCCAGCCGCCGAGTGACTCAGATGCTCAAGTGGAACGCCTGGAGATCCTGCCGGAAGGCGTGCAGCTCGGAAACGCTCAGTCGCAAGACCTCCTAGTGCGGGCTCACTTCAACAACGGGCGTGTCGAAGATGTGACGCGCTGGGTGAAGTTCACGTCAGCCGATGAAACCGTAGCCAAGGTCGATAACGACGGCCGAGTCTCAATCATTGGTCCCGGCGAAGGTGCCATCACCGCGTGGTACGCGAGCAAGATCGTGATTTCGCGCATCACCAGTCCGTTCGCCAACAAGGTAGACGATGCCATCTTCGAACAGGAGCCTCGTCGCAACTTCATCGATGAACTGGTGCTCGCGAAACTGAAGTCGTTGCGACTGAAACCATCCCCGGCAGCGAGCGACAGCGAGTTCATTCGCCGCGCGTATATCGACACCATCGGAACTCTGCCAACGCTGGAGGAAACGCGAGCGTTCCTCACCGACACGTCCGCAGACAAACGCGACCGCGTGATTGAAACGCTGCTCGCACGACCCGAGTTCGTCGACTACTGGACCTTCCGCTGGTCCGACATGCTGCTCATCAACGGCCAGAAGCTGAGGCCGAAGGCCGTGCACGCGTATTACGACTGGGTCTACAAGCAGGTCGCGGCGAACGTCCCGTGGGACGAGTTTGCTCGTCAGATCGTCGTCGCCAGTGGCAGCTCGTTCGATAATGGCGCCACGAACTTCTACGCCCTGCACCAAGATCCTGAAGAGATGGCCGAGAATGTCAGCCAGGCGTTTCTCGGTCTGGCGATCGGTTGTGCCAAGTGCCACAACCACCCACTCGAAAAGTGGACCAACTCGCAATACTACGCCTTCGCGAATCACTTCTCGCGCGTGCGAGCAAAAGGCTGGGGCGGCGACTTCCGAGGCGGTGATGGCAACCGCACGCTGTACGTCGCACCGACCGGAGACCTGATTCAGCCACTGACCGGCAGGCCGCAGCCGCCCACGCCGCTAGATGGCACTCCGATGGACATCGAGTCTGCCGAAGACCGCCGCATCTCGCTCGCGAAGTGGCTGACGTCGCCGGACAACACTTACTTCTCGCGCTCGATCACCAATCGCGTGTGGGCGGTATTCTTCGGCGCCGGTCTGGTGGAAAGCGTCGATGACATGCGCGTTTCTAATCCCGCCAGCAACGAAGAGTTGTTGAACGCGGCAGCGAAGCATCTCGTCGACAACAAGTACGACTTAAAGTCCCTGATGCGGACTATCCTGCAGTCGCACACCTATCAGAGGTCGAGCGTGCCGCTGCCTGAGAACCGCGAAGACAAGCGGTTCTATTCGCGCTACTACACCAAACGCATGATGGCCGAAGTGCTGCTGGACGCCATCAGTTCCGTGACGGACGTCCCGACGCCGTTTGAGTCGATCGCGTTTCCGGGCGGCGATAAGGAAAAGACCGACGCCTACAAGAAGGGCACGCGAGCGATCCAGTTGCACGACTCAGCGGTGGACTCGTACTTCCTGAAGACGTTCGGCCGCAACAACCGGCAGATCACCTGCGAGTGCGAGCGTTCGGAAGAACCGAGCATGGTGCAGGTGCTGCACATCGCGAATGGCGACACCGTCAACCAGAAGCTGAAGGCTGCGGACAATCGCATCGCAAAGTGGCTGACAGCCGACAAGCCCGCCGCTGAAATCATCGACGACGCATTCCTGACCTGTTTCGCTCGTCAGCCGACTGCGGCTGAAAAAGAAAAACTCGTCGCGGCTCTCAACGAAGCCGCCAGTGCCGATGCCGAGCAAAAGCGACAGGTGCTGGAGGACGTCCTCTGGAGCCTGATCAGCACTCGCGAGTTCCTGTTCAATCACTAACCGAGTCGTGGCGACCAATCGCTTGCTGGTGGGCAAACCGCGACACCAATCCGTTTGCAGCGACGGCAAAAAAGCGAGGCGACGAATTGCTTCGTCGCCTCGCTGCGTTATTCAGAGCGATACACACCAGCGGGTGTTACTTCGCTTCTTCCTTCTTCTCTTCAGTAGCAGCGGCTGCAGCTGCGTCGTCTTTCTTTTCTTCCTTCTTCTCTTCGGTCTTGGTCTCGGCGGCCTTCTTGGCATCTTCCGCAGCCTTCTTCGCATCCTCGGCGGCCTTCTTGGCTTCATCCACAGCCTTCTTGGCAGCGGCGAGTTCTTCGTCCTTCTTCGCGATGGCCTGATTCAGGCGAGTGATCTCGTCCTTGGACTTCTTGTCTTCTTCGCTGGACTTCTTCTGAACATCAGCCAGAGCGTCCTTCGAAGCTTTGACTTGTTCAGCAGCGGCAGTGGCCTGCTTCTTGGCCTGTTCGGCATTCGTCTTCGCGATGAGCGCTTGCCGCTGGGCTTCTTCGTTGGCTTTCTTGGCTTCGGCGATAGCATCCGCGGCCTTCTTGTTGGCATCGGCGGCGGCTTTGTTAGCGGCTTCAGCAGCCTTGGTCGCAGCTTGAGCGGCGGCTTGTGACTTCTGAGCGTTGGCCTTCTCAGCTGCGGCGACCTTATCGCTTTCAGCAGCCTTCGCGTTAGATGCGGTGGCGGCGGCTTCGGCCTTGGCCTTAGCGTCGTTGGCAGCGACCAGTTCGGCCTTCACCTTGGCCAGTTCAGCCTGCAGGTTCTTGACTTCGGCTTCGGCCTTATTGGCGTCTTCCGCGCGCTGCAGAGCGACGTGATAGGGCAGCAACAGAACGGGCTTCACCTGAGCACAGCCTGTCTGGCAGGGCTGGCACGTCTGGCAAGCATCTTTTCCGGCTTCAGCAGTTTGGGCGGCAGCTGCGAGCACCGCGATCGACAACAAACTTGAAACGAACGTCTTCATTGAACAGCCTCACACAAAGCATTTTCAGGAGGGAGGAGGGGTGGGATCCATAGGCGGCTCCGCCCACGGTGAGGGTGAATTCGTGACGCGATTCACCCAGCTGAGCACGCTGCCGCGCCGCAAACTTAGCTCAGTTATTCCATCTTCGCGGGACTGAGTGCCCAGAATCAAGCATTCGCTGCCTGTTGATTGTTCCAATCGGTCCGATAGCGCCGACTAACCTGACGCCAGCAGGTGCCGGTTTTTCTCAAGAAACTGGTCGTTCCAGCGGTATTGATCGAGCAGACCGGCGGTGTCGCGACCAAGAGCGACGTACGCCGCGTAGATCGCTTCGATGGTCGCCAGGCCGGTCAGAGGATCCTCAAATACTTTGGAAACACGGGGATAGGCGGTGTGCCAGACGGGAATCGACCGCACCGGTACGTCGGCAAACGACGGCTCCATGCGCTGAGCCAGTCGCCAGGTGCCATCCAAAACCAGCAATCCGGATTCCCGATCGGCCTCGCTGAGCAGCGGTCCGCCGATCCCCAGGCGCACATAGCCTTGAAGTGACTCGGTCCCTCGCTCCGGAAAAGTCCAGAACCGGAAGTCGGAATGCGGTCGCAACGGTTCAACCGAGCACTTGCGCCGATTTTCGCGCGGATGAACAACAATAATCGTTGGCGGGGGCATTACTTCGCTGTGTCCGCCAGTTCTGCCGGGTTGGCGAACGCCTTTTCGAGTTCTGACACCAACTGGTCCACGCGGAACGGCTTGTAGAGCACCGACGTCAGCCCGCCCTGCCGCGCTTTGACGATCGAGTGCGAAGGGTCATACCCGTAGCCGGTCATCAGAATCACCGGCAGGTGTTCGTCAATCTGCTTGAGCTGCGTGAAGGTCGAAAAGCCATCGTGATCGGGCAGCCGGATGTCCGCGATTACGGCGTTGTAGTGATACGAGCGAGCCATCAGGAAACTGCTTTGAGCGTTGCGGGCGGTCTCAACTTCGCAGCCGAAACGACCGAGCAGTTCGTGAGCCGCGCGACGCACTTCTTCATCGGCATCGACGACCAGCACGCGCTTGTGCTGCATCTTCGGTCGCACTTTGGACTGCATCAGTGACGCGTCACCTACTTTCGGACGCAGTTCGTCGCCCACATGCTGAATCAACTGCTTGATGTCGCGCGTCTGCTTCAGAATGTCTCGCACACGCTCAGTGACGAGCCGATCCACACCGATGGTGTTCTCCAACACCCAAGTGGCGTCCTGAATGATCGCGTCTACGGGCGAACCGACTTCGCACATGATCATTTCCGTGCTGATCGTCGCGGTCGAGAGTTTTTCAACCGCCAGCAACTGCAGCGTGTTGAGGGCCATTGCGATTTCGCGGGCGAACAGTTCCAGGAACTGCAAGTCGTTCTCGGAGAATCCACCAGCTCGCGGACTTTCCACGTTAAACGTGCCGAGCACTTCGTCGTGCCACATCAGCGGCACCGTCAACGAACTGCGGGCCTCGTTCGCGCCCACCAGATACAGCGGGTCAGACGTCGTGTCTTCGCACAGATAGCTCTTGCCGGTCGCCGCGACGAAGCCAGTTACGCCGTTGCCTTGCGGGTCTGCATGCAGGATGCGGCACTCGGCTTCTTTGTTCATACCGACCGACAGCAAGGGATCAAGACGTCCCGTCGCGCGATCCAGCACTCGAATCTCGACGGTGTCGTATTCGAGCAGATCCTGAGTGAAATGCAGGATCTTGGACTTGAGTAATTCCACTCGGTCTTCGACTGACATCTCCAGTAGTTCTTGGGGAGTCAGGTCGCTCAACTCCAGACCAGCCTGATAGATCGCACTGAGCTTCTGACGTTGCAGAACTTCAGCGGACGTATCGCGAATAACCACAGCCAGAAATTGAGGCAGGTCGGGCGATGCGTCGAAAATCGGAGTCGCTTCGACCTCAAAGTAGACCTTGTCGCCGACCCGCAAAGTGCTGCGAGCTGTTTCATTGGTTGCCAGCGCGGTGTTCAGCGGACAGAAGTCCGGACCCAGGATCTCAGCGGTGGTGAAGCATTCATAAAACGACTTACCCGCAACACACTGAGCATTCCCGGACAGTTCGCGGAACTTGTTGTTCTGCCACAGCACTTCGCGAGACGTATTCAGCAGGACCAGTCCCGATCCCAGATGGTCCAGAAAATTGCCGCCCTGAATCAGGTGTCCGGCGAGGTCTTGCTTTTCACCTTCCAGGAAGATGCTGGAGACGCGGCCTTCCAACACGGCGGTCAGGCACTCTTCGAGTGATTTCGGGTGCACGACTTCCATGCACTCAGCCAACCGCCCTTCGGTGATTCTGGATTGCTCGGAATCACGTCCCAGGCAGAGGACTCGTGGGATGTTTGACGATCCGCTCATACCGTCATCTTCTCGGTGGGGCGCGGTCAGTTACCGCGCGAGGGGTATGTCTTCGTGTCTGATCCGGCAGGTGTGCGACGCCTCGGAAAGCGTAGCGTTCCGTCCGGCGGCGGGGCCTACAAGTTATAAG
>CAYLTY010000089.1:0-31387 GCA_964386705.1 uncultured Planctomycetaceae bacterium
CAATGCAATGTGTCAAAAGTTCCCAGCGTTGGTGCGGGGCAACAGACCACGTCAGATCAGTTTCAGGCCGATATCCGAACGTCTTTGGGCGCCGGACTGCAGGAAATCGTCAAAGCCGAACAGACGAAGACCGAAGACGGCCTGATCCTGCAGCGAGTCGTCGCCACGGGAACATCACGCGACATTCCAATGCACTGGCTGTACTACCTCTGCACCGCACCGGACGGTCGTCAATTGGCGTTCGCATTCTCCGTCGAGTCACGCCTGGTGGAGAAACTGGCTGGTCGCGATCGCGAGATGGTGGAGTCCGTCATCTTCACCAATCAGCGAGCCGCGTCGTTACCGCAGTAATCGCTCCAAGCGACGAAGCCTCGCATCTGCGGAGAACCCCTCACAAGAGACTCGTCTTGCGGGGAACGGTCATTACATTACGACTGCACAGCAGCAGTGACGACCAGGCGCACGGCGCGTCACTTCAGCAGACTTCGCGTCCGTGAAAGCAATCCAGGGGGGAGCGTGTGGCATGAAGATCGAAGACGTCATTGCGATGCTGAAGAAGGGTGGCTTGTTGAGTGCCGCGGAATGCGACGCCCAGTTGTCGGCGTTCCAGCGATCAGGTTCATCCAACGACGACACCAGCGCCTTTGTCTGGTCACTGGTAGATCAGCGACTGCTCACCGGCTTTCAAGCTCAAGGCATCCTTGCAGGTATTCCCGGACCGTATGCGCTTGGACCTTATCGAGTTTCCGCGCGGATCTCGGTTGGCAACCTCGGTGACCTGTTCCACGCCGAGCACGCTGAGTTTCATCAGCCAGTCAGCCTGAAAGTCTTTCCGCCTTCACTGAATCAGAACACCGAATTGATGCTGCGCCTTGGACGTGAAGCACGCGTCAGTGCAGAGGTCAGCCACCCGAATGTCGTGCGGACCTTGCAGGTCGGCAAAGTGGGCACCGTACCGTTCATCGCCATGGAGCCGCTCGACGGCGAAACGCTCGGTCAGCGCCTGGCTCGCGTCGGTCGACTGGGCATCGAAGAGGCCTGTGACATCATCCGCCAGGCTGCGCTGGGTCTGGACTATCTGCACCACGAAGGCGTGATACACCGGGATATCCGTCCCAACAACCTGTGGGTTGGCTCGAACGGCGTGGTCAAGATCATGGAATTCGGCGCCGCGATCGATGCGCTGTCGTACCTGGATTCTCTCGGCGACGACGAAAACGAAGGCGCCCTGACCATCAGCGACAATCAGGAAAGCATCATCGGTCACTACGACTATATGTCCGCCGAACAGGCGGCGAATCCTCACGACGCCGATGTGTCGAGTGACCTCTACAGCCTCGGCTGCACCTTCTACCACTGTCTCACCGGGCAGGTGCCGTTCCCGGACAAGAACCCCGTTCGACAGATGCTGCGACACTCGAACGAAACCCCGAAGCCGCTGACCGCTTTCATCCCGGATGTCGGCAACGCCGTTGTGGGTATCGTCGACCAGTTGCTGGCCAAGAGCAAACAGGACCGCTTCCGCGCCGCGTCTGTGCTGGCCGAAACCCTCGCCCTGATCGTCCCGCCGACGGAAGCTCCGCCGGTAGACGCCATTAACTCCGACTTCCTGAACTGGCTCCAGTCCGACCGCCGCGACGAACTGCAAGACGTCGGCTACGAACCCGAAGCCGAAGCCTTCATGGAATGGCTCACCCACACCCGCTTCGACGAAATGGACGCCGCCCGGGCGGGGCGCTCGTAGGCTTCAACTCCTCATACCTTGGTAGGAATCGAGCAGAGGGTCATCGGAATCGTATTCGCTCATCGCGTCGTCGATCATCGCACCCACGTCGACGTCTTCACCAGACTCGGCCAGAGCCTGTCGACAGATCCTTTCGTAGATTTTCTCTGGCAGAAGCACAAAGACTTCCTTCGAAACGGGATCCAGCACTCGCTTGGGCGTTTCCTGATCAGCCGTCGCGAGTGCATGTTGCTCAATCGTCAGTTCGATCATCACGTCCACCTTTCACCATCAGCTTCGTTTCAATCGAGAGCTGAGGATAACTGGCTAGCTGATCCCGCCGGGATAAGTTTTTCTGGTTTACTGGATCCGTCGGGCGTAACCGCCCCCTCACTTCGCCAATGCCTTGCGGTAGACGGCGGCTCCGGTGGTGAGGGCGTCGGAGAGTTTGCTGGCGTCTTTGCCGCCGGCTTCGGCTAGGTCGGGGCGGCCACCGCCTCCGCCGCCGATGACCTTAGCAGCGTCGCGGACACAGTCACCGGCTTTGACGCCCTTGTCGTTCAGGTCTTTGGTGACAGCGGCCAGCAGGCAGGGCTTGCCATCTACAACGGCGCCGAGCAACACGGCAGCGCTCTTCGCTTTGCCGCGCAGTTTGTCGGCGAATTCTCGCAGGGCGTCGCGGTCGAGACCTTCAGCCAGGTGCGTGATGATCTTCGCTCCGTTGATGTCCTCGGCTTTCGCGACGAGGTCATCGACGAGGCCAGCAATGTTCGCAGAGGCTTGCTTGGCGAGCTCCTTCTTCGCGTCGCGGAGTTCGTCTTGGAGCTGGGTCACTCGACGAACGATGTCTTCCGCGTTGGGAACTTTGACCGCTTGAGCGACTTCCTTGAGTAAGCTCTCGGTGTCGCGGAGACGTTGCAGGGCCTTCGGACCGGTGAGGCAACTGATGCGACGAATGCCCTTCGCGACGGGCTCGTCGGACAGCACTTTGCAGAGGCCGACTTGTCCTGAGTTCGACAAGTGTGTGCCGCCGCACAGTTCGATGCTGAAGTCACCCATACTGACGACGCGGACTCGGTCGGGATACTTCTCGCCGAACAGCGCCATCGCGCCTTTGGCTCGCGCGTCGTCGATGTTCAACAACTCGGTCGTGATCGTCGAGCCGCTGGCGATCTTCTCGTTGATCGTGTCTTCAATCCGCGTGAGTTGTTCCGCAGTCAGCGAGGTCGGCCAGCTGAAGTCGAACCGCATCTGATCCTGATCGACCTTCGAACCGCGTTGCGTCGCGTTCTCATCCAGATGAGTGCGCAGCGCATGATGCAGCATGTGCGTGGCCGAGTGAGCGCGGCGAATGCCCGATCGGCGATCCGCATCGACGCTCGCTGTGACAGACTGGCCAACGCTCAGCTTGCCCTTCTTCAAGTGGCCCACATGGATCCACAGCTCCCCGTCCTTCTGAGTGTCGATGACGGTGAACTCAACACCGTTGCCGATCAGGCTGCCGGTATCGCCGACTTGGCCGCCGGATTCGCCGTAGAACGGAGTCTGATCCAGCGCGACGCCAATCGGTGCGTCGTGCCCGACCGCTGAGAACTCAGAGACGAGTTCCTTGTTCGAGATAATGCCCACAACCTTGCTGGCCGACGACAGAGAGTCGTAGCCGAGGAACTTGGTCCCGCCCTTTTGCTTGAGCGAGTCAATCGGGCCCGCGCTCATCACGGAGTCGGCGAACGCACCGCTGCCGCTGACGAGTTCGTGTCGCTTCTTGGCTTTCTCGTAGCCGTCGCGATCAATGCTGAGTCCCGCTTGCTCCGCCAGTGTCTGCGTGAGTTCGATCAGGAAGCCATAAGACTGATGCAGGTCAAACGCGTCTTCACCGGAGATAACGCCATTCGACTTTGCGCGTTGTGCGAGCTTCTCAAAGCGCGGCAGACCGCGATCGACGACGTCGAGGAACTGCTCTTCTTCGGCCTTGATGACGTTCGACACCGACTTCATCGTCTGCGTGATTTCCGGATACTGAGCCTTCATGCCCTCGACGATGGCTGGCACCAGGCCGTGCAGGAACGGTGTCTTCCTGCCAAGCAAGTAACCTTCCATCGCCGCGCGACGCAGCAGCAAGCGGACGATGTAGTTGGCTTTGTCCGGACCGGGGATCGCACCTTCGTGAATGGCGAAGGTACAAGCACGGACGTGGTCTGCAATACGACGGCAGGCACGGCCGTGAGCTGCTGCGTATTCGTACTTCAGACCGAGTGAATCGCCTGCTGCGATACACATCGGCTTAAGGATGTCGATTTCGAAGTTGCTCAAGACCCCCTGTAGACATGACGCAGTTCGCTCGAGCCCCATGCCTGTGTCGATGTTCTTCTTCGGCAAGGGATGCAGGTTGTTCGGCGGATTGCCGACGCGGTTGAACTGAGTGAACACCAGATTCCAGATCTCGACGGACTTCGTCGCACCGGGCGCGAGGTAATAGATCTCGGAACAAGGTCCACAAACGCCGTCAGGTCCTTGCGAGGGCGAGGACGCTGGCCAGAAGTTTTCTGATTCGTCGCAACGAGTGATCCGCGAAGCCGGAACTTTGACTTCGTTATTCCAAATGCCAAAGGCTTCGTCGTCATCCAAATAGACGGTGATCGTCAGCCGCTCTGGATCGAGGCCCAGCCACTGCTTGGTGGTCAGGAACTCCCACGCCCAGTGAATGGCTTCGCGCTTGAAGTAGTCACCAAACGAAAAGTTACCCAGCATCTCGAAGAACGTGTGGTGGTACGCCGTCACGCCGACGTTCCCGATGTCACCGGTGCGCAGGCACTTCTGAGACGTCGTGGCCTTCGTGAATTCCAGCGGTCCGATGCCGAGGAACTGGTTCTTGAACTGGTTCATGCCGGCGGGCGTGAACAGCACTGTCGGATCATCTTTCGGAATGAGCACGTCGCTGGGCCGACGAACGCAGCCCTTGGATTCAAAGAAAGCCAGATACTTTTCACGGAGTTCGTTGGTCTGCATGACGCGCAAATCCCTGCGTTCAAGGTACTTATGATGCCTGTGACGGCTTGCTGACAAGCGGAGCGAGCACGCGCCCGAAGTGTCCGGGCGGCGGAGTGTAAGGCTGCGAGCCGTTTGCGTCAGCAGAGCCAGTTTTCTCGCCTCATTGAGACACCGGGACCGATTCAGCGTTCGCTCGCAGAGGGTCTAGAGCGGGGCCTGCGCGCGGACCAGTCCGCGACTTTAGCCAATCTGCCTCTCCGAAGCCGTGTTGACTGATTTTTTCGGGCACAGGTATGACTCAGCTCCCTTCCTCGCACTTCCTGCCGCCTTTTCCCCTCTGCGGCCCATTCAGTTTCCTCCATCGTGGCCGAAAAAACTCCCCCACCAGAAGGCGCGGACCCGAATGCGGTTCCGAACGCCAAGCCTAAGTCCAAGAAGAAAACTGTCATCTTGGGTGCGGTCGGCGTGTTGGTGTTGCTTGGTGGAGTTGGTGCATTTCTGCTGCGTGGCGGTGGGGAGCCGCTGTCAGAAAAGGTTACGAAGGCGCTCGAACTGCTGGCTGAAGCGGAAACATCGAACGACGCCCGCATGCGGATTCGCGGCCTGCTGGCGGACATCGAAAAGGCCAAGTACGTCGACCCGGATTTCCCGGCCGTGGGCTCGTTCGTGGACGGCATGCTGCAGTTCTACGAAGCGCGGGAACTCATCGGTGATGACCAGCAACCGAAGTTCCTGAAAGCGATCGCCGAGTTCGAAGAAGCCAAGCTCCGACCGATGAAGTTCGAGTACGTTGATCAACTGACTTACGTGTTAGGTGTCTCATTGCAGATGGTGGGGTTACGGACCCAGGCTCGTCCAGAACTGGAAGAGGCCTTCAGAAGCTATGAACCAGGACGCAAGGAAGCCGGGTTGCTGCTCCTTGCGAACTACCTCGAAGAGCAGACTCCGGAAGCGCTGGATAAGGCCCTGCAACTCAGCGAAGAGCTGTCGAAGCTCGAAGATCTGAACGAAGAGCAGAAAGAGCAGATCACCATTCAGCGGGCTCAAGCGTTGCAGCAACTGGGGCGTTCAGAAGAAGCCGAAAAGCTCTTGTCGGCCAATTCTTCGCCGACAGGGGTGACTCACGAAGCGACGATCGTGCGGGCGAGATCGATGATGGCCGAAGCCGACCTGCTGCTGCGTCAGCAAGACCGCAAACGCGCCGATGCGCGCTACAACGAAGCCCGTACCGCGCTGGCGACGCTCTTCAAGCCACTGGTTCCCGACAGTGTGGTCGCGCGAGCCATGCTCCTGTCAGCACGCTGTGCTCTGCGGGCAGGCAACATCGAACAGGCGATTGATTTCTACGAACAGACTCAGCGCAAGTTTGAACGCAGTCACGAAGGTCATGCCGCGACGGTCGAACTGGCGACGGTGTTCCGCAAGCAAGGTCGCACTGAAGAGGCTTTGAGCAATTATCAGGCAGCGCTGAAGGCGATCTCTCGACCAGAAGAATTCTGCAATCGCTGGATCAGCCGCCAGGAGTTTCAACGGGTGATTCTGGAAGCCTGGAACGAGTGGATGGCGCAGTCCAAGTTCCAGGAAGCATTGGCTATCGCCGAACGCATGGCTCCGGTGTTCGACCACCTAAGGTCGCGAGAACTTGTCTGCACGACTCGCCAGAAATGGGTTGATAGTCTGCAGGCTGATCATGACTCGCTCACGATCGACAAACGCAAGGGCGTCGTTGATGAACTTCGTCAACGCTGGGCGGAATGCGGCAAGGCCTATGAAGACCTGGCGCATGTCGTGCGGTTCACGAACCGCTACGAGACCACCTTGTGGCAAGGTACGGAGTGCTACGCCAAAGGGCATCAGTTCGAAAAGTCGATGCGGCTGACCGATGAGTATCTGGCGGCGGGGCCGAAGCAGGGTGTGCCGCGCGCTCACGTGCATCGCGGCCAGATGTTGATGCATCTCGACCAACACAAGGCAGCTTTGGACGACTTGGAGTTCGTGACCAAGTTCTATCCGACCGACCCCACAGTGTTTGAAGCTCAGCTGTGGGCGGGCTATGCGAAGCTCGAACAAAATAAGCCTGCTGAAGCGGTAAAAGCCTGGCGCACGTTGTTGAGTTCCGCCGAACTGGACCCCACTGCGAAGGAATGGCGACTGGCCAAGTTTGCCCTCAGCCAACTGCTGGTGGAACTCGCAGCCAACGAACGCATCAAGTCGCAGCCGCGCGATGACACTCCGCCGACGGAAGCTCAGCAGGCAGCTCGAACTGAGTCATTTAACCACATCACCGAAGCGATCCGCCATCTGGATGAGTACGTTCGACGGTATCCGCAAGGTGAAGACCGCTTTCAGGCTCGCGAGTTACTCGTTCGCGCTTTGCGTGCTGCGGCTGCCGAGCCACGCGAGCAATTGCTGGCAACGTTACCTGCCTCGGCGCGAGCGCAGCTGCACAAGGAAATCGCCCGGTACCTCACCCGAGCGCTCACGGAGCTGCGAACCTTGCAGGATGACTTGCAGCTGTTGCAGACCTCAGGCCGTCTGGACGATGTTGGCCAGCAGATCTATCGCGACTCGTTCGTGTCGATTCCGGACGTGCTCTTCGAGCAGGAGCTCTTTGAGGACGCGTTGGACTTCTATCGCACTGTGACCAATCGCTTCCCGGATCATCCGATGGCGTTGACTGCGTACGTGCAGATGGCCCGGTGCCTGGAGCGACTCGGTAAACCCGCCGATGCACAAGAGCAACTGGAGCAAGCCAAGCTGACGCTCAACCGCATTCCTGATGATGCCTTCCGTCCTTCCAACAGCGGCCTTGATCGGAATGAATGGACCGCCTGGCTGGACTGGGCATCCAAAGTTCGGGAGCAGCCTCTGTGATCCCAACTTTAGCCGTAGCTCGTTGGTGGGTCGCCCGGTGGTTGATCCACCCTACCGCCAGCGAACACCTCGAAATCGCGACCTCATTGAAGCAGATCATTCACCATGCACGATGAATTCCTGACCGCATTGAAAACTCGTCGCGAGTACTGCCGGAGTCTGGTGGAACTGGCCAAACACCAGGACGAGCTCATTCGCGACAATGAGTATCCCGACTTGCTGCAAGTGCTGTCTCAGAAGCAGCGTGTGATCGAGCTGATGCATGAGGTCTCGCAGCCGTTCGGGAACGTGGCGGTTTACTGGCGTCACATGCGCGACGGACTGCAACCCAACTTGAGGACAGCCTGCGAAGACGCGATCAACGCGGCGGAAGCACTACTGGCGGAAGCGTTGGCGATTGAACGAACCAGCACGGACCTGCTGATTGAGCGTCGCAACGCCGCTCAAAGAGAACTGCGGGATCTGAGCGACTTCGCGGCATACAGCCGCTCGAGTGACCGCGGTGGACACACTCTGAGCAGTTTTGGTTAGTTGTCAGCGTGATGTCGCTCGATCGCGGTTCTGAAGCACAAGGAAGTCATTATGAACTCATCGCTGTTGCGAACGCCGACCCTGCCATTGCTGCAACAGGCAGCCCGGTTTCACGAGCGTCGGCAAGACGCGATCGCAAGCAATATTGCCAACATTGAAACACCGGGTTACAAGACCCGGGACCTACCTCAAGAGGCCTTTCAACAGGCCATGCAGCAGGCCGTTCAAGGCCTTTCCAATCCTCCGCAAACCCCCTCAGTTAACCCGTTCTCGCTCTTCCCACTTCCCTTCCCCGACGCCGTTCCGAGTTCTCAAGCGACCGCCAAGGCCAGCCTTGAAGACCTCTTCCAACCCCAGCTTTTTCAGATTCAAACCGCGTCACCGTCGAACATCACGTTCAACGATGGCAACAACCGCAGCATCGAACATGAGATTGTCGAACTGCAGAAAACGGTTCTGCAGCAGAACTACGCCATTCAACTGATGCAGGCCCAATACAGCATGCTGCAGACCGCGATCAGCGAACGCGTCTGAAACTTCTGAACTCACCAACTCAACTCACAATTTGTCGCTCGCCACAAACATCTCATTCCCCGGCATGGAGGCCTTCGAATGATTGGTGCAATGAATACGCTGGCTGCCGGCATGGCCGCTCAGCGGCTGCGCATGGACGCATCCGCAAGCAACCTGGCGAACGCGCAGACAACCAGGCAGGACGGCAAGATCGACGCCTTTCAGCGCCGCGTGGTGACGATCACCACTCAGCAGGCTGAAGACGGCAGTCAACGTGTCAGTCCGCAGGCGAAGATCCAGCTTGCGGAATCCGGAATCCGCAAAGTGCATGACCCGTTTCATCCACACGCGGGACCGGACGGCTTCGTCGAATACCCCGACATCAACATGATGGACGAAATGGTCAATGCGACCGTCGCCAATCGCGCCTACGAAGCCAACGTCAACGCCATGCAGGCGACTCGGCAGATGGCGGAGCAGGCCTTGAGGCTGCTACAGAAATAACGCTCGCTGACCTGTTCCCGTCGAGGCCGTCATGACACCCATCACTAGTGCCAGTCCTTCATTCAACTTCCCGTCGCTCGGAGCAACGTCTGCCGCTCCTGCCGCGAACGGGACGTCGTTCGCGGACATGCTGATGCAGGCGTTGCATCAGACATCCGCGGCGGATGGCAGAGCCCAGAGCATGGTCGCTCAGGGGCTGGCGGGTGGCGACGTGACGATGGCCGAAATGGTCGTGGCGACTCGCGAAGCGGATCTGTCGTTCAACCTGATGATGCAGGTCCGCAACAAAATGCTGGAAGCCTACAACGAGATCAAACAGATGCAGTTCTAAGGCTCACCGCAGAACGATCCGCACTTCACACCCCTGAAACCAAAACAACATAACCCGTCGATCCGATGCTCAAGCAACTCACAGACATTCGCGACAAGTTCGGCGCTTTGATGAACGCGATGGCGTTTCATCAGAAGGTGACGCTCGTGGTGTTGGGCATCGTCGTGCTGGCACCGTTCCTGTACTTGTCGTTCGGTAAAAGCGAGTCCGAGTACGAGCCGCTGCAATTCGGACTGTCCTACGACCGTGAATCGTTGATGAAGGCCGAAGAGGCGTTGATGAACCGTGGCTTCACGGAATTCAAAACCCTCGGCTCACGAATCATGGCCCCGAAATCGAAAGTCCAGGAGTACAACGCAGCTCTGTACTCAAGCGGAGCTGGCGTGGCTCAACCCAAATCTGAGTATGAAAAGGGACTCAGCGCTGCTTCCACACCTTTTACCCCCAAAGATTATTCTGATAAGCAGAGCAAGTATCATCTCAAGCAGGAAATCGACTCCACGCTCAGCAAGATGGACGGAGTTCAAACTGTTAATGTGAATTGGGCCGAGTCAAAGAGGCGAATTGGTCTGGCTGGTGCGCCTTCGGTCATGGCCACGATCCATGTAACTCCCAAATCGGGGCGTGACTTCAACAAGGAACTGGCCAACAGCCTGCGTGAAGCAGTCGTCGGCATGGTTCCGGACTTGAAGAAAGAGCACGTCACCGTCATCGACTATCGAACCGGCCGGGCATTCAAGGCCAGCGACGCGAACGACCCGTTCGACTCAAAGGTGCGCGAGTACACAGAAGGTGTCATTCACGACTATCAGACGCGCATCAGTAATGCGCTGTCCTACATTCCCGACGTTGTCGTTTCGGTGAATGTCGAGTTCGACAACCTCAAGGTGTCACGCGAACGCAAACAGCAGATCGACCCGAAGACGGTCGAAATGGCGACGACCACCAAAACTCGTTCCAGCACGAATGTCGAACCGCAGACCGGTGGCGTGGCTGGAACGACCTCTAATCAGCCGCGCGATATCACCACTACTCAACCATCCAAGCAGTCCACCGAGAAAGATTCGGAAACATCCACGCAGTCCGCAGCGTCAGTCACAGTGACTGAGAATGAATATATCGCTTCCGCTCCCAAGGCGGTGAAAGTGGCGGTATCGGTGCCTGAGGACTGGTTCGAAAAAGTGGCTCTGCGTGAAGGTGCCAAGGTCGGCGAAACCGATGTCGAAAAAGCCGACTTCCGCAAGGCAGTGGATGCAATCCGCACACGCAAAATCAGCGAGGTCAAGAGCACTATCGCGACGCTGCTGCCAACCAACTCGCCACCGGAAGCCGTCAGTGTCACATCGCACACGACTATCCCGGAAGAGCTGCCAAAACTGGAAGTGCCGCTCACGGCCACACTGACCCAGGTCGCTGCGAACTGGGGTAGCACAGTGGCCCTCGCTGCCTTCGCCATCTGGGCACTGTTGATGTTGAGGAAAACCATGCCTACGCAGTCCGCAGGCCCGAGCAGCAGTATTGAATCACTGGTGAAGTCCATGATTCCGGAACCGCCACCTCCGCCGGTTGCCGCTCCCGAGCCTGAGCCTGAACCGATTCCCAAGACCAATCGTGAAATGTTGGAAGCCACCATTCAGGAAGACCCGGCCGCTGCCGCTGCCATGTTGACCAAGTGGCTCGCCAAGACCTGAGAACCCCGCCCGAAACGATACGTAAAGCCCTGTCATGGATAGCAACATTCGTAAAGCCGCGATCGTGATGCTCAGCATGGACAAATCGCTGTCGGCGAAGGTCCTGAATCTGCTGTCGCGCGACATGGTCGAAAAGCTGACGATGGAGATCGCCAAGACAAACGACGTCTCGACGGAAGAGCAGGACGGCTCCATTCATGATTTCCTCAGCAGCCTTGGCAAACGCACGCAGATCGAACGCGGCAGTCTGGACTTGGCCAACGAACTGCTGACGCAATCACTCGGCAAAGATGCGGCTTCTACGATTGTGGATAACGTCAAGAAGTCGCTGGAGTCGGTGCCGTTCGGATTTCTGCATCGGGTCAGCGGTGATGATCTCTTCAACTTCCTCAGTGACGAGCATCCGCAAACGATCGCGCTGATTCTGTCTTATCTGCCGACCAGTCTCGCGGCCGATGTGCTGGGGCAACTGAATACCGAGAAGCAGCTCGATGTGGTGCGACGCATCGCCAATATGGAGCAGACCAATCCGGAAATCGTTCGCGACATTGAATCCAGCTTGAAAACGCGCATGACGGCGCTGTTCAGTCAGGATTCAGAACGTACCGGTGGAGTTCCGCTGGTCGCGCAGATTTTGAACGTCTCGAACCGCGAAACCAGCAAGGGCATTCTGGACGCACTGGGGCAGGAATCCGGAGATCTCGCGACCGACATTCAGCGGCTGATGTTCGTCTTTGACGACATCGTCAAACTCGACAAGAAGGCCATTCAGGCACTCAACAAAGAAATCGACATTCCGCAATGGGCTCTGGCACTCAAAGCGGCTTCCGAAGAACTGCGTCAGAAGATTTTCGAGAACCTGTCGCAACGCGGTGCTGAGAACTTGAAGGAAGAAATGTCGATGCTGGGCAAGGTGAAGTTCAGCGACGTCGAAGCCAAGCAGCAGGCTATCGTCGATGTCGTGCGCCGCCTGGAGAATGCCGGGCTCATCGAAGTGTCGAACGGGGACACCGAACGACTGGTGTCCTGAGACATCCCCATTCAACGCTGCAACATGCTTCGCCATGAAACATCAACTCAACCAGCTCGCGATCGACCATCAACGGAACTTTGGATCTGAAACCTCATGTCGTCCACTCGCATTATGAAACGGTTTGGCGTCGGTACCGACCCTGGTTCCGTGGCGTTCAATTTTGACGACATGGAGCAGCGGCTGGCCGACTACAAATCGCAGATCAAGGAAGAGTGTCGGCAGGAGATTCTGAAGGCCCAAGAAGACGCGGAACGCATTCGAGCCAAGGCACAAGCGGAAGGTCACGCCGAGGGCTATCGGCACGGACTGTCGCAAGCCGAGCACGAGATTCAGCAGAAGGCTACGCAGATCGCCGAGCAATTGATTGAAGCCCGGCTGCAGCCCGTGCTGCCTGCCATGTCAGCACTCCTCAATCAGATTGCGACCGAGCACGCGCGACGTCAGGCGGAAGTGGAAGCGGAAGTCATCAACCTCGCGCTGGCGATTGCGGAGAAGATCATCCGTGTGGAACTGACGATCCGACCGGAGCGCATTCGCGAGATCATCAGCCACGCGTTGCGGTTGGTCATCGGTAAGCCCAACTTCAGCGTGGTGATGAACGCTGCCGACCTGGCTGTCCTTGGCGATCGACTCGATGCGATTGTGCGTGACGCCAATCATGGCGTCGCTGTGTCGGTGACAGCTTCAGATTCTGTCAGCAGCGGTGGCTGCGTGGTGGCGACAGAACACGGCCGCATCGACGCCCAGATTGAAACGATGCTGGCGCGCATCCGCGACGAGATTCTGGGGGACGGCTGATGCTTACTCGCGCTCAACTCGTGCGACAGATTCAGGCTCCGAGAATCATCGGTACCACGACTCGCAGCGTCGGTCTGGCGGCTGCCGTGTCGGACTTTCCTGCGCCATTGGGTGCTCGCTGCCGTATCCATCGCGATGGCACAGATCCACTCGACGGCGAAGTCGTGGGCTTTGCTGGTGAAGAAACTCTGGTTCTGCCGTTTGGCGATTTGCGCGGAGTGCGACGAGGGACTCAGGTCGAACTGACGTCATCAGTCCCGACAGCGCATGTTGGCAAGGAACTTCTTGGTCGAGTCATCGACGCGCGTGGGCGTTTTCTGGATGGCCTGCCGCCGGTCGTACTCCCTCATCGCATCAGTCTGTTTGGTCAACCAACGGCCCCGCTGAATCGACCTCGCATCCGACAACCGCTCGGCACCGGCATTCGCACGATCGACGGCCTGATGAGCTGCGGCCTCGGTCAACGACTCGGCATCTTCGCCGGTAGCGGTGTCGGCAAAAGCGTGTTGCTCGGCCAGATGGCGCGCGGAAGTTCCGCCGATGTGAACGTCGTCGTGCTGGTCGGTGAACGAGGTCGCGAAGTTCGTGAGTTCATTGAGAACTCACTCGGTGAAGAGGGTCGCAAGCGTAGCGTGGTGGTCGTGGCAACCAGCGACGAACCGGCATTGATGCGGCTGCGAGCCGCCTGGTTAGGCTCAGCGGTTGCCGACTATTTCCGCGAGACCGGCTCGAACGTACTCCTCATGATGGACTCGGTCACGCGCTTCGCAATGGCCCAGCGTGAGATCGGTTTGGCGGCCGGAGAACCTCCCGCGACGAGGGGTTATCCTCCAAGTGTGTTTTCTTTGCTTCCCAAGTTATTGGAACGCAGCGGGTTAACCGAGAACGGCAGTATTACCGGACTCTATACCGTGCTTGTGGAGGGCGATGACACCAACGAACCGATCGCGGACACCGTTCGCGGAATTCTGGACGGCCACCTGGTGCTGTCCCGCAAACTCGCTCATGAGAACCATTGGCCGGCGATTGATTCGCTCAGCAGCATCAGCCGGTTGATGCCCGACATCACGACCCCCGAACACCAGGATGCGGCTCGCACCGTCCGTCGAGTTCTCGCGGCGCATCGCGAATCTCAAGACCTGATTTCGATTGGTGCTTATCGACCGGGCACCAATCCGCTGGTCGACGCGGCCCTGAAACTCGCCGAGCCCCTGCGGTCGTTCCTGCAACAAGCTCGCGAAGACGGTCCCGCTTACGACGCCAACATCCAGCAGCTCGTCCTGCTGAGCAACAGCATCAAGGCTTTTATTCAGCAACATCCCAGCAACAAACAACTGAAGTAGGACCGGTTCTCAGAACCGTTCAATACTTCTCTTTCTTTCGCGTCTGATCAGTACACATGGCCAAGCCGTTTCCACTGCAGAAAGTTCTTGAGTACCGCCGCCACCTGCGGCTGGACCGTCGCAATGCGCTTGCAGCCGCGATGGCTCAGGAACGCAGCTACGTTGATCGGCAGACGCGCGTCACGAACGATCGCGAACGACAGATCGCGGAGCTGAGTCAACTCTCGCAAGACCAGACAATGGACGTCGCGGCAACGGCTCGACGCTGGTACTTCGCCAGTCAGTTGGACATCGAACTGCGACTGGTGGCTCAATATATCGACAAGGCGCGACAGGCTGTTGAAGCGTGTCGGCAGGAACTGATCTACGCGGATCAGGAAGTTAAGGCGCTGGAACGGCTGCAGGAGAATTTCGTGGCCGAGCAGCAATTCAACGCGAACAAGCAAGCGGAACTTGCCCTAGCCGAACAGTGGCAGGCAGCTCACTGGGGTGAGTTCGGTGTCACTGCCAATCGCTGATGTGACGAAAGTCTTAATCCTCACCAAGAAGAACCTTCGCAGACAGCACAAAACACAATTGGCCTGACCGGCTTCAAGGACGATATCGACGATGGGTTCCAAGATCTTCGCACTACTTTCGACGATCGCGCTGGCGACGCTCTTCGCGGAAGGGTTGGTCGTCGGTGTGCTCTTCGCCAAAGGACGACTCACTCCCGAAACCGTGCAGGAGATTCGCGACATCCTGCGCGATCCTTCGACATTGGCCGTGACGACCGACAAGACTCAAGAGAAGTCCACGACTGCGGCCGTCACAACAGACGACGTTGTCAAAGCCCGGGCACTGCGCATCCTGCAGATTGAGCAGCGCGAACGGGAGCAACAGCTCCTCAAGGGGTATGTGGTTGATGCACGCAGCATCGTGGCCAAAGACCGCGAGGTCGCGACTAAGCTGAGGAAGGACTACGAGGACGAACGCCGCACAGTGGCCGAACGTGAGAAGTCCGCGGCGGTGGAACAGGCCCGCAACGTCCTGCTAAAAACCGACACTCCGATCATGCTCGAACACCTGATGAAGATGCCGCTTGATGACAGCATCACGTTGGTGAAAGGCATGCCGGAAAAGAAGATTGCAGAACTGTTGCAGGCGTTTTCTTCTGGAGATCAGAAGGCGGCGAAACGCGGGCAGGAGATCTTTCAGTCCATTGCGCAAGGACAGGCTAGTGGGTCTCAGGCGGCGGCTGATGCGGCCGCTAAAAGCAACCCCTGACAGTATTGAGAGTGTTCTCAAGCGTTCGAGAACGAGTTCACAGATTTGAATGGAAACTTTCGTTTGATTGCTCCGGGAGAGCGTGAATGCTGCCTGATCTGAAATCGTTGCTTCCGACTACAACGACGACTGCGGCTCCGAATTCGGGAACCGCTCCGGCGAACGCTCCCGGTGCGCAGGCCTTTGCGAACTCACTGAACAGCACTGCCATCGACGATGCCAGTGACGCAGGCGACGCGAACACCGCAACCGCGGTTCAAACATTGCCGCAGACGGCGGGTCAGACGACGACGGATTACGACACTCCAGCGGCTGACGCCGCGACGACCAATATCTCTGCAGAGTTAGCGAGTCTTTCGGAGACGACGACCGCGAAGTTTTTCGCGTCGGCTTCTGGCAAGCTCATTCGTTTCGATAACAGTCATCAGGCGGACGCCGCGAGTTCGTTGTCCGCCTTCGCGGAACAAGCTTCAGCCAGTGCCGCTGGCCAGCAACTGCCGCTAGTTCTTGACAGCTTGAGAGACGCCGCGGAGACCGTGCCGCAATCGGCGGCCACATTCCTGACCGCCGTCTCTACAAACATCCCTCTGCAGTTGCCCTCGTTGAATGAGTCAACAGTTGAGGACACGCAACTCGTAGCGGTTGTCGTTGATTCTTCAGCCGAAACTGAGGCGACGTCTCAGGTCGTTCCGGCTGCGCCCACCGCGAACGCGCCCGCAGATCCGCGACTGTCGACGTTCGACGTCGCCCAGGCGGTGCTGCCGTCGCTGCAGGATCTGCCTGCCGCGCTAACTGATGCTTATGCAACACCATCGACAGCTGCGAATGACGCGCAGGTTTTCACTGCCAACGTAGCTACCGCTGAACTGCTGCCTGATGTCGCTGCACTGTCAGATGACGTAGCGCTCCAGGGGACCACAAAGAGTTTGGGAGGGGCGACAACGAATGCGTCGTCCGCGCCTACTCAACCAAACCAAAGCCTGCCGACGGTCGCTGGAGCACTAGCCACAGACGACCTGCAGAACAAACCAACGACACCCCTGACAGGAAGCGATTCGGTAACTTCCAACATCGCGCCGACCACGGCGCTGCCAGCCGCGAAAGCGAAGAAACAAACTGCTGCTGTGACGACACCTGCAGACCAGGAAGTTGACGCTCAGGCAAATGCAACCACCGTTGACGAGTCCAGTGCTTCGGCTGGCTCTGAGGTGAATAGCACCGTTGCAGCCAACTCAGGTGAAGACAGCGTCACTCCGGCAGCGAAGGTACTTGCCCAACCGCGGCATCTGACCGCAAAGGCATCCGCAGAGCCGGAAGTTGACGCGAAGGACCAGCCCAAACAACCAGTGAATGGGATCCATCCGCTCGTGAAGAGCAAGCTGGGTGCGCAACCTGTCCCCGTTTCATCCACTCAGCCGTCGGTGAAACAACCGCTGGTGTCTCAGACCGCTCCTGTGACACAACAGGCGGCAGTAATTGCACAAGCGACCGTTGCGCCAGCGACGCAGAATCAAGCTGATGATGCCTCGTCACCTGATGCTGAAGCCGACGATCGTCTTAGAGATCAGCTACTTGGCGATGGTTCAGCTCGAACGCTGACTCCACCAGTTCACGCCGCTCCTCAAGTTGCGGCGTTACAAGCATCCGATAGCACATCGGCTCCTTCCAAGAGCCAGTCGCAGACAATCGCAGCCATCGGTTCGAAGTCCTTTGATGCAACCAAGCCTGATGCGGCTTCGAGAACCATCGAACCCATCGCCGATGCGGTCACGACGAACTTTGTCAGCGCACCAGCCGGGAATTCAACAACGGCTAACACAACTCAATTTCATGCCGAAGCGCGTGAGTCGCACCCAGCCCAGTTGGGGCATCAGGTGCTCACTGCGATTCAGAAGGCTGCGGATGAAGGCTCGCATCTGCGCATGCAGTTGACTCCGCCGTCGCTTGGTTCGCTCATCGTCGATGTGTCTCGTACCGAGAACGGCATCGTGGCACGACTCGAATTCAGTAATCCGGCTGCTCAGCAGGTCGCGTTGCAGAACCTGCCGGATTTGCAGCAGACGCTGGCTCAGCAGGGCATCAAGGTCGATCGCATCGAGATTCAGTCCCAAGACACCAATCAACAACCAGGTCGAGGTCGTGACGAACAAGCGCGAGACGGTGCTCAGCAACGTCAGGACCGACGACAGGAACAATCCCGCCAACAATCACAGCAAACTGAAGAGGAGGCTGACGAGAATCTGGCAGCCTGATCGGCGCGAGCGTTCGCTCGCACTCGTCACCGCAGCATCACATCAACTGGTGCGATCGCAGTGATTCGAGGCAGGGTCAGTTGCCCGTCTGTCGTCCGCCGAGAATGCCAAGGAAGGCAACATGGCCGTTACATCCACCGGTTCATCCACCACTACTCAACCGAAGACCACCGACGCCAGCAAGACGGGCTTCAACGGCCTGACCGCGGACGACTTCTTCAAGCTGCTCATCGCGCAGCTGCAGAATCAGGACCCTTCAGCGCCGACCAGCAACGAAGATCTCCTAAACCAGATTTCCACGATCCGCAGCCTGCAATCGAATATCGAAGTCGGCGACACGCTGAAGTCGTTGAACACGACGCTGTCGGCGAACAACTCCATCGCAGGACAAGGCTTGTCCGTCGCGGCTTCGTTCATCGGCAATCCGGTGTCACTCAACGACGATGGCTTTGGCATTGCGACGCAGGCGCTGATGAAAGACGGGCAGTCGTATGTTGTGGTCAACGGCAAGGAAGTGGCGGTCAGCAGCATCAGATCAGTGCAGCCGCCAGAGACGCTCGTGAATCGCATTGTCGGCGGTAAGACGACCGTGGACGGTGTCAGCCGAGACACCTTTGGCGTCGTGACTGAAGTTGGTCAGCAGGACGGGGAGATTTATCTGACTCTGTCGAAAGCCTCGGACAAGCCCGAGGACCGGGGCAGGTTGGTTGAGTCCGCCATCATTCCGCTGGACTCGGTGAACTCGCTCTACAGCTACGATTCCTTCGTCGGCAAAACAGTGCGCGCCAAAGACGCCAGCGGCAAGGACGTCACCGGTCAGGTGCAGTCCACAACACAGCAGGTCGGCAATAAGCCCGCGTACCTCGTCGGTGGCACATTGGTCCCCGCAACAAACATTGTTGACATCTTCAGTTCGTCGTCGTAGTCGGCAACGCTGAATGTGTCTGAGCCACTTGCCGCGAGCACTGGCAAGTGTGAGCTGAAGAAGGGAAAGTCTGGCGCCACTGCCTGCTTTCCCTTTGGATGACGTGACTATGAAATGTGCTCATTGGTTGTTCGTTGTTGCGTGCTGGGTCACTAGCCTCACAGTGACGCGCGCTGAGGATCTGGCGCTGCAGCCGCCGGTCATCAACACGGCGCCGGGACCTGAGTATTCCGACGCACAACGCGACTTCGGGATGACAATCGGTATTGATCGCACACCGGGTGGTCGTCTGTGGGCGGCCTGGGTAGCGGGTGGCGACAGCGAGTTGGGTTACTTCGTTGCAGCCTCCAGTGACGACGATGGCAAGACGTGGTCCAAGCCCAGGCTGGTGATCGATCCATCCGATATGCCGGGTGGGCTCGCTCGACGTGCTCTCGTCGGCAATTTCTGGACAGATCCAACCGGCAAGCTGTGGCTGTTCTTCGATGTGTCGATGGGCTACTTCGACGGGCGAGCCGGAGCGTGGGCGATCACCTGCGACAACCCGGATGCTGCTGAGCCGCGCTGGTCTGCTCCGCGACGCATCTGGCATGGAGCAACGCTTAACAAGCCGACCGTGTTGAAAGATGGAACATGGCTGATGCCCATTTCGTTGTGGCAGCGCAGCCGTGTCCACCCCGCCACCGAACGACGCGTTCAAACAATCGCTCCTGAAAAAGTCCCTGCTGACTTCCGGGCTCAGTTCAAGGAGTTGGATGATCAACGTCAGGCCCACGTGTTCGCGTCCAACGATCAAGGTGCAACCTGGACACGACGCGGTGGCGTGATCTTTCCGGCCTTCGATTTTGACGAACACATGACCGTCGAACTGCGCGATGGCCGGCTGTGGATGCTGGCTCGCACGATTGATGGCATGGCCGAGTCGTATTCGTCGGATCAGGGCCGAACCTGGACAGCTCCACAAGTCCGGTTTCCGCACATCAACGCACGGTTCCACGTTCGGCGTCTGGCTTCGGGCAATCTGCTGCTTGTCCGACATGGGCGTATGGATGAGCGCACCAAGAAACGCTCGCACCTGAGTGCGTTTCTGTCTAACGACGATGGTCAGACATGGCGCGGCGGCCTGATGCTCGATGAACGCGAGGGCGTATCGTATCCCGACGGCTTTCAGGCTTCCGACGGCCGCATCTTCATTTCCTATGATCGCCAGCGAGCGAAAGAACGCGAGATCCTGATGGCCGTCTTCACCGAGGAGGACATCCTCACGGGTGAATGGATATCGGTTGGTGCGCGGCAGAAGGTGCTGATCAACAAAGCCACCGGACCGGAGCGCGCCGAGGCCGTCGCTGCGCCCGCCGATAAGAGGTTTGCGGGCAGTTCCGCGGGTTGGGCGAAGCAGGCAGTGGAAGATGCGAAGCGCGATCGAACGTCGATTCCGTACGACGGCAAGTCTCCCAACAAGCTGGTTTGCGATACGACGCTGCGTGCGCTGCCCGATGGATCGTGGGCGCTCTTCATGCTGGCCGGCGATGACTTCGAGCCATCACCGAAGAACTACATCGGAGTGACTCGCAGTCGCGACGAGGGGCGGACCTGGACGCCTCTGGAGCCGGTTGACACCACCTTCCCGCGCGAAGGTAAGACGAGCGGTCAGGGGCCGACAGAACTGCTCGTCCGAGGCCAACGCGCGACGTTGTTCTTCTCGACCCACTCACAAACATGGGGACGCGACTGGAAGTCCTGGATGATGCATAGTGATGATTCTTGTCGGACCTGGAGCAAGCCCGAACCGATTCCGGGGCGGCTGGCCAACTTCACGTTTATCCGCAATCACATCATCACAAAGGATGGCCGGATTCTGCTGCCGTTTCAACATTATCTTGGCCCCGGTCCCGATGTGCCGCCTCCACCCGCCGAAGAAAAGCCGTGGCATGGAGCGTTACGACATTACGTCAGCAATCCGCGTAACGGAGTGTTGATGAGCGGCGATGGCGGCAAGACGTTTTCAGAGCACGGCAACGTGAGGCTGACCGACGATGACCGCTATCACGGCTGGGCTGAGAACAACCTCGTTGAGCTGTCTGATGGGCGCATCGCCATGATCATTCGCGGCGATCGGCTGGGCGGTGTGCTCTATTACGCGGAGTCCAAAGATGGTGGTCGCACGTGGCCTGAGTTCGCTTCGAAGACCGATATTCCCAATCCTGGTTCGAAGGCGACGCTCTACCCGCTAGGTGGAGATGCGGTGGCGCTGCTGCACAATCCCAACCCATCGCACCGCAGTCCGATGGCGCTGTGGATCAGCTTCGATGGCATGAAGACGTGGCCCTATCGTCGCGTGCTGGTACCTGAATCTGTTGATGGACCGAAGGGTCGCATGAACTACCCGGATGGCTTCGTCAGCCCCGACAAGCAGTGGTTGCACTTCGCTTTCGATGACAACCGCCATCGAGCGGTCCACTACAGCGCCAAACTGCCTCCGTTGCCTTAAGTGTTTTCGTACTACGGATTGTGGATGCAATGCAAGACTCTGCGGGGGCCTGGCTGCATCTTCAGGCTGCCTTCCGAAGTTGATGTGTGGCATCTGTTTCGGAGATACCGGAAGTCAGTAGCTCGATGGTGCGGCCTGAGGCTCCGCGCTGTGTCAGGACGAAGTCTTGCGCGCGTTGGCCAAGTTCGTGAGCTGCGCCTGGCGAGCTGAGCCATTCGCGCAGCAGGTTCGTCAACGCGGCTTCGTCCGCTACGACGGCCGCGGCCTGGCGATCGAGCAATGCTTCCACGATGTCTCGGAAGTGTTTCGTGTTGGGGCCGAAGCAGACTGCGGCGCCGTAACCGGCAGGCTCAATCATATTCTGGCCACCGCGGTTGGTGAGGCTGCCACCGACAAAGGCGAAGTCTGCTAGTCCCCAACAGGCGGTGAGTTCGCCCAAGGTGTCGAGCAGCAGCACGGCGCTGGGGTTTGTGGCTATGACGCCGGTGCGCGTCGCGCTGCGTCTCAGTAGCGGCAACTGCAGTTGTTCGACCAGTCGAGCGACTTCGTCAAAACGCTCTTTGTGTCGCGGCACGAGGATCAGTCTGAGCGCTGGGCACACCTGGCGAGCGGCTTGCCAGACGTTGATGGCAATCTGCTCTTCGGGCGACTGAGTGCTGCCGGCGATGAAGACTGGTTCGCCGGCCTGGAGCCCAAAGGCTGTTCTCAATTCCTGCGTCAACGGCTGATGGCGGTCAGTTTGCACGCGGTCGAACTTCACTGAGCCGGTCACATGGACTCGATCTGTCGGTGCGCCGAGCTTAAGAAAACGCTGTGCGTAGGTTTCGCTTTGGGCGGCAATCATGTCGAACTGGCCGAGCAAGAATTGCATCAAGCCCCTCAGGCGTGCATAGCCGCGGAAGCTGCGTTCACTCAAGCGGCCGTTGATCAGCATGAGTTTCGCACCGCTGCGCTTCGCGGCCAGAACCATGTTCGGCCAGAGTTCCAACTCAACCAGTACAAAGTGCGTGGGTCGGATGCGTTGAAACGCGTTGTGGACAGCCCAAGAGAAATCGAGTGGGCAGTAGGCGTGTCGCACCTGCGGATACTTCTCGCGGGCCACGCCCTGGCCAGTTGCCGTCGTTGTCGTAATCAAGATCTCCGCCTGAGGCACTCGGCGTTGCAGTTCCGCGAGCACCGATTGCAACAGCAGCACCTCGCCGACGCTGACCGCATGAAACCAGTACCTCGGAACTTGCTGGCCATCGGAATCAAGTGTTGGTGACCAGTCGGGCAGGTTACCCCACAACTTTTCCTTCCAGCCGGCGCGGTACTTCCCTTGAGTGAACGACCGATAGGCCAACACCGGAGCGATCACCAGCAGCAACCCGCAGTAGGCCAAGTTCATCAGCCAGGAAAAGATCGTGCTCAGGATGAGTCGCTTCATGGGTTACTGGCTTCAGGTGACTCGGATGCCTCTGCCGCGAGTTCATTACGGCGACGTTGTTTCAACGCAGGCGGAACTACTGGCGAATGACGACTTCGCTGCCTTTGACGAGGAAGTTGTAGACCTCAAGGACTTCCTCATTTCGCATCCGGACGCAGCCACGTGATTCGGCCTTGCCGATCGAGTCTGGTTCAATCGTCCCGTGAATGCCGTAGCTGTTGCCGAGATCAATCCAGTGCGTACCCAGTGGATTCGTCGGATGGCCACCAGCGATGACCTTGCCCTTCGGGTCGGTGTATTGAGGCTTCTCAACCTTCTCCAGCACCGTGAACTTGCCGAGCGGCGAGGCACCGTCTTTGCCGATGCCCACCTGATACCGCTTCACGAAGAAGCCGTGAGCGTGAATGGTGATTTCAAAATCGCTCAGGTCTACGAAGGCTGACAACGGCCCTTTGATGACCTTCAGCTTCTGGCCGGCTCGAATGCGTTTGGGATCGACTTTGTTGAGACTGGCGAGATACGGCCAGGCGAGCTGGTACTTCGTGGCGATGGTCTGCAGCCGGTCGCCGGATTGCACCACATACGGCTCGACGAAGTGTGGCTGGGGAGAGAAGTAGATCGCTTCGGCGGTCTTCTCGATACGCGGCATGATCGCGGCCCGTGCGGCGGGATCATTCCAGTAGGCGGTCGAGAGTTCGCGGTGCGCCGCGATGATGTCGCCCTTGGCGATCTGTTGATCGATCTTCTGAAGGTCCAGCGATCCGGCAGACTCGGGTACTTCGTTGAAGCGAGCTGCCGTGCGTGGCCGCTTGGGTTGTTCGAACGATTCCGTCTTCGGTTCGTTGAACTGCGGAGCCGCTTTGAACTCAGGGTCCGGTCGGGGTTCAGGAACCGGTTGAGCTTCCACTTGTGCGACGCTGGTTGGAAAACGTCGCGACTGCGTCAGTGTCGGCTGCGTGTCCGAAGCGAAGACGGATTCCTCACGAACGGGTTTCGCATCGGGTTGTTCGGCGAAGAACGGTTCGTTCGCAAGTTGAATGGGTTGAGCTGCTGCCGGCGCGGTGCGCTTGGCTTGAGTCTGTCGATCATTCAGGACTCGAGGTTCCGACTGGCCGGCGAACTTGGGGAACTCGGCCGGGATGCTGTGTGACTCGGTCTTAGTGGTTTCAGGGAACTCCAAGAGCGGTGCCGCGTTCTCTTCCGCGTGCGCCGCGACTCGGGAACGTGGACGGCGGATGGGCGGATTGGTGGCCTCTTGCGGACTCTCCTCGAAGGCCGGCTCCTGCTGGCCCACGAAGATCAAATTGGGGTCAGTATGGACCGCTCGATTGGGCTGCGCCGGGTTGGCTTGCGGCTCCTCAAGGAATTCGGGCTCGGTGTTCTGTTCTTCCTGCGCAACGAGCTGTCCGGTCTCGGTGCCGCCGACGTCAAGCAGGTCGGCCTTCCAGATCCAGATTGCGGTTCCGGCGCAAGTGCCTACCAGTAAAACAGTTGCCGCAAAAACTGCCAGTCGGTGCGATGACATCCACATGAGACGTTCTTCCTTGAACATCACTCAAAAGTGCGGATTCTGGACCTAAAACAAAAGGTGGTCCAGAATCTCGATGTCATATAGCAGACAGCGGCAAATGCGCGAACGTGAATCGGGCGAAGGGGGCGATCACGTGGGGTACGGCAGGCCTTCGAGGAAGTCATAGCCGCTGGCACTCATGCCCAGGCTGAGGAACAGCTCGTTGATCATGTTGTCCGTCGTGCTGGAGTTCGTGCCGCCAGCGGTGCCCGTCAGTTCCATGCGGTTCGCATGTGTGAGCGGTTGCGACTCGATCAGCTTGTAGCGACCGGGATAGAGGTTGGAGAACCGGTAGACGCCGTTGGCATCGGTCATCGCAAACAACGACGGACCAATCGCCTGCCCGGATGCGTTGATCGGGACAAGCTCAATCCGCACATGCGGCAGGACATGATCTGCCGGATCCAGCGTCGTGTCGGTGTCAACGTCCGAATAGACGCGTCCCGTCAACGAGATCTGCTGGCCGTTGGTGCTCGGCGGCAGCGTGCCCGTCGAGGCCATATAGCGGCGCTGCGAGAGCGACTGCCTGCCTTCACGGAACTCGTAGCCGTTCGATTCCTGACGCGCCGCAATCATCAGGCCGTCGATCGCGTTCTCATAAGGGTTCGTGCCGCCGCGGTTACCGATGGTCTCCGCACCCTGAGTAAATAGTTCCGGCTGGATCTCGACGAGGCGATAACGCCCCTTCAGCAGGTTCTCGAAGTAGAAGGTGCCGTTGGCATCAGTGACTTGAGTGGTCGCCGGGCCGGTGGCCTGTCCGGCTGAGTCGATCGGTGTGACCTGAATGGTGACGCCGCCCAGCAGGATGTCCGACGCGTCGAGAATGCCGTTGGAATTCAAGTCGGCATACACGCGGCCTCTCAATGAACCGAGCGGTATGTTGACCACCTGCAGGTCGCTGCCGGAGTTGTTGGCTTGGACGGGATCAGTTTCGTTGGCAGCAACAGACGCGGAGTTGGCCAGATCGCCGCTGAAGTCTTCAGAGATCGTGGCCGTGATGGTGATGGTCACTGACTCGCCACTGGCAATGGTGCCGACGTTAGCAGTGACGATGGAACCGGCCGACGTCACGGAACCTTGCCCGGCGATGCCGTTGAGGAATGTCAGAGCTTGATGCAGTGTGTCTGTGATGACGACGCCAGTCGCCGTCGAGGGCCCCGTATTCGTGACGGTGAGCGTGTAGGTGACAGCGTCGCCTGAAAAGAGTTCCGTGGTATTCGCGCCTCTGGTCAGAACGAGGTCGACGCTGGCCGTCACGTTGGTGCTTTCAGCGGCTGAATTATTCGCCGGGGTCAGTTCGGACTCAGGGGAGGTCACAGACGCAGTGTGGCTGATGGAGCCGCGAGTGGCGCCGTTCACTCGGACAACCAACTGGACCGTCACGGTCTCACCAACCGCGATGGTTCCGAGGTTTGCGGTCAGAGTGCCACTGGCCTCAGCGGCGGTTCCCTGGCTGGGCGTTGCCGAGACGAATGTTGTGCCCGTCGGCAATACGTCCGTCAGCACCGCGTTGGTTGCTGGACTGGGGCCTTGATTGGTGACCGTCAGGTTGTAGGTCAGCGTGTTGCCTGCGATGACGGGATCAGTAGTTTCAATGTTCGTGACGACCAGATCCGTGAGGGGAATCACGGTTGTCATTTCGGCGTCGGTATTGTTGGCAGTGTTGCTGTCCGCAATCGCCGACGAGACCGAAGCACTGTTCGTCAGGGCCGTATTGGCGGTCGTGGGCAGGGACACATTCAGCGTGATCGTCGCGGTGGCACCAACGGCCACCGTCCCGAGATTGACGGTGACCGTGCCGTTGGATTGACTGACGATCCCCTGGCTTGACGAGCCGGACAGATAGGTCACACCTGCTGGCAACAGGTCCGTGACGACTACACCGGGGGCTGCTGTTTCACCGCTGTTATGGACCGTCAGCGTGTAGGTCACGCTATTGCCCGCAATGACCGGATCGGTGCTGTCGGCGGTCGTAATGACGAGATCCGTAATCGGGATCACGGCTGTGATCTCGGTATCGACGTTGTTCGCGCCGTTGAGTTCCGGATCGGTGGACGTGACAGATGCCGAGTTGGTCAAAGCCTGAGTTGCACTCATCGGAACGATCACTTCGATCGTGATCGTGGCAGTGGCCCCGACGGCCAATTCATCGATATGGACTGTCACTGTGCCATTGGAGTGACTCACCGTGCCGGCGGTGCTGCTGCCTGCGCGGTAGGTAACTCCGGCAGGCAATACATCGGTCAGCACGACCTGAGACGCATCTGTGTAGCCGTTGTTCTGCAGCGTCAGCGTGTAGGTGAGTGTCTGCCCGGCAACGATCGGGTCGGGATTGTCCGCGATCGTGAGGACCAAATCCGTCAGCGGCGTGACGGGGGTGATCTTCGTGTTCGTGTCCGTAGCGGGGTTGAGGTCCGCATTGGCCGAGACGACAGACGCCGTGTTAATCAGTGGCTGAGTCGCCGTCTGCGGAACCAACACTTGAATCGTGACTGTGGCGGTGTCTCCACTGTCGAGTCCGCCGAGGTTGGCGGTCAATGTGCCATTCGATTGGCTGACCGTTCCCTGGCTGGCATTACCAGTCTGATAGGTGACGTTGTCGGGCAGCAGATCCGTCAGCACGACATTCAGTGCATCTGTGCGTCCGTCGTTGCGGATCGTCAGGGTGTAGGTGAGGCTGTTGCCTGCAATGACCGGGTTGACGCTCTCGGCAGTAATGACAACCAGATCAACCTGCGGAGTCACCGGCGTCGGTTGAGCCAGCGAATTGTTCGACGTGTTGGAGTCGGCGGGAGTGCTCATCACCGAAGCCTGATCGATCATGCTGGTGATGTTCGATGAGCCGACATCCACCACAATCGTCACTGTGGCCGAACCGCCCGCGACGATGGTTCCCAGAGCGGCGTTCACGGTGCTGCCGCTGCGGCTGGTGGAACCTTGGCTCGCGACGGCCGACACATAGCTGACCGTGTTAGGCAGCAGGTCGGATAGCGACACTCCGGTGGCGTCCGAAGGGCCCGCGTTGCTGACTGTCAGCGTGTAAGTCAGGTGACCGTCGTTGGGCACTGCGACGGGTTGATCGGTCTTCGCGATGGAAAGATCGACCAGTCGATCGACGGCGGTGGTTTGAGTGACGCTGTTATTACTTGCGTCGGAATCGTCTTCCGCAGCCGAGACTGTCGGTGAATTCACAATCGCGCTGATTGCACCACTCGCGACATGCACTTCCAGCGTGATGACTGCCGTTTCACCGGCATCAAGACTGCCCAGGTTGGCGACGACCGTGCCGCTGTTGTGCGAGCCGATGCCTTGAGTCGATGTGCTCGAGACATACGTCAGATTGGCGGGCAACACATCCGTGACAGACACCGATGTCGCTGTCGACGGACCGTTGTTGGTGACGTGAATTGTATAGGTCAGCGATTCGCCAGCGATGACCGGATCGGTGCCGTCCTGGCAATCGATCTGCAGATCAACCAGGGGATCGATGGTGGTCGACTCAAGGCTGGTATTCGTGCTGGCATTCAATTCGAGTTGATCGGCGCTGACCACTGCGGTGTTACTGAATGTGCCGTCCGTTACCCCGGCGGTTGCAATCAGTGTCACGGTTACCGTCGCTCCGCTGGCGATGGTGCCCAGCGATCCCGTGATTGTTCCATCGCCATTCAGCACAACGCTGCCTTGCGTGGCCGTCGCGGAGCTAAACGTCAGCTCGGGTGGCAGGGTGTCTTCCAGCACGACATTCGTGGCTGTTGACGGTCCCTGATTGGTGACTGTGATCGTGTAGGTGACAGTGCCGTTCACATAGACGGGATCGTCGTCGTCAGTTGTCGCGACGACCAGATCGACGACCGGTCGCGCGGTGGCTGAGGCCGATGTCGCGTTATTGCTGGTGTCCAGATCAAGCGTCGTGGCGGACACCGATGTGTTGCTTGTGAGCGGTCCTTCCACATCGTCATCCACGAGGACTTCAATCTGAATCGTGACCGTTTCGCCGGGGTTGATGTCATCGAGCGAGCCCGTGAGCATGCCCGATGCGAAAACAACATTGCCGCCGTTGGACGTTGCTCCGGAGAATGTGACTCCTGCTGGCAGGTCTCCAGTGAACTCAACACCGCGTGCGACAGCAACGCTGTTGTTCGTGATGGTGACGGTGTAGGTCAGCGTCGTGCCGTCGTTCACCGGATCGGGGCTGGCGGTTTGAGTGATCGACAAGTCGGCGACGGGGATGACGCCAGTGTCTTCCGTGAGCGAGTTGTTGGCGGTGGAACTATCGAACTCGGAGCTGGTGATTGATGCCGCATTGCTGATCGTGGGATCGGCATCACCATTGACGCGAACCACGATCGTGATGGTTGCGGTCTCACCGGCAGCGAGCGGTCCCAGGTCCGCAGTCACGATGCCACTCAGCGCGTCGACGGAGCCTTGTGACGCTGAGCCTGATTCGAAGGTCACGCCCGCCGGCAGCGTGTCGGTCACGATGACATTCGTCGCTGCGGAAGGTCCGCTGTTGGTGGCCGTCAGCGTGTAGGTCAGCAGCTCACCGGTGTAGACGGGATCAACGTCGTCGGTCGAAGTCAGCGCCAGGTCGACCACCGGCCGGATGGTGGTTTCCTCTTCGTTGATGCTGTTGTCCGGGATCGTGTCGAACAGATCGGACACGGCGGACGCGGTGTTCGTAAGTGTGCCTAACGCGGAATTATCTACCGTGACGGTAATGGTGATCGTGGCAGATTCGCCGACCGCCAGCGCTCCGATATCCGCGGTAATAGTCCCGCCGGACTCGTTTACCATGCCGTGTGTCGAACTGCTCGTGACGTAAGTCAGCCCGCTGGGCAGCACGTCGGTGAGGATGACTCCCGTGGTGTCCGTCGCTCCGTTGTTGGTGACAGTGACGGTGTAGTCGAACGTGGAACCGGCATCGGCAGGATCTGTGTCGGTCTGCGTCACTTCCAGATCTGCGACGAGGCGAACGGCGGTTGTTTCGTCTGCAGAATTGTTCGCTGTGTTGAGGTCCGGTTCAGTCGAGGTGATGGACGCTGAGTTCTCCAGAGGGCCCAGGGCGGTACCGTCCACTCGTACCACAATGGTGATGATGGCGGCTTCTGCGGAATCCAGTCGGCCGATGTTCGCGGTAACTGTGTTGCCGACATTGCTGACGCTGCCGTGCGTCGTGTTCATTGAGACGATGGCCACATCCGCTGGCAGCATGTCAGTCAGTACGGCGCCCGTTGCAATCGTGGGGCCGACGTTGCTGGCTGTCAGTGTGTAAGTCAGCAGCCCACCGGTATCAGCCGGATCGGTGCTCTCAGCGCTCGTGACTTCGAGATCCACGCCGTCGAAGAAACCAAAGTCGATGCTGAGATTCGTATCGTTGCTGCCATCACCGTCATCAGTCGGTTCGGACAGCGACGAGAGACTGACGGCTGCTGAGGCCACTCCCAGCGAGCCACTGAGCACCGAGCCGTTGTTGTCGTCCGGAGTATCATCATCCGGATCGGGCGTCGGCAGGTTACCGTTGCTGCGTAAGGGGAGACCTTCCAGTGCTCCGCCAGAGGTGAAGTTGGATTGCGGCAGACGGACGACGTAGTTCCCCGGAAATACGTTCGTGAACTGATACTGCCCGCCGCCACTGGTGGTTTGAGTATCAAGCAGTGCATCGACGCCGTGCGTGTAGACGCCGTTCTTGTCGGTGTCTGCATACAGTTCCACAACGACGCCATCGACTCCGCTTTCGGTAGCGGGCTCATAGACGCCGTTGCTGTTGGCATCGTGCCAGACGAGATCGCCCAGCGAGAGTTCGTGCAGGTTGGCGAAGTTCGCGGTTTTCAACGAGGACGTTCTCGTCGCGACAACACCCAGCGAACCGGAAGCATGGATGGGCGAATTGTAGATCAATTCGACGGCACCAACGTTGGTGAAATCCACGGGACCAGCCGCGCCGCTGCCCATCTGAAACTCAGTGAACAGCAGCACGATATCATTTGTCGGCGCAATACCCGTGCTGGGAATGCTGAACGCTGCTTCGGAGAATTCAGTCGCCGACGTATAGACTCGTAAGGTGCCAGTCGCACCATTGGTGTCGGTGCCACCCGTGATGAGGATGGCGGTGTCGTTGAGATTGTTGGTGAGATCGATGCCGCCCAGGCCAACCGGGTCGAATTTGGCCGCGCTCTTGTCAGCACCATCCCATGTGACTGTGTAGCGTGCCGAGGTTGCGTTATCAGCATCTACGCGCATCACGCCGCTGGACTTGTTGTTGAAAACAGCGCTCGCGCTGCTGGTGCCAGACTGAATCTCGATCGTGACATCGCGTTCGCCGCCCACCACCGTGGCTGGCAACGAGGAACGGCCGATGCCTCCCGCACCTGATGCGCTGACGCTCTGGTTGCCGGCTGGGGAATCGAAGGAGTCGATGATGGTGGCACCCTGAGTACCACCCGCTTCGGCGCTGTTGATATTGATGGTGACGACGTTCTCGCCGGCTCGTTGAATGAGTCCAGGAATTGATGGCTGCTCAACGTAGTACCGACCGGCAATCAGACCTGAGAACTGGAACCGGCCTTCGTTGTCCGTGTCCGCAGTACCGATGAACGTGTCGTCGCCCGCGCCGTTGCCGAACGTGAGATCTCCGCCATCGCGATAGAGCCGAACGGAAATGCTCTCCTGGCCGATGTCATCGGCAGACACACCGTTGTTGGTCAGGTCGTCGTAGACTCGCCCCTGGATGGCGCCCAGGTTCGAGATCGCCAGCAGCATGCGCGATTCCAGTTCCTCGGCTCCAGCATTCGCATGGCCTTGCGTGGATTGAGCAGGCGTGCGGCGTTGAGCGGTCGCATGATTCGACGACGGCACCGCGGCGGCAATGACATCCGTACGCTGCGGATGCGACTGGCGTCCCTTGCGAAGGTTCCTGGTGAATCGATCAAACAAGTTAAGCATGCTGACCTCTGGGAAGCGGACGTTGCGGCGCTGGCTCGTGGCTGCGTGCGGCCTCCCATGGAGAAGACGTGAGATGAAATGCTGGCATCACCATGTGAACTCCAGACCGAGCGACAAGGCGTGTGCGAAGAAGCTCTCGAGCTGGAATTCATAACGTTGTCGTTGTGGAGTTCCCACTGGGGG
>CAYLTY010000090.1:0-31054 GCA_964386705.1 uncultured Planctomycetaceae bacterium
GCTTGCGGATGAATTTCAAGGCTTCGTCCGTGCTGATGTCGGATCCGTCTCCGTGAAATTTCTCCGGCACACCGTTGCGACCTAACACGGGATGCAGGTCAAAGAAATTGTCAGCGGAGATCCATTCATCAAACCCCAGCTTGCCGGGCGAAAGCGGATCGGCGGCGGGGATCGCTCGACCCGGTGGCGTCTTTGTGTCGCGGTCACCGTTCTTGCCGTTGAGGTGCCACTTGCCGAAGTGCCCGGTCGCGTAGCCCGCGGCTTGCAGCACCTTCGCGACCGTCAGTTCTTGCGCCCGAATCGGTGCGCCGGGGTTGAACGTCCCCATGCGATGCGGATGCCGGCCGGTCAGCACACTGGCTCGCGTCGGCGAGCAATTGAAGTGCGCCGTGTAGAACCGATTCAACCGCAATCCGGCAGCAGCCAGCGCATCCAGCTGCGGCGTCTTGAGCTCCGGATGCCCGTTGTAACTCGTGTCGCCCCATCCCTGATCATCGGCCATGACGAGGATCACATTTGGCCGCGAATGCGCATCTGCCCGCGCGATCGACGTCGCGAGACAGCACGCGATCATCAATCCGAAAGCGATCAATTTGGAATTCAGTCGCATGGGGCGCCTTTCATATTGGGTGCTCACTCTGTGAGAGCGGTCGTTTGTCTTTCAATTGCACCATCGCCGCGGCCATCCCCTTGCCGATGCGGCGGAGGATTTTGGCGGAGCTGAGGTGGGGGCCATCTGCCGCTTGCCTCAGTGATGATGAAATGCCGCATCCTTCGAATCGCCGGCAGCCAGCACATAGGCCAGCAGATCGAGAATCTGCTCTTTGTCGAGTGTGTTGAGCAGGTTCGCTGGCATGATCGACAGCGGAGAATTGGCGCGGTCGTCGATCGACTTCTTCGGGATTTCGAGCTTCTTCGGTGGGCTGCCTGCCAGCAGCGTTAGGGTCGTTGCGTTTTCAGAGGCAATCACGCCGATGTGCGATTTGCCGTCTTCGAGGACGATGATGGCCTGCCGGTACTTTTCATCGACATTGCGCGAGGGTTCGAGGATCTCGCGCAGTACGACGCTCGGTTCGCGTTTGTGCTTCTTCACGACCTCGTCGATCTGCGGACCGACGGCGGCTCCTATGACTCCCAGATCGTTCGCAGCACCGGAGTCATCTTTATTCAGACGATGGCACTGCCTTCCGCGAAGTTGCGATGCTCACTTACGCGCTGCAGGTCTTGAGCGAAGTCACTGTGTTTCCACTCGGTGACCTTGATCTCCCTCTGCGGATTCTTCGCAAGGAACTCTTTGAGGTTCTCGGTCACGAAAAGCATGCCGCGCATCAGACGGTGATGGCCGGGGAACGAGCAGATGTAGGGGTACGCTCCTTCGGTCGTAGGGGCGGTGAACTCGATGACTTCCTCTTGCCCGAAGTCGACGAGCTGACTGTGCCAGAGGATGTCTTTGCTCTCGGGCACAAAGCCGACATCGAAGCCGCGTGCTCCCAGATTGATCGCGGCAAGCCCGACGTCATCGGCCTTATCGGGGCGCACAAGCATGATGTTGTGCGGCATGAAGTCGATGTTGGCGAACGTCAGCTTCACCTTCTTGCCGGGCTTCACCGTCAGTTCTTTGACGTCGTACATCATCTTCTCGGGCACGGTCGCGATGCGGATCGTCGTCAGTTCGGGAGTGTCGCTGAGCACGCCTGACTTCTGCGACGACGCCAGCACGGTGTCCGCGATCTTGCCGCCGCGCAGCGTCTTCTCGACGTTGACCCAGAAGTGCTGCACGGTCTTCGCGGCGATCCGAGCATGTGGCTCGGGCGAGTTGAGCAACACATTGAGCAGCGCGTCGTCTCGCAGGTTGTGTTGCTGATGCAACCACAACGCTTCGAGCAGGTGATGAGCGTCCTCTTTCTTCTGCGGGTCGAACTGCTTGAGCCACTCCTTTGTCGCGGCGATGACTTCTTTCGAGTCCCGCTCGCTCAGTTCGACGCGGGTGCGATGCCGGATGCCGTCGACCGGCGACTTCAAATTGTCGAGCAGCGCGGCAATCGGCTGCCCGTCAATCGCGACGGGGGCTTGCAGAGGTCGTCCCGCTGAGGTCATGCGATAGACGCGACCGTGCGAGTGGTCGCGATTCGGATCACGCACGTTGTGTTGCATGTGCCCGATGATGACGTTGTGCCAGTCGCTGAAATACAGCGAGCCATCCGGCGCGAAGATCGCATCGGACGGACAGAAGTTTTTGTCCCCGCTCATGAGCAAGCCGCGCGATTTGTCTTCAGTCTTGCTGCCATCGGCATTCGTAACAGTGACCGTCAAGTTGTCGCCAGCAGGCTCGCCCCAGACGGCTCCCGTCTCGGGATTGCGCGCGAGGTCATAGTGCTTGATGCCCAGAAATCCGATCACATTGCAGATGAGGAAATCGCCCTGCATTGACTCGGGGAAGTGCGTGCTGCTGACGATCTCGCTCGCCGTGACGGGGCGTACTTCGTTCTTCAGGAGTTCGTGCATCTTGAAGCTATTGCCGTCCGGCCTCACTTGAAACGCGCGGCCGCCCGTGCCGTCGGTCGCGTAGTGATAGCCCCAGTAGTCGAACGCGATGCCGTGCGGGTTCGGTGAATTGCCGGCGTGCATCGAGATCGTGAAACGACGCGGATCGAAGCGGTACATCGCCGACGCACCCGATTGCAGCGATGGCCCCCAAGGATGCTCATGGTTGTGAACCATGAAGACGCCGCTCTGCCAATAGATGCCCCCGTCCGGTCCATAGATGAGATTGTTGGCCCCGTGATGCGTGTCGGAGGAATCAAGCCCTTGCAGTAGGATCGTCCGCACGTCGGCCACGTCGTCGCCGTTCGTATCCTTCAAGAAGAGCAACTCGGACTGCTCAGTGACAATCACGCCGCCGTTCCAGAACTCGAAGCCGAGCGGGTTCTGCACTTTGGCGAACTCGGTGACTCGATCAGCAACGCCGTCGTTATTGTCGTCGTGCAGGATGATGAGCGCGTCATCCATCGACTTGAGCGGCTCCCACTTCGGATATGTCGGCCATGCAGCGGCCCACAAGCGGCCCTTCGTGTCGAACTGCAACTGCACGGGATTGGCGAGTTGCGGGAAGCGAGCCTCGTCCGCGAAGAGCTTCACTTCGAAGCCTTTCGCGACCGCCAACTGCTTGATGCCCTCTTCGCCGCTGAAGTATTTGAGCGTGCCTTCTTTCTGCGAACTGGAACTTTTACTACCTCCGCCGACGTTGGAGGTCACAGCGATTGGCTTCGGCACATTGCTGTCGTCGACGGAAATGTCTTTGCCCGCCGCGCGAGCCCAAACAACGGCGTCACGATTGGCCGTCATCACGTCGAGCATCGCCAGTTCGGGCTTCAAGACGTCGGCGTTGCTCTGATTGTTGACGAACGACAGCGTCGAGCGGCTGCCCCAAACATCGTTGCCGTCCGACGCGTGATACCGATTCCACCAATGCAGGCTCTTATCGAGCACCGCTTCCCGCAGCCGTTGTTGCGACGGCGAAGAAGTCACCGGCTTGCCGAACAGCTCGGATGCGATGACCTCAGCGAGCTGTCGATTGCCCGCATCCGAGAGATGCACGCCATTGATCGTCAGCGGCATTGACGCCTTCTGAAACAGATCGAGCGTCGGATGAAAGAGATCCACAAACGCGACGCCCGCTTCCTTCGCGGCGTCTTGAGTCGCCCGCGTGTGAGCCGCAAGCCGCACGTTATGAGTGCGTCCGTCGGGCACATTTGGATTGCGCGTGTCTTCATGAGCGATCGGACTGAACAGCACGATCCGAGGAAACTCTTTCCCATTGGGTATTGCGCCGCGCGTCTTCTTCACGAAGTCGAGCAGTTGTTGCTTGTACTCCGCCGGTTTGACGTCGAACGATTCGTTGTAGCCAAAGAACGCGAACACAACGGTCGGCTTCACTTGCCTCAGATAGGCCGTCATCGAAAGCTGCCCCGAGCTGCGCGGGTAGTCGTTCGGACGATCGCCGCTCGTGCTCATGTTGCGGATGCGGACCTGCTGATCGACGAGCTGCGATTGCAGGACGGTCTCGAGCCAACCGTCGTGCTGCATGCGATCCGCGAGACCGTTGCCGAGAATCGCAACGACGTCTCCTTTCTGAAACGCGAAAGGCAGCGAGTCGCGATAGTTCGCCGGCACGTCGGCCAATGCTTCGGCTGGCGACGTTCCATTCTTCGCTCCGGCGTTCGCGGCCGGCGCAGCATTGCCTGCTAGCTGAGGCTCCTTGCCGAACGACTCACCCGGCTTCCCGCCGTAGGTGAGGTAGCGCACGGCGCCGCCGTTCTTGATGTCGATCTCCATCGCCTGAGGAGCCGCGATGTCCTTGGCCTGAAAGACCTCTTTTCGATCGGTATCCAACAACGTAAGTGTGAACCCCGCGAGCCGTCGCTCAAAACCGCTGCGATTCCAAACGCCGATCTTCTCGATGTCGGTCGCCCTCCCCAGATCCAGTTCCCAATACGGGTTCTTCTCTCCGGCATTCGACGTATGCGTCTGCCCCCCTTTGCCCCAGTCGGGATCCTTATTGCCATCAGTCGCTCGCGACGCACCGGCATCTCCGTTCGTGCTTGACTGCTTCGCCTTACCGCTCGCGGCGACGTTCTTGCCGCCGCTGAAAACCTCGACCTCAGCGAGCGTCAAGATGCGCTTCTCGCCCGGTAATTCGATGCGCCAAACCGTGCCGGCTTGCCAGTGACAAGCGGCTTGTTCTGTAGCTTGGGGCTCTGTCCCGAACCGTCCGCAGCCTGAGCCGGAGTCTGCGTTTTTGAGTCGCCCTTGGTCGGCTCGTCAGTCTTCGCGGCTGCGGGTTTCGGCTGAGTCGCACCGCTCTTCCCCGTGTTGTGATTCGCCGGAATCGGACTCTCGAACCCGGCATAGGCTCTTTGATGTTGCGCTATTTTTGGGGCGTTTTTTCAGGGCTTTTTGACGTTTCTGACTTTTGGAAGGCACCGCAAAGTGGAATGCGGGGTTCAAGAACACGCAAATTCACCGAGAAATCGCACATTCGTTCTTCAAAAATAGCGCAACATCAAAACATAGGCTTCCGGCTTGATCCCCTTCGCATGCCCGCCGCCATTAAACGTGTTCGGATTGAACGGCCCGACGAACTCAATGTTGGCATCGGCCTTGATCGAGTCCTCTAGCCCCACCGCCCAGAAGCAGCCGTTGACGAGCAATCGTCGATAGCCGTCATTCAGAATGTCTTCCGGAGTTCCATATAACGAGGTGAAGACGCGCGCCGCCTTGCCTGACGCAGAAGTGTAGGATCGAGTCCACTCCGACGGCATCGGCGGCTTCGTCGCATCAACCGGAGAAGCGGGCATCATGCCATTGAGCGGCTGAGCCATTGTGAGCACATCGCCGTCGGTAGGCTTCCCGACATAGCCTCCGGCCTGCACCCAAACGTCTTTCACTCCGCGCAGAATAGGATGCGACTCCTTGCCCTCGACGATCGTGATGCGGGTGCTCTGCTGATGATTGCGGCCATAGTGCCCCACCCAAGTTTGCCCGAGCACCAGATGCCCGAAACCGAGTGCATAGTTGGCATGCTTGCTGTCATACGAGTACTTCGAGAACGGCTCATCGCTCTTCATCTTGAAGGCATGCGTCGCTGTGCGTAGTCCGACGATCGGTCCGCCTCGATTGAGATAATCATCAAAGTGCCGCATCTGCTCGGATGAAAAATTCTGGAACCTCAGGAATACAACCGCGAGATCCGCCGACTTCAGAGCCTGCAAGCCAGGCATGTTGGAATTCCCCGGCACGATCTCACCTGACTCTTGATCGACATCAAACAGCACCGTGCACTTGAAGCCATGCTGCTTTGCCAAGATGCGAGCCAGCGCCGGCAGAGTCTCCTCCGAGCGATACTCATGATCGCCCGCCAGGAAGACGATGTGTTTGCCGACTCCCGAACCACTCTTCCCCTCGTAAACAACTACCTGAGCCGATGCGTTCGCGGCGAGCACCAGCAGCCCAATCATAAAGGTCGCAACGCTCACGACGTTCATCAAAGGCGCCTACTCTTTCATTGCTAAGACTGACTCAGCCCAGTGGGGGCAATTGGGTGGGGTCGTGTATCCCCACGATGCAAGGCACCCGGCGGCTGTCTTCGAAAGCATATTCGCTCGGTGACACGAAAAGGGACTGCCGCCGTCTTGGGCACGCAAGGTTGAATTCACGGTGGGGATTACTCCCGGCGTGCTTGAGGACACAACAAAGCCGAAAACAATCAATGCTGTGAACTGCGTAAATAGCTGGCTAATTGCCACTTGCGCAAACGATGGTGGATGTCCTCGGAAAGAATATGCCCATCCCATAGACATCCCTGTGGGGTGCGCTGTTGCCCCGCTAGGCGATCAGGTCGCCTCGTACGCATTCGATTCGAGATATCGCCTTACTTACACCAGTCGATTCGAGATATCGCCTTACTTACACCAGTCGATTCGCCCACCACGAAGGAAAAAATGGCTTCGGCACCCGGTCGTTCGCCACACGGAAGGACACAGCGATACAGTTCCGTCTGAATTCATCGTCACGGCCCAACCCGGACGACTGTCAGGAAGAACGCACAACTGAATTACGGAGGAGCATCCGCAGGGGCACAGCATTGCGACCTGCCAGAGTTGGCCGTCTTCCCCGATCAGATAGACGCGGTGTTTCCTAAGGTTGACCGGCAGGTCATCCACAACGATGCCAGTCCACCTCGGCTGGTAAAACGGAAACCAAGACCAGAGCCACCCGAGGAACCTACGCACAAACTCCATGCTCTACCTCCGCGCCCTCGGACAATCCCGGCATTCCAAGCAACGGGTCTAGGTCTCCCTGCCCAAGGCAGCGCGAAACCACCATGCACCGTCCCCCGTCTTCCGAGATGTCACTCAAATTGTGGCTCAAACTGATCCGTTGCATGGCGAAACGGCCGTTCGACTCGTCGCGCATTTCATGCATCCGGTTCAGGAACTCGAATACACCGAGTCCAGAAAAGATCATGTTGACGGTAATTACAGCCGGCCGTGCCACATCGGCACCTGTGATGTAGCCCGATGCGAGCCGGTCGGCATATTCATCCGGGTTACCCCGTCGCAGAGCATCCGCCTGAACATCATCGAGGGAGAACGCACCTCGGCTGAGTAGACTAGAGCCGTCGGGCTGCAGATAGTTGATCGCACCAGAAATATGCGAAATTCCGCCATTCCCGTCTGCCTGAAGGCCAACACCGATATCGAAATACGGGATGCAGTAGGTTGAAGCGAGCTTGTTGAGTACGTGGCGAGCAAACACGCTGTCGACACACCCGAAGATGACGTCACAGGTTGCGACCAACCTGATCACCGACGGATCGCAGAGGTTCTGAGGCAGGGCAGTTACGGCTGTCCCGAGGCCAGTGGCTTGAATCGCCTGCTCCAAGACATGGACCTTGGGACGTCTCCCCCGCACATCCTGGTCACGAGAATTCAAAATCCGATTCAGGTTTTCAACGCCGACCAGGTCCGGGTCCACCAGAACCAATTCGCCAATTCCCAGCCGGTACAGTTGCTCGACTGTCGGGGAACCAGTTCCTGAGCATCCGACGACCGCAGCTCGCAGCTTGCGCATCATCGTGACGGTAGCGTCACCAAGAACCTGTGCATGGCGATCCGCGAATTCTGGCACAAAATCTGACGGTTGATCGATCCAATATTCAACCGAGTCTCCTGCGACGGAGATCAGTTCCAACGCACCAAATTCTCCCGACTGTGTTTGGGTTCGACCGAACATCCTACCGCACGGCAATGCAATCACGCTCGCATGCGGCAACGAGCTTTCCGTCCAATTGAAGGCGGCATCGAAAAACTCGTTGTCGGATGCATCATCGAACTCAGAGAACCGGTCATAGCCGCCAGGGTGACTGTGCAACTTCACAACCGCCATGCCACGCCGCGCAGCCTCTTGGAAGAGCGCAACCAGTCGTTTTGTTGGCCACGTGACGCTATCTGCCGTGCGCTCACATTCGCCATACGGAATTAGTTCGATCTTACACACGCTCAGGCAATGACGATCTAGGCCGTCTCTTCGGCCACAGAGGGCAATCGCGACAGCCTCGCGCCCGTCATCCGGAAACAAATGCTGGTACAAGGTGGCTTTCTGACTTCCAGTTAACCGTAGAATCACGTCCATGCTCATTTTCTAAACTCCCGCAGGAACCAATGTTGGACTTGGGCCAAGTGCGTCGAGACATCATCGATACCAGGCCGCCAAGGATTCTCGGCGGTCCGGTGCCGGGACCAGCGCTGAAATGTTTTTCCGTCGATTGCTTCGGTTGATCCTGTTGCAGGAATGGGCTTCCCATCCTCTCGGCAGAGGGGCGGGAAAAAGTATGCCATGTCAATTTGGGTATCCGGGTATGCTGGTTCAATCCGCAGTGCTACTGAAGTCGCACTGACGGTGTATCCATCAGGGACCGCAAACTGACCGATGAGCAGCCAGTTTGTGGACCCGTCACGGAATGCTTCCCAAGCAGGATGATGCAGGTCCAGAAACGCAACATCTTCCGGAGGCAGGTTGAAATCACGGCGAGGCATCTGTGCTACCCCTCCGTCTGGTCAAGCGGCAGGGTTTTGAACTTTTCGATGCCGGGTTCGGTAAAACTCACGCTTTCATTCAGACCAATTTCAACCATCTGTCCTTTGAGCTTCTGGAAGATCTTCCAGCGCTTCACGTCGCATTTGCCAGAAACTTCCAAAAGCTGCTGCCCCGTCATATACGTGACGTGGACGACATACTGTTCCCGGTCGATCCGAATCCGATAGCGCCGGACGCACCGTGGCGCCCGGCCCTCCCTCGTGCAGACCTCCAGGTCCTCCAGTTCGTCAGGGAGATGGTCGATCTCTGCTGTGGTTTGCATTGCGGCTCCTTAAAATTCAGGGACTTGTTCGCCTTGAGCAGAACAGTTCTGCCGGTCTGCAATTGAAACGAGGCGTTGTGACGGAAACCGGCGAAGTCCGTGTCCACGGATTTTCTTTTATTTCCTGTCACAGCAATTCGTTTCACGTGAGGAGGGTGGCCCCGGACGACTGGCACTTCAATAAGGAAGCGTTTGCATGAACGACACCCAATTGGAATCGACGGATAAAGAGCTTCTGCGGCGCATAGGACAAAAAGAGGACGATTTTGCCACCGCCAGAGAAGCGTGGGGGTTGTTCTACGTCCGCCACCACCAGTTTCTGTATTGCTGTGTTGCAAAGGCAGGTCGGGTACTGGCTGGATGCGGCATCGGGACGGAAGATGTCGTCACAGAGACGTTTACCAAAGTATGGGAATCCGGGGCCGATTCGTTTAGTGAGCCGGAAGGATTGGACCGAGAAGAGGCCACGCTCCGCTGTAAAGCGTGGCTCGCGACGATCGCGCGTAACATGGTTCGGGACAAACTTAGATCCCGCAAACCAGAGCTGGTCGATCCCGATGAGAATGAAGAACTGTTCACAGCACCCGAAACCGCAGCCGAACAATGCTTGGGAATTCACCAACTGGTCATGAGGACCCTCAACGAACGTGACGCTGCGATCGTCTGGTTCAAAATTCGGTACTACAACCCCGACACCAAACAATCACAGCCACCTCGCGATGTTCACGATGCATTCTGCAAAGAATGGGGAATCACCCCCAACGCGCTGAGGAAAGCGTATGACCGAGCGCTCAAACTTCTCAGCGATGCCTCTAATACACCTCCTCGTTTTCCCCTGACCGATCCAGGAGTCTCCCATGAACCCATCACGCGACCAACTTTCGCCCGGCGAGATTGAGCGTCAGTTATATGAAGCCGAACAGTTCCTTGAGGACCTCTTTCCACAGACGGTGGATGATGTTCGCGAAATGCTCGCGATGTTCGGAACCACGCCGGTGGAATTGCCGGAATGTTTACGAGAGCCCGACGCAGTGTTCGAACGCATGATTGAGAAACAGCAAACACAGCAAGACCCAGGAGCATTCAGCAAGTTATTGGCGATGCTGCGGGCGGAGAAAAAGCTATCCACTGAACAGCTTGCTGCTAAGACGAATCTTGACGCGGATGATTTGCGTACAATCGAGACCGTTCCGGGTACGCGTGCCTCGCCACTCACGGTCTTGGCCATCGCTGAATACTTCAAGCTGGAACCGCGCGCTGTGATGCGACTGGCGGGCCTGATCCGCGACGCCAAGTCCTCTGTGCAACGGAGGGCTCTTTCTGTGGCAGCATGTGCAAAGCCTAACTTCGATTCATTGACTCCGAAAGAAAAAGCGTGCTTTCACACCTTGGTCGAAAGACTCCGCGAAAGAGGTGAATGATGAAGAATCCAGTAGTTGGCAACAGCGAACGGAAACAGATTGATAAAGCTGTTAAACGACTTCTGTCGGACATGAAGGGCATGGAGCCTCCACTGGATCTGGTGGCCGTGAGGTCGCAACTCGAACTGGATCTTGAATACTACAGCAGCAAAGACTCAAGCCTCTTAAAGGAAATCGTCCACTCCGTCAAAATCGCTGGGAAGGAAATGCTTACCAGCAAGTCGATCCTGGGAAAACTGATCAGCAAGCTCGAGCTCAGGGGAATGCTCTTTTGGGACCAAGATCGCATCCTACTTGACCGAGAACTGCACCAAGTGAAGTTTCGTTGGGCTGAGGCGCACGAGATTGGGCATAAGTTAAGCTTTTGGCACAAAGACTATTTGCTTGGAGATTCTCAGAACGAACTGAGTCCCAGCTGTCACGCAGCCATTGAGGCAGAAGCAAATTATGCCGCCGGCCAACTCCTTTTTTTGCAAGATCGCTTTGTTGCAGAATTGATGTCATTGCCGATTTCGATGGCATCGCTACAGATTCTCAAGAAGCGATTCGGCAATTCCAACGCCTCGACACTGTGGCGAATGGTCGAAGAGTATGCAGGCCCCCATCCGTTGCTGGGAATCGTCAGCGAACATCCCCATAGGTTGCCCGAGGATTTCGATCATTGCGAACCCTGTCGGTATGTTATTGAGTCGCCGGTGTTCCGCGCGAAGTTCTCCAACACCACGCAGGTGCAACTCTTTGAAATACTTACGCGTGTATGCAATCGGAGGTCAGGGGGCCCTCTTGGTGCTGAGGAAGTCGAGTTGATCGACAACAACGGTGAGCGCCATGAGTTTGTGTTCGAGAGTTTCTGCTTTCCGTACAAGCTCCCAAGTGGAGACAAGGGCCTTCAAGTATTAACCTTGGCTTTACACAAGCGTCGGCTATCCCGAGTGATTCTTGCGGGTTCGACAGCCAACGCCTAAGAGACCACTTCTCTGCCGGTGAAAAATCATGGATTCTCGGTAGCAATCTGGAACTCAGCTTTGTACTGCGTTTCTTGCGAGATTATTAGCATCGAGTTGGGCGCATTTGGAAGACAGTTCTCTGTTCTGCAACCGTACATCGGTCACATGAACCAAGGTCAGATATTCAGACTCCGATGCACAAGTCGCCTCAGGTCGAGCCCCTAACAACATTGGCACCTATGAAATACATACCAAGTCCCAAGGACTATCTCTAACGCATCCGAAACACACTCATGCTTTAAGCCGAATAAGCCTAGCACAATGCGGCGGTCCACCGTGAAAATCCCGAAACACGGCGTCTGTCGATGTCTGTTAGTGTCCCACTCGAAGATATCGAAATGGTAAAGCACGGATCAAATTGGGTGGCCAGTTGCAATTCCTGAAGCGCTGCTCAGCCTGTTCTATGCAACATCTAAAATCTGCCCAAAAACGTGGCATATAAGGTAGGAATGCTTACCTCTCAGTCAGAGCACAAAACCCCTACCCTACATTCAGATCGGAGCAAGCATGAGCCCACAAATGTCTGAAATTGCTGACAAGCACAAGAACAGTGTTTTGACCCCTTCCCAACAAAACCTTGCCACCGTCTTGGGGGCCGCCTTGGCCGGACTGTGGGCTTCGCGGAGTTGCCCAAACCTGTCCGGTGCCGACAGGTGGGTCGCCGACGCCGCGCCGCATAGCAATCTGCCGGATTTACGTATTATCAATCACGACTAGTCGTCGTAGCGAGGACGAAGAAACCCTTGGAGTTCTACTGAATTTGAAACAACTTGACGACGGTGGCACTCAGCACATTCGATTGTGAGTTCTGCGAGCGGATCTTGAGTTTGCTCAAGTTCGACAACTCGCATGGAATTGTTGCTCGGACAACTACATGTGAACTTTGTGAATTCTGCGATTAGCCGCCCCAGAACCATCTTGGCATCTTCTAACTGCATACCCGCGTCCGCCGCCAGGTCCCTGCCGACCAACGCCGAGCCTTCGGCCAAGCTATCAAGTGACGTTTCCGATGCGTTACGCAGTCGGCGATCCGCTGCACGGCGTTTACCGACCATCTCTGCGTAATAATACAGCACGCGAATCAAGACGGACGGTGCCAATTGAGGTCCTGATACTATGAGCGGATCGATCCCAAGCTGTCGCAACTGATCGCGAAGCAGCAGCAGGGTCAGGCCACCGAGTGATGACTGACTTCGATACTGGAGGTCATATAGTTCCAGCTCAGCATCGCTGAAGCTAGTAGCCACGGAGTGGCGAATCTCATGCATGGCAGCGTGGAGCGTCTGAGCCATCCAGCGATAGGAGTGGACCAGCATCCGCACCCGGATCTCGCGTACTGCGGCACGACTAACAGTTCCACCACGACGGACCTGCTTGGCGACTCGATGAATCAGCCCGTCGGTCTGTTCGATGAAGTATCGTGCAAAGTCTTCCGTTGAGTCCTCGAGATGGTCCCACAGAGCACGGGCAACCCGTTCTTGCACCATGCTAAAGTTTCTACCAACCGGTTCGCCATCGTCGCCAGACTCCAACTTCTCGTCAGTATTGAAATTAAACAAGATCAACCGTAGCAGGCCATCTTGCTCCTCCTGCGGCATACCGGAGAGATCAAGCGGGGCTAATGCGGCGGCGCTGAACAACCCGCCACAGAGCCGCTCCGCGAAGTTGGGACAAGCGATGTGCCACTTATGGCATTGACTTAGACCAGCTTCAAGCAATCTGCCAATCGTCCATTGACTGTCAGAACTCGCACCTGCCGCCGCGCTGCCAATGTCATCAGGCAGAACATCGGGTCCATTGCCTGCTGTCCGACCACTGTCCGCGACAATGAGCGTTAAGCGATTGTTAAAGGAGCGGCCCAGCGCCTCGCGAATCCACCGACGCTGCTGAAAGAGAAAGCTGTGAAATCGCGACGTGAAGATTGCATCACAGTCGTACTCACCCGAGCGTTCCAGAAGCGCACGTCCGAGCAAGCCGGCTTTCGTCAAAAACCCCTCCTGCCCTTCTGCTGAGATGAGCCGCCGGAGTTGATCAGCGCCTCGCACCACCGCGAAGCCCAGCGAGAACTCTGGATGCAAATCGGACGCGAGCCGATTCGATGGCTGCCACAGAAATCTTTGTTCGACACCGCATTGGTCGTCCCCTTGGCGGAGACGTAGATCCGTAACTGTTCCCGCGAGAAACTCGAAGCCTGTCATGAGAACCCTCCGTGGAAACAAGCCTGCCCTAGATCGCCAGAGCCATGCCGCACGATGAGGTGAAGTGCCTGTCAGAAATTGACGCGCGTGTCGAACTAGCTGGGGCAGAGTCCCCCTAACTCCAACGCTCGATCTGGCGCGGCATTGAGTCGCTTGGGAGTGCCAAGTCTCACCACCGGCCCCGCCCGTGATGGCGCAACATCGCTCCACGACACGCAGTCAGATCCAGCTTAGATCAACGAAACATGGATCGGAATGGCGCGATGTTGTTGCTGTAGTCCACTCATCTGAACGCACATCGTAAAGCATCTGCTGAGCCGCGTGACAGCATCGACCTGCCGGAGTCATGGAACCGAGTCATTGGGATCTGCATCTTGACTCATCGATGCGGAGATCAACCCTGGTCCTGAAGTGATACCGGCGCAGAAATGTCGTTGAAGCCAGCTTGGCGTCGGGCGCTGTGAGTACGGTCTCGAAAAGGAAGCGGCTCCGATGTCGAGCTGCACCAAAAGCGCCGTGGCTTCCACTCAGCAGGATCGCAAGCCACCGACTTATTTTTCCAGTTCAAGAAATTTTTCTCCGACGGGAACACCTCCAATGGTTTTTTACGCGGGAACAGAAAGCACATCTTGTCGGCGAAGTGGCAAGGTCACATGCGAGCCACATCCTCAATCACCACAATCCTTTATGACTTGAGTGACATAGCTCATCCCGCTCTTGGGAGCCGCCGAATTCACCCCATACCGGGCCATCCCAAAACCGTCCGGATTTCCAACTAGCTAGTGAAGCCGGAATGACCGGCAGCAACTGGACACGGCATGGTTGAGGTGGAGCGTGGCGAACGGACTCAAGTTGACGGATCAGGAAATCAAAGCTGCTTTCGCAGCCGGTCCATGGGCCGAGCGATTTCCGCCACTGCTGACGATCAACCAAGCCGCTGAGTTGCTCCAGACCCCCAAAAGCACGCTCTACGACTGGCGCAGCCGTGGCTTGCTGGATCGCTGCAGCCGGCGAGCCGGCAAGCGGGTGATCTTCTGGCGGGACAGACTTCTTCAATGCCTCTTCAACGAAGGACTTTCTAACCATGACTGATCCGAAACGCCAGCGCAGGAGTCAGGCCTACGAACCGGTTGGTGAACTCGTCTCGATCTTCCTGCGCGGCAGCACCTGGTGGGCGAACTGGCAACAGAACGATAGCCAGCATCGCAAGACACTCAAGACCAAAAGCCTGAAGGAAGCTCGACTGCGAGCCGTCCGTCTGGAAGCAGAACTTCTCAGCGGTGTGCACCAACAGAAGATTAAGGCCGCGGGCTTGGAAGAAGTTATCACCGAGTATGACCGCCATCTCGAAACCGAGCGTCGCCGCCCCAAGACGCTCACCAAGTACCGCGGCATCTTCAAACACCTGCGTCGGATTGCCGAAGATCAGGGAGTGCGGTCTGTCGACCGCATCACGATCTCATTCCTCGACAAATACCGGCACGCGCGTGTCGTGGCTGGCGTGTGTATCAGCACCGTCTGCAACGAGTGCGTCGTCATTCGCCAACTGGTGAACTTCGCACGCAGTCGCGATCTCCTGTCCGGTGACCCACTCCGCGGCTTGAAGATCAAGGAGCCGAAGCCCGCGCCTCAACCTTGCTTTTCCCGCGAAGAGGTCGCGCGAATTCTGGAAGCGAGCCAAGAACCGCAGCGATCGATCTTCACCGTCCTCGCAGACACCGGTGCCCGCATTGGCGAAATCGAATGGCTGACATGGGACGATGTCGACTTCCGCCGCAATGTCCTGCACATTCGCCCCAAGGATGATTGGATCCCGAAGACCGGGGACCAGCGCGCTATCCCAATGACGGACCGCGTGGCCCGACTCTTGAAATCGCGTCCCCGTCAGCATCGCTGGGTGTTCACCGCCGGGGCATCGAAGAAGTATCCCCAAGGCGGGCATCGGATCTCGGAGCGGCGCCTGCTGTGCTCACTGAAGCGCCTCTTAAAGCGTTTGGGGCTGGCAGGCCACTTGCACACCTTTCGGCATGCTTTCATTTCCCACGCGCTCTCCACGGGTGTCCCAGAAGCCGTGGTGCGTAGCATTGTGGGGCATGTCGATGCCTCAATCATTCGTCTCTATACGCACATTGCCGACAAGCGTCTGCAAGAGGCGGTGAAGAATCTGGACGGGCAGCCGGATGGTCCGGTTGCCGAGCATGAAGTGGATGATGCCGGGCAGGGAAGCTCCATGCCGGCGGACTCCAAGGACAAGGAGTAGAGCCATGAAGAGTATTTTTGTAGCACAGTGTGAGAATCAGCACAAAACCAGCACACCGCCCTTCACAGCCGAAATTGGCACCGCGCAAAACCAAGGCCGTCATCGGGTTACGATGACGGCCTGTGGGGAGAGCGGAGAGGGAGGGATTCGAACCCTCGGTCCCATTTCTGAGACACAGCATTTCCAGTGCTGCACAATCGGCCGCTCTGTCACCTCTCCGTTGGTCGGCTCGGGTGCGCTTGGTAGCGCGACCTTATGCCTGCGGATGGTCCTGCTCCTGCGGCCGAGCTGGCAGTCAATCTGCCGGAACAGGACATCTTTTGCTTCTATGCGACCTGCGTGCCTGACACTGCAGCGGTTGATGCCGTTCAGGAGATCGCAGGTCGGTGCATCATCATTCAGACGCGCCGGATTCGGCGGCCTGCTTTTCAGCCTTCACGCGAGCGCATTCAGCTTCGCGTGCTTCGATTGCAGCGACGGCGTTAATGCGACGACGAATTTGGCGGACCTTGGCGTTGTACTCGCGCCACTTCGGGCACTTACGGAACGCTTTGGCTCCGATTCCACGAGTTTCCAGCACTTTTACCCACGCTTCAAGATCACCGGAAGCGTGTCCCAAGGAACGCTCGAGAACCGGTCGTTTCAGTCCCATTTCTGAATTCTCCCTGTCACCTGCAAGCCGGCGGAGGCAAACCAGTCCGCTGGCCAAACGTCACGAATTTGAATTGAGGATTCCCCAAAAGGGGCGACATTCTTACGAGGAAGTCGAATTCGTTCAACGCGCGACTGCCGCCCGTTTTTTCCGGTCGGTCGATGAGCGGCCAATTTCGCGGATTACGCCGCGAAATCACGAGCAGAGCTACTGTTTCCCCGGCTCGAAATGAGGGCTTGCGGAGACGCCGTTCGCTTCCAAATATGCCAACAAATCTAAAATTGCGTTCGAATCAAGCGTGTTGAGCAGCCCGGCTGGCATCGGTGACAAAGGCGAAACCCGCTCAGACTCGATGTCGGCTCGTTCCAGCTCGACAGTCTCCAAAGGCGAAGCGGCGTTCGGAGAAACCAGCACAACGCGATCGTCACCGCCGACAACCCGACCCGTCACCGTCCGTCCGGACTTCAGTTCAAAGGTGATGTCGAGGAATTTCGAATCAATCACCTTTGATGGGAGAAGGATCGTTTCCAGCAGGTCGCGACGTCCGAAGCGGAAGCCTACGAAACTCAAGTCCGGGCCGACGGGCTGACCTTGCCGGGCGAAGCGGTGGCATTTAACGCAGTTCGCTGCTCGGAAGACTTCTTCACCACGTTTGAAGTTTCTACCCGTGCCGACCTCGTTCAGCCGACCCGCGAGGTCATCCAGTTTCCATTCCTTCACCAGCGTGCCCTGCGGGATCAATGATTGTGGCTGGCCGCTCGGCGACTTCGGTTGCAGATGGTCCGCCAACTCGGCGACTTCGGCAGGAGTGAGCGTCGTACGGAACTCGCTGCCGATGGAGAACAGCGCAATCGGCAACTCGCGTCCGCCATCGAAATTGCTTGAGGCGGCCAGTTCCTCCAGATACGCCTTGCGATTATCGATCGTCCAGCCGCCGCGCACGTTCCGCAGTTGAAACAGCCACTGAAACTTTTCCTCCTGCAACTTCGCGGCGCGCAGCAGGACCATCGTACGCGGCACGACCAGCGGGGACTCCAGATAGATCAGCAGTTCGCAGGCGAGTTGATTGGTCTCGGCGCAGCGCGTGGGATAGATCGACTCGATCCGCTCGCGAATCAGGTGCTTCATCTCGGCTGGTGTCGCAGCGTCGCGGATGAGGCAGAGTTGATACGCCCGCGCGGCGATCAACAACTCTTCGTGTGACAGTTTTGAAATCGGCAGTTCGTTGAGTCGCGTCAGGACTTTGGAAGCCTCGCCCGGTTGCCGCGACAACGTCAGCAAGCCGGTCACTGCCGCCAGGGGCTGAGTCGCCGGGGTAAGCACAGCCTCGCGCCACATTTCTGCGGGGATAGATTCCAACGCGATGCGGCTGGCATGACGCAACCAGGCGTCAGGATCTCCCAAGTGCGCCAGCGCGAGTTCCACCACATCACGCTGTCCGTAACCAGCCTCCAGACGATGCCGGATATCGCGCGCGGTTGAGGCGGCGATGAGGATATCCGGCCCGACGGCGGTCGGCGGCTCAACATCTTTCTCCGAGCGCGTGAATCGAACTCGATACAAACCCGACTGAGTCGCTCGGCCGCCGGTGGTGAAGTACAGCGCGCCGTCAGGGCCGAACTCCAGGTCGGTCACATTGAGCGGTCGGCCTTCGAGAAACAGTTCGGCGGTGCCTACGTAGCTCGCGCCGCGCGGGAGCATCTCGATCGAGTAGATGCGGCCATACGTCCAATCGAGAATGAACAGCGAACGCTGATAACGCGCGGGGAAGTTACTGCGCGTGCCAAACTTGATGTCCGTGGGAGAACTCTTCCCGATGTTCAAGTTGGACGGCAGGCTGTCGGGATACCACTCGTTCCGCATGCCGGTGCCTTGCCGCCAGCCGTAGTCGCCGCCGGGAATCACGTGATTGATGCGCGTCGGTCGATACCACGAAGTGCCCAGGTCGCCTTCATTGTCGGCATCGAACGTGAAGAGTTCACCATCGGTGTTGAAGTCGATGCCATAGGGATTACGAAAGCCGGTGGCCCAGAGTTCCCAGTTCTGAGCGGACTCATCGGTGCGGATCAGGTGCCCTGCGGGAAGTTTTGCCTGCCAGTCGAACAGGTAGCGATCCCAGCGGCAGTTCAGCAGACGATCGACCGCCATATTGCGGACGCGCGATTGTTCGGGCGAAAAATCTTCAGGCAGACGCACGTCGTTGCCATGAATGGAATACAGCTTCCCGTCAGGTCCAAAGCAGAGATTGTTGCGACCGTGGCCCACTGATCCCGGAGACTTCTTCAGCACCGCGACTTCTTCAAAGCGGCCATCGCGGTTGCGGTCATCCAGACGAACCAGCGAGTGCGCGTTGTTCGCATTGGCGAACAGCGTGCTGCCTTTGAAGGCCAGTCCGCGAGCTTCCAGCAGCGTGTCTTCCGCCGAACTGACTTCTGCGGCTGAACGTTGCTCATTCGGTAGTTTGAGTCGCAGCAAACCATTTCGTTTGTCGCGGCCTTCGCAGCCGATGATCGCATCGCCCTGCGCGTCGAACGTGACGCTGATCCACGAGCTTTCGCCGGGTTGGGCCGACCGCACGAGTTCCACTTCAAAACCTGGCAGCACGCGCATCGTGCCCGTCGCTTCCGCCTGGTTGGCACCGAGCGACTTCTTCCACTGGTAGTAGTCACCCTCTTCACCCGGAGGATCGCCCCACGGCTGAATACCCAACAGACCTCGGCTGACCGCGTAGGCCATGTTGCTTGAGGTCGGCGCCACATCGCGTGGCCAGACTCGCCACGTCGGATCGGTGACAATCGTCCGTCGTCGCCCGTTCTCGTATTCCAGCATGAGCCGACAACAGACTCCGGAAGAGCCGGACTCATTGCGGGCGCGAATCACAATCTGGTTGCCACCCGCTTTTAACACACGGAAGACATCCGCCTTTGTCCATTCACGCGACGACGCTGATTTGATCACATCCCGCCCGTTGACGGTCACGACCATCTCATCATCCGCGAGCCCGTCGAACGTCGCGGCCTTCAGATGAGGGCCCACGTCGAAGTCATGCTGCAGAGTCACCTGATCGTCGTCGATAGACAGCGGCGACCCCCAGATCCATTGCGGGATCGGACCCACGTCGGCAACTGCGTGGTGGGTGTCTGTAACAGTGCCCACCATCAAACCGAGCACGACGAACAGCAGGCGGGACGGGGAGCGATCGCTGTGGTGGGGCATAGGAACCTCGCAGGCGGGCGGATTGAGTTGCGAGATCTAACACGACATCGCCGCATGAAGCCACGGATCAGGTCCATTCCGGGGCGTGCTGTGATATGACTCGTTACTTTCTCTCTCATCTGCAACCGCAACTGGTGCTCGCTCAGGATTCGAAGCCGCATGACCGTTTCACTCGCAGACTCTTATGACCTCTGCCATCGGATTGCGCGGCGCACTGCGAAGAACTTCTACTTTTCGTTCCTTGGTCTGCCGAAGCCACGCTTTCAGGCCATGTGTGCGCTCTACGCGTACATGCGCATCAGCGACGACATTGGCGATGATGAGACATTGCCGCTGCCCCAGCGTCGAACTGACATGGCGCGCTGGGAAGATGCCGTGCGGCGATCCTTGGCGGGTGAAGAAGTTTCGGCAGAGGAGAATTTCCCAGCCTGGACACAACGCCTCGCCGCCCTGCCTGCGATCTGTGACATGGTACGTCGCTTCCAGGTTCCTGAGCACTATCTCTTCGACGTCCTGCAGGGCGTTGCGATGGACCTGGAGACAGATGAAGACGGCGATCGGAAGCTCGCCTGCCGCTTTGAGGCCTTCGAACAACTGGAGCAGTACTGCTATCACGTGGCGGGAGTCGTCGGTTTGTGCTGCATTCACATTTGGGGCATCCGGGATCAACAGGCGTTACCGCGGGCCATCGACTGCGGGCTCGCCTTTCAACTGACGAATATCCTGCGGGACGTGGGTGAAGACGCTGCTGTCGGACGCGTCTATCTCCCACGTGAGGATCTGTGCCGGTTCAACTATTCGCCGGAACAGATACGACTAAGAGTCTGCAATCAGGACTTTCTGGACCTGATGCAGTTCGAGGTCGCCCGGGCGAAATCCTATTACGCGCGCGCCGAAGAACTCTTCGATTTTCTGGAACCCGTCGGGCATCCGATTCTGGCCGCGATGATGGACATCTACGGCGGATTGCTGCACGTCATGGAGCAGCGGCAATTCGATGTCTATTCACGACATGTGTCGCTTCCGAAGTGGCGAAAGCTGTGCATTGCCGGCAGGGCGTTGCTCCAGCAGCACAAGATCTTGAGGCTTCCGGCCCGTCGGCGCTAGAGTGCGGGTTCGGGCAAGGACTTTTATTTCATTCTGGACCGCCCTTGGTCCAGTTTGAGCCAAGGAAGGCGGAACGAACGATGGCACGACTTGCAACTCGTATTGAAGGCCCTGTCGCGGTGATTGGCGACGTGCATGGTCAGGTCGAGCAACTGCTGACAATTCTGGATCGTCTCCGAGACCTGCCCGACTACGAGCGACGCTGGATTGTTTTCATCGGCGACCTGGTTGATCGCGGGCCGGACCCCAAAGCCGCTCTGGACATCGTAAGCGACCTGCTGCTGGAGCATCCGCGCACGACCGTCTGCTGTGGCAATCACGAACTGGCCATGGCCGGAGCGCTCGGACTGATTCCCGCGCCTGATTACGCCAACTGGGCCGAGCGGTGGCTGAACGACTACGGCGCTCAGGAGACCTTCGCTTCTTACGACGTTCCGTTCGGAGAGTTGGAAACGCTCAAAGCGAAGCTTGGCGAGAAGCATACGGCACTGCTGTCCGACCTGCCTTGGGCGGTTGAGCATCCGCAGTACCTCTTCGTTCACGCGGGACTTGATCCGAATACGCCGTACTCGATGCAGATGCGTATCCTCAAGCAGCGCGACTACACGCTGCAGCGGCCGCAATGGTTGTGTTCCAAGGGGCTCGTTTCATCAGCGATTCCGCCAGACTGTCCTATCACAGTTGTCAGTGGACACGTGCAAGTGCCCGCCGTGAAGTTTGCCCCCAAGCGTCTGCTGATTGACACCACCGGCGGGAACGGCGGCGACATGAGTTGCGTCCTGTTGCCGGAGAACAAAATCATCTCGTCCGGCGCAATGAACCATCCTCAAGCTGTCGCCAGCACTGCCAGCAAGTCGGAAAAGAGCTGGTGGAAGCTGTGGTAACTTGATCGGGGTCAACGAGCTGCGGCATCTCTCGCTTCGATAGCTGACAGAAATGCCGCATCTCGATTTGCTTATTGATCGCTGGAGACGACCTTCTTGGTTGGATCGACCCAGGTGCTGGCCAGCCACAGGATGGCTCGGCCGTCCTGGCTGCCGGTCAACACATAACGACCATCAGGTGAGAAAGTCACGGACGTGACTTCTCGCGTGTGGCCGTCCAAGGTGAGGATTTCCTTGGCCAGACGAGCCTTCGCCAGTTCATCCGCTGGCTTGGTGTCTTCAGCCTTGAAGTTGGTATCCCACAGCTTGACCGAACCGTCCTGGCTGGCGGTGACCGCTCTGTTGTCATCGGGAGCAAACGCCACCGATGTCACCCGTGCGGTATGACCGCTGAGTTGCAGCAACGGTTTGCCCGTCGCCACGTCCCAGATCGCAGCCATATTGTCTTCGCTGCCGGTAATGAGCTTCGAACCATCGCTCGAGAACTGGGCGAACAGCACGGCCCACTGATGACCTTGCAGCGGCTGGCCAATCGGCTTGCCGGTTGCGGTGTCCCAGATGATGGCCGTCTTGTCGCTCGACGAGGTTACCACGCGCGTTCCGTCACGCGAGAACTCCGCATGGCGAACTCGATCCGTGTGGCCGGACAGAGTCTTCACGAGCTTGCCAGTTCGAGAATCCCACAACTTGGCCGTACCGTCATCGCTGGCTGTCAGAACCCACTTGCCCTCTTCATCCGGCGAGAACGTCGCCGAGTTCACATAACCCGTATGGCCTTCTTCACCACCGAGCTTCAACTCATCGGCACCAGTGATGGCATTCCACACGCGTGCCGAGAAGTCCCAACTACCCGTCACGATTCGGTCACCCTTCGGTGAGAAGTTCGCCGAAGCCACGACTCCGTGTGGACTGAAGGTCAGCCGAACTTCCTTGGATTCCACGTTGATCAAGCGGGCATCGGAACCGCCCAGCGTCAGCAGCGTTTGACCGTTCCGCGTCGGAGCGAAGATCGCGCTCCACAGCGGTCCCTTCACTTCGAGTTCCCGTTCCGGTGCAATCTGATCGCCGTTGCCGATCTTCCACAGGTAGACCTTGCGAGCATCTGACTCAGTCGCCAGCGCCCATTCGCCAGCGGAATCAATCGCTACTGAGTTGATGCTGGATGGCGTATCCCAGGTGGCGAGCACCTTGGCCGTCTCAAGGTCCCAGACGCGAACCTTCTTGTCTTCGCTCGCGGTAATGAGTTGCCTGGTCTTCGGACGCAGCGCGATGGAGTTCACGCTGTCGTTGTGCTTGAGAATCAGGTTCGCCAGTTCTTTGCCGGTCTCAACGTTCCACTGAGCAACAGTGTTATCCGCCGCCGACGTGACAGCGCGAGTTCTGTCAACGAAGGCCGCTCCGGTGATGCGGGCTCGCGAATGTCCAACCAGCTCATGCACGATCTTCTGCGTCTTGATGTCCCACAGAGCAACGCGGCCTCGCAGGTCACCCGTCAACGCCAGGCGACCGTCTGGAGACAATGCCACGGCGGTGACTTCGCTACGATGGTCAGGCAACACAAACTTCAGATCGCCGGTCTGAGCATCGAAGATCTTGGCAGAGCGATCATCGCCGCCGGTGATGAGCCACTTGCCATCCGCTGAAATCGCCAATGCCGCGGCGCGACCGGTGTGTTCCAGCACCGCCATCTGAGTTCCTGAATCGGTGTCCCAGATGCGAACAGTGTTATCCACCGCAGCCGTTGCCATGCGCTTTCCGCCCGGGAAATACACAGCGTTGGACGCGAGGAACGAATGCCCTTCGCTGAAGACCTTTAATGGATTGCCGGTCATTGAGTCCCAGGTGCGGGCGGTGCGATCACGGCTGGCCGTCACGACTTGCTTGCCGTCCGGCGAGAAGCCAGCGGCGAGAATCGCGTCGACATGACCTTCCAGCACGACACCCTGCAGCACTCGGATTTCTTCGTACTGCCCGATACTCCACTTCTTGATGCGGTTGTCATGACCGGCTGACAGCACGACCTGATCGTTCTCAGCAAAGGTTGCCGAACGGACGGCACCGTCATGACCGCGGAAGCTCTTCACCAGTTGGCCGGCCTCAGGGCTCCAGAGACGCACCGTGTTGTCCTGACCGCCGGTCAGCAGCAGTTGATCGTCAGTTGAGAACATAACGCTGCGAACTGGCCCACCATGACCGTCCAGCGACTTGAAACGCTGGGTCTGCACGACCTGACCTTCTTTCGAGGCCAGCTTGGAATAGTCATACGGACGAACTTCGCTCGGCTTCCACAGCAGGACTCGCTTGTCGTAGCCGCCGGTTGCGACCTGGAAACCGTCATGCGAGAACGCGACCGAGTAGACTGGTCCCTGATGTCCGGTAAATGGAGGGCCAGCTTTGGCTGTTGCGACTTCCCAAACGATAGCCGTGCCGTCCTGGCTGGCGGTGACGATCTTGTCTTCCTTCGGAGACAGCTTCGCGTCCCACACCCACCAGGTGTGACCCACGAACGACTTGAGCTGCTTGCCAGTGCCGACGTCCCACAGCCGAGCCGAGTTGTCATACGAGCCGGTCAGCAGCTTGGAACCATCCTTGGAGAACTGCACGCTCAACACTGCGTCTGAGTGCGCCGTGTCTTTGCTTCCAAACGCGCGAGCCACACGCTCGCCGGTTTCGGCATTCCACAACTGGACGTAGCCATTGACCGGATCATTGCTGCCAGTCGCAATCCACTTGCCGTCGGGTGAGTAAGCCACTGCGTGGACATAGAGACCTTCATGCTTCAAACGCTTGACGGCCTTACCTGAAACGCTGTCCCAGACGACCGCTTCGCCGTTCCAGCCACCCGTCACGAACAGTCCGCCGCCCGGAGCCACAGCGACCGCATCCACCGGAGCACCGTTATCGAATGAGCCCTTGCTGAGCGTGCAGAGGTGCATCAAGCGACCCCACTCCCAGTTGCGGAGACGCTCGGGGCACTCGTTCAAAATCTGCATGGCGGTGTCAAACGCATTCTCGCGAATACGCGCGTCAGCCAGACCGATGCGGGCGATGTAGCTCTGATACTCTTCCGCTTCCTTGGCCGCTTCGGCTTCCTTCCGCTTCTCTTCAGCGATCAGGCGTTGAGCGTCAGCCAGGTTCTTTTGCTTGAGGGCTTCATCGGCATTCTTCTTCGCGATGCCTTCTTGCTCGATGGCCTTCTTCTCGTTGGTCTGAGCGATCATCTGCTGCTTCTTGGCTTCCGCTTCGTTCTTCTCAGCGATGCCCTGCTGCTTCTTGGCCTCAACTTCGTTGTTCTTGGCGAGCTTCTCCTGCTTACGGGCCTCTTCGGCGTTCTTCTCAGCGATTCCCTGCTGCTTCTTCGCTTCTTCCGCGTTCTTCTTGGCCTCGTCAGCATTCTTCTCCGCGATGACCGCGTTCTCTTTCGCGAGGGTCTCCTGCTTCTTCGCTTCTTTCTCGTTCGCCAGAGCCAGAGTTTTCTGCTTCTCAGCTTCTTCGAAGTTCTTCTGAGCCTTCAGACGCTGAGTTTCAGCTTCCTTGAAGTTGGTCTCCGCCAAGGTCTTCTGCTTGACCGCTTCCTGCTCGTTCTTCACCGCGATCATGCGTTGACTGTCGGCTTCGATTCGCTGCTTGTCGGCCTCTTCCTTCTGCTTGAGAGCTTCCTTCTCGTTAGCAACGGCAATCTTGCGCTGCTTGTCAGCCTCTTCAAGGTTGGCGACAGCGATACCTTCCTGACGCTTCGCCTCCGCGAAGTTCTCCTTGGCGATGCCTTCCTGCTTCTTGGCTTCCTTTTCGTTGTCGAGCGCAATCTCGCGCTGCTTGATGGCTTCATTGCGCTCGGAATTGACCCACACCGCGGCAACGCTGATCACAGCCATGATGGCAACAACGCCTGCCCGGATGACCTTGTTCTTCCTAGCGAGTGCCACTTTACGGGCTTCTCGCTCGTTGACTTCATATTGCAGCTCGTCGTAGAGCGTCTTGTGCGCCGGGATGGAAACATCCAGCAGCGACATACCCAGATCGAGGTCGCCCTTGCGCTTGGCCGTCTGCGCGTACGCGAACTTGGCTTCGACAACACCTTCTTTGGCGGTGTTGTTGGCGGTCCACATTTCGTGGGCTTCTTCAAAGCCGAACACCGCACGAGCATAGTCCTGATAGTTGTCAGTCGAGCGCGCGGTCTTCAGATCCTCGCGAGCACGAGCCGACAGCGTGACGCTTTCCGTGTGCGACTGGTACTCGCGAATCGCCCCCTGGAAATCGATCACCGAACGATGTCGATCCTTCGGATCAGTCGACATCGACTTGCGGGCAATCGCCAGCAGTTCGCCTGTCGGGTCGTTCTTCAGCGAGATTTCTGGATCCGGCTCACGGATTTCGTTCCGCGCAGCCGACATCAGGCACTTCATGGCGTTCTTGCCAGCGTGCGGAGGCTTGGTAGTCACGATCTCAAACAGCATCGCGGCCAGCAGGTACACGTCGCTGTGCGGACCTACCTTATTGATCGGGCCGGTCGCCATTTCGGGAGCCATGTAGGCTGGAGTACCACCCATGCTGGTGTTCTCCGTGATGCTCTGCGACTTGCGGAAGTCCTTCGTTGAATACGCGAGGCCCCAGTCCATCACAAGCACTTCACCGAACGACCCGAGCATGACGTTCTCGGGCTTCAGGTCGCGGTGAATGACGCCGCGAGCGTGCGCAAACGCGACGGCGTCAGCGGTACGCATCAGGATCTCGAGGTTCTCGGTCGTCGACTTCTCTTTGACGACCTTCAACCACGGCGTGCCCTGCACCTTCTTCATCGCGTAGAAGAGGGCGCTGTCCGCAAACGCACCCACATCGTAAATCGGCACGATGTTCGGGTGATCGAGTTCACCGGTCACAACGGCTTCGGTCAGGAACTTGGCGCGCTGCTCCTTATCCTTCGCCGTCTTGGCCTTCAGCATTTTCACGGCGACTTCGCGGTCGATGGCGCGCTGCCGCGCCTCGAACACAATACCCATACCGCCTTCGCCAAGGATCTTGACGAGTTCATATTCGGGCTCGGCCGGTTCAGGCAGACGCTTGTCCTTGTTGAAGTCCGGCACCGCCTTCGTGCTGAGCTGACGAGTCGTGATGACCAGCGACTGCTTGTTGGATTTCACTCGTGGCGCAGCGGTCCGACGTTCGCCGCCCTTCATCGTCATCCCGGGGTTGCCTTCACGCTCGACGTCGTCGCCCCAGCAACTGGCCATCGTGCGTTTGACGTCGTCGTCGAGGTCACCGGTCGAGGCCAATGTCTGCGCGAAACTTTCGTCAGCGTCGCCACTATGCGACTGCACGGTCTGCGAAAAACTGTCGTCCGCGCCGGGTGACGAAAACTCTTCGGAAACCATCGTTTGACCGAAGCTGTCATCCTCGGTTCCGCTGCTGGGTGCTCCGTCGAAGGAGTCCGATTGAACGGTGGCTCCGTAGCTGTCGTCGTCGTGAGTCGCACTCGCGCGCCCGTCAGGACTGCCGTCGAAGGAGTCCGATTGAATGGTAGCGCCGTAGCTGTCGTCCTCATCGGGCTTGCCGCTGAAGGAGTCGCTCTGAATCGTCGCGCCGAAGCTGTCTTCGTCGGAAAGAGGCTTGTCCGAAGAACGATCGAACGCACTCAAACCGTCCGCCTCCATACTGCTGCCGTCTGATTGGATGGTCGCGCCATAGCTGTCTTCATCGTCCTCTTTGGCGACGCCTTCAAAGCTGTCGGATTGGACGGTGGCTCCATAGCTGTCCTCGTCTTCATCGCGATCTTTCTTACCGCGCTTCAGTTGACCGTTCGGCAGGATCTCGTCTGACTGCACGGTACCGCCGTAGCTGTCATCGTCGTCGCTGACACCCTCCGGATCGATGCCGTGACTGAAGTCCGCGGACTCGGTTTCCGAGCGCTGCCGACCGCGGCGCGGGCTTTCGGCATCGAACGCGCTCAAGCCTTCCGACCAATCGTCAGACTGCATGGTCTTGTCGCTGCCGTCTCCGTTGACGTTGTCGTTGCCCGATTCCTGCACCACCGTGTCGCGAATATCTTCTTCCTGATCCGCATCACTCGACTTGCTTGCCGTCCCCGAGATCGGCGGGATCTCCGCGGCGGTCGCGCGGTTGTCGCCGTCGTCAACGGAGGCATCCTGTTCGAATTCTTCACGGAAGCTGTCCTGCGCGGCGTTTAGTTCGCGCATCGAACGAGCTTCGTAAATGATGTCCTTCAGCCGCTTGCCGCTGCTGCTCTTGTCGACCTTGTTGATGTTGGTGAAGACTTTTGCGGGTACGACCGGTGCCGGTTTGGGCTGGCTTGGTTCCGCCTGCCGCGCAATCTCCTTGATGACCTGCTTGTCGCACGCGGCGATTTCCTTCATCTCACCGAAGGGCAGATCGAAGACCGTTGTCAGCGCACCCGGTGGCAGTTCCGAAATGGTCTCCATGACGTCTTCAGGAATCGACGCCAGTGTCGACAGCACGGTCGGGTCGAGTTGAGCGAGTGTCTGAACTGCCTCAGGAGGCAGTTCGGCGAGTGTCTTGACGGATTCTGGAGGCAGCGCGTCCAGTGTCGCCTGAACCTTCGAGCCATCGTCTGAATCGTCCCTGCCCGAAATGTTTGCGGGGATTTCAGAGAGAGTCTCGCTGTTGCCGCTCAAAGCTTCGGGTAGTTGCTTCAGAAGATCCGTGGGCAACTCGGCCAGGCTGGACATGACGTTGCCCGGCACGGCCATCAAGGCGTGCACCGTGCCCGCGTCCAGACGCTTCAACTGGTTGATGGCATCCGGCTTGTCGCTGGCCAGTTGAGCGAACTTCGCCAGCGATTCAGGCGGCAACGTTGCCAGCTTGGCGCCCGCGCTACCCAGCCACTCCAGCGAGCTTTGCGAGAGCTTGCTCAGCCGTGCCAGCAGTTCCATCGGAATGCGGGTCAGCGAGTCCAGAGCCTCGGGCGACAACCGACCCAGAGTCTGAAGGAACTCGGGCGGCAGCGCCTTGAGCCCCGCCAGCACGTTCGGCGGTAACTCACTCAGCGAGCGGGCGAGTTCTTGTTCGGCGTTCTGGCCATTGGATTGTGGTTGAGTAGCCATAGTCTTGATTTCAGTTTCAGGCTGAGTCGCTCTACTCGTGATAGCCCGGAAGGGCGAATCACGCTGGTTGTCGAACTGACGGAGGGAAGGGACCGAGAATCGTTAGCGTGGTTTCCTGGAATCTTTTTGCCATTGAGTCATGACATCATCCACACGGTTCGTCCAATCTCCGTGCTTGCGTTGCAGAGCGAGCAGAGCCACCGCCGCCAAGGCGCTGGCCGCAGCGGGATGCAGCGGACCGGCAGCGTTCGTTGTCGCGTTCGAGACAGTGATATCAGGCGCTTCGCTGGTCGAATCGTCAACTTCCGCGGCCGGAATCTCGATCTGAGCGGGCTTGTGCAGCGAATGTTCCCACCGAGCCCAGGCTTCATCCGCTGTCACCTGCTGAGCGGCCAGCGGTGCTTCGTCGTAAGCAGAGTCCGCCAGCGCGACGGCTTGCTCTGCGACCGGAGCAACTTCCAGACGAGCCTCTTCGTGAGGATCCTTCGGCTGCGGCATCGGCTTCTTCTGCTGCGTCGGCGGACGATCGCGTGTCGTGGACGCTTCGTCGGCGGGCTTACCGTCGCGAATGTTGACTTCCAGAATCAGTCGCTTGCGAGTCTCACCGGCTTCACGCAGGTAGATGCGATAGCGGCCGTCCGGTAGCTTGCGGTAGATGCGTGTCGGCAAGTCGTCGAGCACGTCTTCCTTCAACGGGATCTCGATCGGTCGCCCCTTGGCGTCCTTCTGTGGATTTCCATTCGGGTCAAGCACTTCCAGAATCACCGTGCGTTCGTCACCGGCCTGCTGTTCCGAACTGGACGTATCGACGAATTGATTGGTGCTGTCTTCGAGCGGTTGGTTGTTGAACTGCTGCACCTCACCCGCTCCGAAGATGCTCGGGAAGGCGAGTTGCGGCACATCGACCTTGGTCTCAAATGGAATGGCTGACGCGCCCTTATCGATACCAGTACCCGGTACTTTTACGAACAGGTTCGTTGTTGATGTGTTCGGTTGCCCGTCGATCGTCGCCGCCAGGTTCGAGAACGGGTCGATCTGCTTCAGTACGTTCTCAAGTTCGAAGTCGAGGATGGCCGGAAGCGGAGGCGTTCCGGGAAAGCCGAAGAACGGGTTCGGCAGTGCTTCTCGATTGAAATCCTGTAACAGGATGCTGGAGTCCTGCTGATTCGCTGTATCCGAAGCTCGAATGGTATCAACGCGGGCGCCAAGACCCGTGCCGCCGATACCGAGGTTGGCATCATCCAGCGCATCCGCGAACAGTTCGCTGATCAGGAACTGAGACTTGCCGTTGAGGAACGACTCGGTGCTCGGCGCCTCAGGCAGGTTCGTAGTCGGGTCCTTCAGCAAGCCATCGAGACTGGTCGCGACGATCTTGTCCTGTGAGTCGACCTGGACGACGTTCGGGTCGCCTTGCAGGAAGACGAGGATTTCGATCGGGTCCGACGGATTCTCTGGATCTGGCTGGTTGTTCGCGTTGTAGAAGTGCTCGAAGTAGAAGCGGCGAGCCGTGGTGATGCCCGTTGGATCATCCAGCGGCTGGACGTTATCTGCGTCGATGTCACCAATCGGATCTGCGGGCAACGCATCGCCAGCACCCAGCAGGTGGTGATATGAGAACGTGTCATCGCCCCAGCTCACGAGAATGCGGAAGTTGACTTCGCCGGGTCGAGCGAAACTGCCCGAGATCTGTGCGAAACCCTTCGAGGTGATCTGCGGTCCGACGAATGTCTGCGGAATCAGCAGCGGCGTCAGGCCGGGAATCGTCACCGTCGTGCCGCCGACGAAGCTGATGGTCTGATCCTGTCCCGACACAACGCCCGAGTTCTGCACCAGCGTTGTGCTGCCCGTCGTGCCATTGAGCACCACGTTCGTCGCCAGCATTGGTGCGTTCTGCAGGACCGGTGCTCCCGCCTGCGAGTAACGAATCTGGCGATTAGTCTGCACGTCAGTCGCGGTCAGACTGCCGTCGATTGGTGTTGTTCCATCAATCACATAGGTACCGGTCTGAATATCGAACGTCGCGGTGCCGCGTGTGATGGTGAGCACATCGCCCGCATTCAGGTCGACGTTGCCGGCACGCGTCGGCAAGCTGGTTGAGAACGGATTCACCGCCGTCAGGACTTGAGCCCGCAGCGTGAGGTCATCACCCGCATTCAACAGCACGCTGCCGGTGCCGCGAGTCGCTGCGACAGGAGCGAAGACTCCGATGTCATCACCCGTGTTGACCGTGGCATCCTTCGACGTCGCGCCGCCCGCAGCCGTCAGAATGATGCTGCCACCTGCCGAGTTGAAGACGCCTTCATTGGCATT
>CAYLTY010000091.1:0-30745 GCA_964386705.1 uncultured Planctomycetaceae bacterium
CCCATCCCCAGTCGGCCCGACGGTTTGAAACCACGCATTGTAGTCTCGTTGTCCAAGCGGCCGACCGCGACGACTCGCAAGCCCGGCAGGCGTTGTCGACCTTGTGCGAGCGTTACTGGCTGCCGCTGTATGCGTGCGTCCGCTGTCGAGTTCCGGACATTCACGAAGCTCAGGATCTCACTCAGGCGTTCTTCGCCCGGCTGCTTGAAAAGAACACCTTCGCTCAAGCGTCACCAGAGCGGGGCCGGTTTCGAGCGTTCCTGCTGACGTCGCTGAAGAACTTCCTCGCCAACGAATGGGACCGGCAGCAAGCCCAGAAGCGCGGCGGCGGCCAGCAGGTGCTGTCGCTGGATTGGGATAGCGGCGAGTCGCGTCTCAACCTCGAACCCGCGCATGACCAAACTCCCGACCGGGTCTTTGAGCGGCAATGGACGCTGACGCTGCTGGAGCACACGGTCACCCGGCTGCAGGCAGAATTCGCGGATAGCGGCAAGAAAAGACAGTTTGAGTTACTGAAGGGCACTCTGACCGGCGATCGCGGCGAGGCCTCGTACGCCGACGCCGCGCAGGAACTCAACATGACCCCGGATGCCATCCGGCAGGCCGCGCAGCGAATGCGGCGGCGCTATCGCGAATTGCTCCGCGAAGAGGTCGGTCAGACCGTGCAGAACCCGGACGAGATCGATCAAGAGATTCAACGCCTGCTGCAGACGCTCCGCTGAGAATCTGCTTGTAAGACACTGTCCCGTTCCTCACGCATTTCAGCTTCCAACCGGCAGTCGAGGCGGTGGCGCTCCAACTCAGTCACTTCTTCGCGACTTCGCGTGAAGGCCAATGAGCGACTCATCGCACGCAGCATTTCAGACCGACATGACGCTCAGAATAAGTACGAGCAAAGGTTCTCACGCGAAGGCGCCAAGCCGCGAAGAAGACAGGCCGAGACGCAGCATCCCTTGCCAGCAAGAGCCACGGAAGACTTTGAGAGCAGCCGTCGAGAACCTCGATCAGAAAAACTTTCTGATTTTGTGTCACATCGCGAGTGGCTTGCTTTACGGGAAGGTAGATTCCTTCTTATCCCCGGAGCTGCCTCATGTCGGAACTATCTCGTTGTGCCCAGTGCGGAGCCGAATATCCAACGAATGTCCCGGCTGGGCTCTGTCCGTCGTGCCTGTTGCAGGCGGGATTAGCCAGTCAAGTTTCCGAGAGTCCGGCCGGCGCGGCAACAAACGTCAGCCCGCGTTCGGCAGGGTTCGTGCCACCCACCGTCCCCGAACTGGCGGCCTGGTTTCCGCAACTGGAAGTGCTGGAACTGCTCGGAAAAGGCGGCATGGGTGCCGTCTACAAAGCGCGGCAACCAAAGCTGGATCGGCTGGTCGCCATCAAAATCCTGCCGCACGAGATCAGCGACGATCCGGCGTTCGTCGAACGGTTTGAACGCGAAGCGCGCACTCTGGCGCGGCTGAATCACCCGAATATCGTTTCTGTGTACGACTTCGGCGAGACCGCCGGACTCTGCTACATCGTCATGGAATTCATCGACGGAGCCAACCTGCGGCAGGCGCTGCGGGACCAACCACTGCCGCCTGCTCAGGCACTGGTGATCGTGCCCCAGATCTGTGAGGCCCTGCAGTTCGCTCATGACGAAGGCATCGTGCATCGGGACATCAAGCCCGAGAACATCCTCATCGACAAACGTGGTCGAGTGAAGATCGCAGACTTCGGTCTGGCGAAGCTGCTGGGCACCGAAGCTGCCGATCACTCCCTGACGGCAACTCATCAGGTGATGGGCACGCTGCGCTACATGGCACCTGAGCAGATGCAGGGCTCACGTGAGGTCGATCATCGTGCTGACATCTACTCGCTGGGCGTTGTCTTCTATGAGCTACTCACCGGCGAACTGCCGTTGGGCAAATTTCCTCCACCATCGGAAAAAGTTCGAGTCGACGTGCGACTCGACGAGATCGTGCTGCACGCGCTGGAACGCGATGCCGATCGGCGCTATCAGCATGTCAGCCAGGTGCGCGATGATGTGGAGAAGGTCACCAGCACAGCCGGTGTGAAGTCGCCCGCAGGGCCAATCCCGGAGACAACTCAGCATGCAGCACAGGCTGAGGAAGATGAAGATGAAGAGAGCGACAGCAACGAACATTCCCTGTCCGCGCTGGTCGGGTCACTGATTCCCGTAGTGGCCGTGATGCTCTTCTTCTTCAACCCGTGGGGTATGCAGGGGTGGTATGGCTTCGCGGCGTTCTGCGTACTGGGTGGTTGGCTCGCTCAGGTCGCGGACGATCATTGGCGGCCTCTGCAGTCTCGCTTGAAAGCCGCCGTCTCTGAGGCCCGCGCGCCTCGCGAGAGCGCCAGTTCTGGGTCTAGCCTCGCAGGGACAGCCGTTGAGGAAGCTCGCCGCCAATTACGAGCCCCGGCTATCGCCTTGATGCTGTATGGCCTCGCCCTGCTCTTCCCTGCGTTATTGTGCTTCACCAATGGCTTCGATGTCATCGATGGCAACGACGGACTACCGGCTCCTGTGGGCGGCGTCATGATGATTGCGGCAGTTCTGCTTTTCGGGCTGGCCGTGCTGCTGATGCGAGGCGGCTGGCACATGCTCGCCTTCGAGAATTACCGCACGGCCCTGCGGGCCTGCTTGCTGGGACCACCGATCGGTCTGTGGGGCTTGATTGTCTTAAGCCGCCCCGAGATCAAAGCTGCGTTCACCACAGCCCCTCAAGCGAAATCAGAACCGCGGCTCAGCCGCTGTGCCTTGATTGGAGCGTTGTGGGCGCCGCTGTTCTTCATCGCAGCTGGCGGCATGTTGATTACCGTCGACGTGATACGGAACGAACAAGTCAATCCGATGCGCCGGCAGGAGATACTGGCCGTTGTGATGGTATCGCTCGGAGCGTTGGCCCCGTTCGTCACGACCACTCTCGGCGCTGTTGCGATCGGGCAGATCAAACGCTCGGAAGGGCAACTCTACGGACTGCGATTGGCAGTCGTGGATGTGCTGTTCTTCCCTCTGCTGACGCTCTTTGCGGCGATTTCTATTCCGCTCACGCTCGCACTGCATTCATTGATGTCCGTCGAATTGATTGCCGTCGCACTACCGAGTGTCATGCTGGCGATAATCGTTTGCCTGGCGGTTGCAGTTGTCGTCTGGTGCCGGGTGATTCCGGATTCGTCACTGAACTCCATCAACGTGCGAGACAAACTCCGCATCGCAGGAGTCGGGTTGTTGATTGCAGGTATCATGGATGCTTTTGCCGGGCTTATCTGGTGCGGCCATAACGTCGTCACAGTGGTGAGCCTGTATCAGCAAGCCGCGCCAATTCACTGGCAGCTCGCAGAAACAGGCCTCAGCGTCTGCGTGTTCATGGTGGTCTATTACGTCGTCGGCGCGAGTCTGCATTTCATGAAGCTGGAGGATGACGGTGATTACACGTTCTGCCTGTTAATCGCCGCTCTGACGCCGCCAGGCTTTCTGATTGGACTGCCCGCAGCAATCTACGCATTCCTGCAAATCACCAGCCCGGAAGCGAAAGCGTTGTTTCCAACCAAGCTCCCGGATTCGCAGCAGTCTGCGTAGCGAAGTCCGCCCTCACGGCTTTGTCAGCGGAAACGAGCGAACATTGCCCGGTTTGGCGGTGACCGGATGCTGCTGCCCGCGAGTCAACTCCTTCACGCGGTCCGTGACGTAGGTGTCGAGTTCATTCAAGTACACCACGCCGTCTTTGTTAAAGTCAGCCTTACCGGACAGGCCTTCGACGATTGCCAGTGTGAACGTGCCCTGGCGATGTTCGTTGTTCTCCAGCGAGAACTCGCGACCGGTAGATGAGCACATTGCGACAACGCCGCTTTCGTCGGTGACCAGATCGCGGATGAGGTCGTCGGTTAACGGAGTATCGCCGCGGCGTTTGCCAATCTTGCTGCCCGCGATACCAGCTGAATGGCACGCATCAATGATCGTGATCAACTTGCCGGGAATTCCGCTGAGCGCGCGTTTGACCTGCTCAGCGGGTACGGCCGAACTGAGCAGATCCTTCGTGTCCGCATCAACCGGCAGAAAGTACAGCGAGCCATCGTTGTCCAGTTCCCCATGCCCGGCGAAGAAGAAGATGCCGTAGTCGTTCTGAGTCATCTGCTCACGCAGCCAACTCAATCCCTTCAGTACGGCTGAACGAGTCGCCTGATGGTCCGAGATCAACTGCATTTCGATCTCACGAAACAACGGCTTGCCGTGCGACTTCAATGCGGTGCTGAGTGACTCCGCATCTTTGGCCGCGTAGTTCAGCTTCAAATCGCCGGGATAATCCGAAATACCGATCGCCACAACATAGAGCTTCGGCAGGCGCACCTGATCACTCGAATCAGAGCCCCCGTAGACGATTTCAATCTCTTCTGAAGTTCCCTGACTGACAGCACTGCTGGCCAGCACGGCCAGCTTGTGCCGTCCCGGATCAAGCTCGACCGACCACGAACCTGTCACCTCACCAAGCTTGGGATCGGCGATCTTCTGGATGCCGCGCAGCCCCTGATACGGACGGCCATCCAACAGCAGACGCAACGAGGTCACAGGATGCTCACCAGCACTACTCGCGGTCGCTCGCAGTTCAATTTCATTCTGCGCAGCGCGATGACCACTGATCGGCGATGTGATCTTCACGCGCGGCGGCAACAACTCGGCGACATCGACCTTCTGCATCCCCGGAAGCTTCGCACCACCGGAGCCATTCTTTGACAGTACGTTCTTGATGAACTCGGGCCGGTAGAGCGAAGCTCGAAACTGAGCCGCCGGATGAAACGAGCCCAGCTTTTCAGAGCCGTTGTTGATCTGCCAACCCATCAGCCGCTCACCGCCCGGACTGGCGGCGTAGTAGCCTTCCGGCGTCCAGGCGATCCAGTCACCCGACGCGATAAACAACGACAGCACCGGATCATCACGCTCGGGCGACCAGACGCGCAAGGTTTGATCTTCTGCAGCCGACGCGAGGAACTGCCCTTCATGCGAAGGAGCAACAGCCCACACGGTGCCTGTGTGACCGCGCCATTCGCGAACCAACCCGCCCGTGACCAGACTATAGAGATACAGCCCGTAGTCGCCGCCGATCGCCACCTGATGCTCGGAGAGCAACGTGTAACACCGCACGAGTTCATTCGCCCGCGCGAGCTTGAACGTGTGCTGAATACGGCCATCGCGTCGCGCGATCACAGTCGCATCGCCTTTCTGTTCCAGCGCCCATGACGCGTTCTTCACTCGTGCCCGCTGAGCAGAGGCTGGGGCTGAAGTGAACTCCAGGCGCGACAGATCAAACGTCTGCTCCAGTGGTCCACGATCATTCGTGGAAACTTCGCGGCTCGTATGTCCCCAGACCAGCGTGTTGTCATTCGCTCCCCAAGCCACGGCCCACGGGGTTCGGCCCCGGCCTTCGAGGCGATGCTTCAATTCGCCGCCGCTAGTTCGCCAGACCAGAATCTCGCGATGGTTGCCGCCCGCCGTGGCGGCCAGTTGACCATCCGGAGAGAGAGAGCCATGCAACACCGAGTTATCATGCGGCATGCGAGCGCGTTCGCGGTTGGTTTTCAGATCCACCAGCAGGCCGCCATCCACGGCGTCAGGACCACCAGTGGTCAGCAACAGACTCTCTGAGTCTTTCGAGAAGGACACGGAAGTTACTGCGTTGCCAAGCTTCTCAAAGCGGCGATTCAGCTCTCCATTCGGCTGCCACAGCCTGAGTGACTGATCGACACCACCAGTCGCCAGAGTTTGACCATCCGGGCTCCAGCTAACGCACTGAATAGCACCGTCATGACCGCGAAGTACTCGCTGAGTAACTCCATCGGGCAAGGTCCAGATACGGGCTGTGCCATCGAGAGAAGCGGTTACCAGTCGTCGACCTTCGGGTGAGAACGCTACCCCGTAAACGGGAGCCTTGTGCCCTTGCAGGACTGTCGACGCGTTTCCATTCGCAGGGGGAATCGGCCAGACGCGGGCGGAGTTGTCGTTGCTGGCCGATGCCAGCCATTGTCCGTTCCGCGAGAACTGCAGGTCCAGGACCACGTTGGTGTGCCCGCGCAGCACATACTTCACTTCGCCCGTCGCCAGCGAGATCACGAAGATGCCGTGATTCTGACCGACTCGTTCGTACCCCGCGACTGCCAGCCAGGCGCCATCGGTTGAGAGTGCCGCCGCGTTTAACATGCCGGCGGGGCCGGATCCAATCGGCGGTCTCAGGACGCGTACGGTTTCACCAGTGGCAACGTCCCAGATGCGAATCGTCTTGTCGTTCGCGACTGAGATCAGGCGGCGGCTATCCTGAGTCCATACCACGCGGTTGACTGTCGCGGTGTGCCCTCCGGCATCCAGCACCAGGATCGGAGCATTCTCAGCTTGCTGGGCGAAAACGCTTTGACACCACAGGCTGCTGATCAGCACTGCCCATAAAGCAAGAGGTCGGAAGTCTTGCTTGAGGCGGCGGAGTTCACTGGGGAAACGGCCTGTTTCCAGACGTCGCGTCGACATGTGATCCACCTCAAGGAGACTTCCGACCTCGGCGTTATCGCGGAAGTTTGCTGTTGCCAATCAATCGCCACTGCCGGCGACTGCTTCCACTTTCGGCTGCTTTTCCGGCTCAACCGGAGCGAACAAGTCGTAGCGATTACTCTCGATGTTCACCGCAACCTTGTAGGTACCGCTCTTGTTGAGCAGCTTGCGTGAGGCTGCCTCGCCGCCACGATCGAACGAGATCACCACCGGCGACTTGTTCTCGATAGTGAGCGACTCGCCAGCTTTCACAACCTTGCGTTCGTTGTCCTGCACATAGTGGAAGTCATCCACGCCATCGCTGTTATCAATGACTGCCTTCAATGGCCGAGACACCATGTCCCAACCTTTGTTACCGACTTTGAAGTCATAAATGCCTTCCGCCAACGTGTAGCGGGCAGATCCGTAGCTTCCGCCACGATCAAACTCGATCAACCACTTCTGGTCGCCCGGCAAGAGCTGGCGATAGCCATTCTTCAATTCATAAGAATGTGCGCTGGCCAGGACGTACTTGATGGTGCCTGAGTTGTCTTCCGGATTGGTGATTAGAATTCCGCCCTTGGGAGGATTCTCGTCCTTACCCAAGTCGGCGACTGGAACACCAGGTGCGACCGGCAGCCCTAAAGCTTCCGCAGCGGAAGCGATGCCCGTCTGCAGTTCACCACGTCCACCCGAACCCGCGATCATGGTCGTTTCGTTGACGAGCAAACCGGTGCCGACTGGCAGATCCGGATCGTAGATGACTCGCACGATACCGCGTGGAATCTGAGCCCCGTTGATCGGAGTAAACCGCGTTGGGCCGTTGGTATTTGCGGCTTCAACCAGGATGTCTCGAATGATGAGCAGGTTGGCGAGTTCACCGATCCCCGTGACGACTCGGTCCATACGCGGTGGAGTTCGTGGATTCACGGCAGCCTGCTGAGACAGTTGAGTGATCGCGGCGGCGATGCTTTCGAGCGACTTCTGAGTTTCTTTCCAGACCAATTCGTCTTCCATGCGTTTCTGCAGATCAGCCATCTGCTGATCAATTCTCTGGGTGGCATCCAACCGGTTGACGAACACGTCCTGAGCTTCTTTGGACAGCTTGAGCCCATCGACCTGTTCACGAGCCTTCTCGAAGTCGCCGTTCTTCAGCAGTTCAGTCACGGCTTTCAGTGTGGCTTCGTCGGCTCCTGCTTTGGCCAACGACTTCGCAATTTGATCGCCGATGATCTTCTTGTGATCCTTCCAGGCGGCGTCCGCAGTGTCTCGTGCTTTGCCGATGTTGTCGGACAGGCCGTAGAGATAGCACTTCGCTTCACGCTTGCGCAGCGGCAGGATCTTGTCCTTCAGCGGAACGGCATTCTTAACAGGCTCTACCTTCTTCTCAGGAATCACATTGACCTGCGGCGCCACTGGCTGAGGCACGTACTGCGGCTGCTGGTACTGAGGATATTGCTGCTGTTGCTGATACTGCTCCTGCTGCTGAGCGCGGTTGATGGCATTGGCTGCGCCGATACCGAAATTGATCCAGTCACCCGCACCGAATCCACCACCTCCACCATGCCCGGGAGGTCCAGCGAACGCCGGATTCCCGGCATCAAATACGAAGGCACCAGAACCAAGAGCCAGCGAACCAATCGCTGCCCGAATCGCAAGTCGTCGACTCAACATGGCAGACCCTTTTCGTAACGAGCTTTAGATGTGAAATAGCGAGAAACTGGCGAGATACAGCCAGGCGACGAGCTCGATTTAGCGGGACAGGACGTCAGGTTTACATTTCCGTTAACGCATCAGGCAAACAGAATCTTTGCGAGCACACTTGTTTTGCAAGCGAACGCGGCCTTGCCTGAGTTGTTTTCAACGGAAATTTGATTGACTGCTCGCGCATCGCGGTGTGGCAAATCGGCCAGAAAACTCGCTTGAATTGGGCTGCCTACACTCTGTCGGCAGCCATCTGCGAAGAGAACGAGATGCGCCGTGAGATCTTCCCGAGAATTTGCACAACACGTAGAAATCAGCCTCGGGCAAATTCCCTACGGCTTGGCCCGCGGGAACGAGCGATTGCATGCCGGACTTGGCGATCCCGAGGCATTTTTGGCCTCAGGCCAGTTCCTTCACACCAGCCTCATTGAAATCCGAGGGCGCGTTCCTCGACCTTTAGGTCACTAACCAATTCTCTGATTGAAAAACTTCGCGTCGCGACGCGGCTACGCAACCGACAGTTAGCGCTCACCACAGGCGTTCGTCGGTGTCATGGGCGACTCATTGGAAAGTCTCTGACGCTGGTAGGCTTGCCGGTAACCGGATTCTGCTGGCCCTTGCTGAGCTCGTGGACTCGTTTAGTGACGTAGGCGTCGAGCGAGGTCAAATAGACCGCTCCGTCCTTAGTCTTCTCGGCCTGCCCCTTCAGGCCCTCCAGCAACGCAACCGTGAACAATCCATGACGATGCTCGTTGCTCTCCTGAGCCAACTCATTGCCGAGTGCCGAGCACATCATGACCAGACCGTTCTCCTCGGCAGTCAGATCTCGGATCAGTTGATCCGTCAAGCCGCCCACGCCTCGAGTTTTCCCTTTGCCGATCTCGCCTGAGTGGCAAGCATCCAACATCAGCGTGAGGCGGCCAGGGACGCCCATGAGCTGCCGTTTCAAGACATCCGCGTCAATCGCCGAGCCAGCCAGATTGTTTTCCTCGAAATCGCCCGGCAGAAAGTACAACGTCCCGTCTTTATCCTTTTCGCCATGACCTGCGAAGAACACCACGCCGACGGACTTCTGAGTCATTTTCTCGCGCAGCCACTGCATTCCAGAGAAGAAGCCCTTGCGGTCGGCTTGCTCATCCAGGATGGCTTTCACTTCCAGATTCTTGAACAGACCGCGGCTGTATTGATCAAACGACTTGGCGATCGCATCCGCATCTGCCGCCGCATAGTCCAGCTTGCGAGTTCCCGGATACTTCGAGATCCCAATCGACAGCACATACAGTGACGGTAGTTCGACGGATGCCAGATCGGAGGGAGTCCCGGTGTCTCCACCGACGTATCGAACCTCAAGCTCTTCTGAGGCTCCTTGCACGTACTCGGTATCAGCGAGCACTTTCAACGTGTGGCGACCAGGATCCAGCTCAATGTTCCAGGCTGCGGATACCAGTCCCAACTTTGGCTCGGCGACCTTGTGAATGCCGTTCTGACCGCCAAATGGCCGACCGTCCAACAGCAATCGCAACGACTTGATGGGATGCTCACCGCGCGTCTCAGCTTCGACACGAACATCGACCGAGGACTGCTTCAGTTCCGCAGCCAAGGCAGGCGACGTAATCCGCACCTTGGGAGGGACGCTCTTGGTGATGTCCACCTTTGGCGTCAGTCGAGTCCCGCGCGTCAAGCTGGCCAGCAAGCCCGGCTGATAAAACTTCTGCTGATACCGTTCGAGCGGCACGAACTCCAACGTGCCGGGAATTCGATAGGCCAAATAGCGAGGCCCATCAACGGAGCCGTCGAACAAACCCTCCGGCGTCACAACCAGCCAATCGTTCTCTTTGAACATCATTAGCTTGCACATCTCTTTTCCACTGGCAACGTCCCATAACCGCGCGGTGCCGTCTGTCGAGGCCGTCCACATCTGGTTGCCGTCTTGCGAGAACACCGCTTTGTTGATGTAGCCTTCATGACCGCGAAAGTCTCGAACCCGTCGGCCAGTTTGAGCTTCCCACAGGATCACTGTCCCATCCGCGCCACCGGTAACAAATCGTTTGGCATCATTGTCGTAATCGCAGTAGGAAATGAATCCGGCAGGACATTTCATCTCGCGCAGGAGATTTCCAGTCTTTAAATCCCAGACGGAGACAAACGTTGCGGACTCATTGGGACTATTCGTTGAAGCAACTCGATCACGTCCGCCGCCCAATTCGCTGACCGGCTGGCCGTGACTAACCACCAGCAAGGTTCCCCCGTCTGGGGCAATTGCCCTGATGTGAGGTTCACCTGTGAAATCCAGCGACCCGACTGTGATATTGAGCGACACACGTCGAATTTCGCTTCTCGAAGTGAGGTTCCAAAGCACGGCTTTCAGTTGTCCGCTTTCAAGCTCTTCACTCAGAGCCCACTGGCCGTTGTTGGACACCATGCTGAATTCTTCGTTCTCGCGTCCAGGATAAAACGTGAACCGTCCCTTCAGTGTTGAGATTGCTCGTGAACCGACATCGATGACCTCAATCGGACCACGAAAATTCTCAAGGAAACGATCTGTGCTTCGCACGAAAAGCTTCGTCCCGTTTCCTCGGATAAGTGTCTCAATCTTTCCACTGCTGAGTTTGAATTCCGCCTCCTTGACTCCAGACCGAATCTGCCATTGGTTGAGCGACCACGAGCGACGGCCCAACAGGTTGTACCCATCGGAGTTCCAGTCACCGGCCACAGCAAAAAGCGACTCTCCTTTAGGACCGAGATAGACCTCACTTCCTGTTATTGAGCGAATCATTCCGCCAGTCGATAGATCCCAGACTTGGGCACGCTCCATGAGGAGCGAGGTTCCGATTGCCAATAGCCCATCTCGCAAATCGAGCCCGACGACTGGCGAAACAGGTGACTGGATAACTCGCCGACGAGATTGTGTGGCGACATCCCAGACAAACACAGTCCCCCGCGCCCCCGTAACAACCGTCTTGCCATCCGGAGTCACATCGCCGCGATGAATCATCGGAACTCGAACACGGTTGGAGAAATCCTCCCAATGATCGCGGTGGTCTCGGTATGGTTCAAAGGTCATCAAGGCTTTTTGCGATTCACGGTCCTTGAGTTTCCCACCGTAACTTTCCCACTTCAAATACACCTTGTCTGCATGAACTTCATCAGGATAGGTGTCTTCGATCTTGTGCCGTTCCACGATACTTTTTCCATCATCAGCAATCGTGGCGTCTTTGAAGGCCGAGGTTCGCCAAATGACTTTCGCACTTTGAGTCTCGCGCAGGAGACTTGGGTCGCTGACAATCAAGAATGAATTGGAATCCCTGGAGAACTCTGCTCGGGAGATTCGCCCGGCCAACTCGATTGAGTGAAGCTTTTCACCCGTCACCGCATTCCACAGGATCGCGGTCTTGTCGTGTGAACACGTCAGCAAATACTTGCCATTCGGACTGAACGCTATCGCATAAACAGCATCACGGTGCCCAATGAAGTCACGCAGTTTCATGCCGCTGGCAACATCCCATAGCTTTGCGGCCGATTCGATACCGCAAGTCGCCAGTAGTGCGCCGTCCGCAGAAAGACTCATGGCATTCAATTGCTCATGGCCGTTCGGAAGCACGATCTCCAATCCCTGTTGAGCGTGCAGACTGACTGTCCTGCCGACTATAAGAAGGCTGGCCGCTCCTACGATTGTGGCAAGTCTCATGAATTGCACGATGCGATCTCCGCACTGGTTTGGAATGGGCAATGTCGCGAATGAAAAATCGAAAGGCTTACGGGAGTTGTGACTCGTTGGTCCGGAACTGGTGAGCGGGGAAAGTTAATCCCCCGAGTTGCTTCACCATTATGGCTTAGCCAGCGGGAATGAGCGGATGCTGCCCGGTTTGGCGGTCACCGGATGTTGTTGGCCCTTGGTTAGTTCCTTCACGCGATCCGTCACGTAGGTATCAAGTTCGTTCAAATACACCACGCCGTCTTTATTGAAATCCGCCTTGCCAGATAGTCCCTCGATGATGGCCAGCGTGAACGAGCCCTGCCGGAACTGATTATTCTCTAACGAAAACTCGCGACCGGTGGATGAGCACATGGCGACCACGCCGTTCTCATCTGTCACCAGGTCACGGACCAAATCGTCGGTTAGCGAACCTTGGGCAGCTCGACGTTTGCCGGCGGTGCTGCCAGCAATGCCCGCGGAATGACAGGCATCAAGAATCGTGATCACCTTGCCGGGAATGCCACTTAAGACTCGTTTCACTTGATCGGCCGGAACTGCGGAACTCACCAGGTCCGTTGTGTCAGCATCGATCGACAGGAAGTAGAGCGACCCGTCGTTATCAAGTTCACCGTGACCCGCAAAGAAGAAGATTCCGTAGTCGCTTTGTGTCATCTGTCCGCGCAGCCAGGACAAGCCCTTCAAGATGCCCGCGCGAGTCGCTTTTGCATCCGTAATCGTCTGCACTTCGATGTCTCGGAACAGCGGCTTGCAGTGAGACTTCAATGCACCAGCCAATGCCTCGGCATCCTTGGTGGCGTAGTTCAATTTCAGATCACCGGGATAGTCCGTGATTCCGACAGCCACCACGTAGAGTTTGGGCAAGCGAGGTGCTTCAGTTTGTCCGCCGACATAGACGATATCAACGTCATCGGAGACGCCTTGGCTGACCGAACTGTCGGCCAAGACCTTCAATTTGTGTTTGCCGGGATCAAGTTCAACTTGCCATGTCTTGGTGACCTCACCCAGCTTCGATTCCGCAACAGTTTGAACACCCTTCTGTCCCTGGTACGGTCGGCCGTCTACCAAGAGCCGCAGAGCTGTTACGGGATGTGCTCCAACGCTGGTCGCTGACGCCCGAACTTCCACCGTATTCTGTGGAGCATTATGGCCCGACGTCGGCGACGTGATGCGAACTTTCGGCGGTAGCACTTCCGTAATCGCCGCCTTCTCGGTCATACGACCACGAGCTTTGTCAGCCTCCTCAAGGGCTCGTGTGACACTGCCCGTCTTCAGCAGGAGTTTGATCACATCAGGCCGATAATAGGTCGAACGGAACTGGCTGGCGGGATAGAACGAAGCCCACTGGTCCGGCGCGTTGTTGATGTGCCAGCCCATCAGCTTCTCTCCACCGGGTGACGCGGCGTAATAGCCTTCCGGCGTCCAGGCAATCCAGTCGTTATTGGCAAAAAAGAGCGATAGCAACGGCTCATCTTGATCGACACTCCACACGCGGACTGTTTGATCTCCCGCTGATGACAACAAGTAACGACCATCTGCTGATGGCGCGACGGAATTGATGACACTGGTGTGTCCCACCAGCTTTCGAATCAACTTGCCAGTGCGAGGATCAAACAGATCCATGCCGTTAAACCCCGCGATCATAAGCAGACCACCCGGCAGGAATGTGGCTGTATTCGAATGCCCGGTCTGCAAGGTATGCAGCGTCTGGTTGCCTTCTTTCACCTCGACCCAGCCATTGTTGTTATTGCGGTTGAGACTCAGTGACCCCAGTGTCGACTTCAACCTCAGAAAGCTGGCATCTGGGACGGAGCCGAGATCGAGTTCGGCGACGCTGAATGAGTGTTCGAGAGGATGCAGTACATACAGGCTGTCTGGTTGGTTGATCTCAAAATTACGACGGGTGTTTCCCCACCCGATCCGAGTTCCATCCGCACTCCAACCGACTCCCCAGGTTGTTAGTCCCGGCCCCTTCAGGCGATGTACTGGAGCGCCATTTGCCGTTTTCCACACATATAATTCTTCACCACCGCGACCACCAACAGCCGCCAGCGTTTCATCCGGAGAGAATGCGGCCGACCAGGCAAACTCACTCATCGGCGAACATTGGGATTGATGGAACCCACGCTTCAAATCAAAGAGATAACCGCCGTGAGTACCCGCATAGAGCAAAGAGTTGGAGTCCTTGGCGAATCGAATCGAGCGGCCGGTCGGAGATGAGGGGAGTTTCTTGAGTAAGGTGCCGTCGGGATTCCAGATACGAATTGGCGTTCCCAAACTGCCGGTCGCGATACTGCGACCATCGGGGCTCCAGGCGACTGCGCTCATTGAGTAAATGCGTTCTTCCTGATCCCGCAGAATCGCTTCCGTTTGCCCGGTTGCAAGCGACCAGACGCGAGCGGTCTCGTCACTCGATGCCGTAACAATACGGCGACTGTCCGGCGAAAACGCGGCGCCAGAAATTGCAGCTCGGTGCTCACGAAGGACTCGTTCGATTTGGCCGCTGGCTACGTTCCAAATCCGAGTCACGGCATCTCGATGCCCCGACGCTAATAACTTCCCATCCGGCGAGAATGCGAGGTTGTAGATCTGGTGCCCGTCTGCTTTGAGCTGTTGTCGAATACGGCCTTCAGGCAGCGTGATCAGCGCGATCCAGTTATCGCCATTAGGACCATACATCGAAGCCGCCAGTAAGCTTCCATCCGGAGAGAGCGCCTGCTTACCGGAGTTCTTTTCAGCGTAGATCGGCAGCCGCAGGATTCGAGTGGGGGTGCCGGATTTCACATCCCAGAAACGGATGGTGTGATCGTTGGAAGTCGATATCAGCTCACTGCCATCAGCGGTAAATGCCAATCCATGAATATCTGACGAGTGACCGCCCGAGTTAATCACCAGCACGGGCTTATCCGACTTGTTCTGAGCAAAACAGCTGCTCTGCTCAAATCCGCCGAGAACAATCAGAAACCACAGCCAAACCAGGCGAGCGGGGGATGCCAATCCCCCGAGTCGATCTACGAAGGTGCGTTTGATATTCATGATGCCGTCCGCTGGTTGTGACTGGTCCGAATAAGAATCTCGTCAAAGTACATAAACTCGGGGACCTGACGTCTCCGCTGGCCTACGTCATGGCTTCGCCAGTGGGAACGAGCGAATGCTGCCGGGCTTGCCGGTCACGGGATGTTGCTGGCCGCGCGTCAGTTCTTTCACACGATCAGTCACATAGGCGTCGAGTTCGTTGAGATAGACGACGCCGTCCTTGTTGAAGTCGGCTTTGCCTGAGAGTCCTTCAACGATGGCCAGTGTGAAGGTACCTTGGCGGAATTCGTTGTTCTCCAGCGAGAACTCACGCCCGGTTGACGAGCACATGGCCACGACACCGTTCTCGTCCGTGACCAGGTCGCGCACCAGGTCATCGGTTAGCGAGGATGATCCCGAGCGTCGCTTGCCGGTCGTGCTGCCAGCCACTGCTCCCGCGTGGCAGGCATCCAACACCGTCATCAGCTTGCCCGGAATCCCGGTCAGCGCGCGTTTGAACTGGTCGTCCGGAATGGCAGTGCTCAGCAGATCTTTCGGATCGGCTTCCACCGGTAGGAAGTAGACGCTGCCATCGTTATCGAGATCGCGATGTCCCGCGTAGAAGAAGATGCCGTAATCGTTCTGGGTCATGCTGCTGCGCAACCAACCCAGCCCTTTCAAGATGTTGCCGCGCGTGGCGTCTTTGTCTTTCACCACTTGCACTTCAATCTCACGAAACAGTGTCCGACTATGCCGTTTCAGTGAGTCCACGAAAGTTTGCGCGTCCTTGGCGGCGTAGTTCAGTTTCAAGTCGCCGGGGTACTCGCTAATACCGATTGCCACGACATACAGCTTCGGCAGGCGCACTTGGTCCGCCAGTTCGCTGCCGCCGACATACACGACTTCGACTTCTTCCGAGGTCCCCTGACTGACCGCGCTGTCAGCCAGCACCTTCAATTTGTGTTTGCCTGGTTCGAGTTCGATCTGCCACACCTTGGTCACTTCGCCGAGTTGCGGATTTGTGATGGTCTGGACTCCCTTCAGGCCCTGATAGGGCCGCCCATCGAGCAGTAGCCGCAGCGCCGTAACCGGATGTCTGCCCGCGCTCGTAGCAACGGCTCGCACATCCAGCGTCGTCTGTGACGCTTTGTAACCGGCGTTGGGAGACGTGATGCGTACTTGCGGCGGCAGGACTGCGGCGACGTCGGTCTTTTCGGTCATGCGACCGCGCGCAGTGTCGGCGATCTCCAGTGCTCGCGCGACACTGCCGGTCTTCAGCACCAGCTTGATCACGTCGGGACGATAGAGCGTCGAACGAAACTGGCTGGCGGGATAAAACGACGCCATCTGGTTGTAGCCATTGTTGACGTGCCAACCCATCAGCTTCTCGCCGCCGGGCGACGCGGCGTAGTAACCCTCGGAGGTCCAGACGATCCAGTCGTTCCCCGCGAAAAAGCAGGACAGCAGCGGCTCGTTGGGTAAATCGAATGAGGCGGTGTACTTACCGTCTTCGATTTTGGCGATTTCAGGTTTGAGAAGCTGAAGACCATTCGGCTGATCCAGGAATCTCTTCAAGTCATCGCTTCCTTCAATGAACTCGATCCAGTCCTTGGAGAGCACCTCCCGAGGTTTACGTGCCGGCCCCAGCGCCGCGGGGTCCCAGACCCGCAACGTCATGTCGCTACCGGCGGAAAGCAGATATCTCCCATCGGATGACGGGCTGACGGCCCAGGTGGTACCCATATGCCCCTGGCACTCGCGAAGCAGCGTTCCCGCGCGGGCGTCGTAAAGAAGCAAGCGGTGGTCCGTTCCCACGGCGGCGCGATCTCCGGGCAGCAGCGTGAAACTGCGAACCAGCTCGTTCGGATCGTCCATCTCCAGCGTGCGGCCAGACGGACGTACGAGGACGGACGAGACGACGCCACTCTGGTTGGGCTGTCCAGGTTCGAGCGACAGGCCGCCGCGCTGAGGTCGCGCTCGCGTGAATCGATTGTCCGGCGCAGAACCGAATTCGAGCGTGGCAAGATCGAACGTGCGTTCGATGGGCGCCATTCTGTTGACATCGGTATCACCATCGTTCGTATTCCCCCACGCGATGCCCGTCCCGTTGGGATTCCAGGCGGCGGCCCAGGGGACGCGGCCGGGACTGGCGAGTTTTTGTAGTCGCCTGCCGCCCGTCGAACTCCAGAGGAAGATTTCACCCTGGAAATCGCCCGTGGCCGCCCGAGTACCGTCGGGCGAGAGCGCCCCGTGCATGATCGTGTTCGCGTGCTGATTGAACCGAGCAACTTCGCGCCCCGTGGCAACATCCAGGACCGCTGCGACTTGGTTCAAACTATTATCAATGGCCGAAGTGTATAACAGCCGCTGGCCATCGGCGGTGAACGCGACGGACGTGATCTGGCACTCACCCAGGTTGTAGAAGCCTTGATAAACTTTACCTTCGGGTGACCACTGTCGAATCGTGTGATCGACGCTTCCCGTCGCAATGACAGCTCCGTCCCGACGCCAGGCAACGCAGTATAGTTCCGCCGTGTGTCCGCTCAGCGTGGCCTGGCGCTGGCCCGTGGCGACGTCCCACACGGCGGCCGTCGTGTCGAGCGACGCCGTGGCACAGCGGCGACCGTCGGGCGAAAAAGTGACGCCGTAGATGTCCAGGGAGTGTCCCTTCAGTACCTGCTCTACCTGCCCCGTTCGGACATTCCAGATCCGGGCCGTCTTATCGCCACTCCCCGAAATCAGCCGCCGCCCTTCGGCGTCGAAGGCCAGGCTGTAGATCACATTCTCGTGCCCGCTCAACATGCGCTCGATCTGGCCCGTTTTGAGCGAGAGGATGTGGATCGTGGCAGAACCGTCGTCCGCCAGTGTGTATCCCGACACGGCCAGCGTGTTCCCATCGGGGGCCAGCGCGGCGGCGTAGAGCCTCCCTTCATTGTCGTTACCGATCGGCGGCCGGAGCACGCGAAGCGGGTCGCCCGTCTGCACGTCCCAGATGCGGATCGTCTTATCGTCCGAGACGCTGATCAGTTCCTTCCCGTCCCGCGAAAAGAGCACCCTCCATACCTTGGCCGTGTGCCCGCCCGCATCCAGTACCAGCACCGGCTTCTCCGCCGCCAGCGTAGTCGCTGCCAGGCTCAGCAGGATCAGAAGCCACGCCAGGCGAACGGGGGATGTCAATCCCCCGAGTCGAACGACCAAACTGCGTTTATTATTCATAATGCCGTCCGCTCGTTGTGGCGGTTTCGAATGAGAATGCCTTGCCGAACTCACGGCTTGGCTAGCGGGAACGAGCGAATGCTGCTGGGCTTGGCGGTGACGGGATGTTGCTGGCCGCGCGTCAGTTCTTTCACACGGTCTGTGACATAAGTGTCGAGCTCGTTCAAGTAGACGTGCCCGTCCTTGTTGTAGTCCGCTTTGCCGGACAATCCTTCGACGATGGCGAGCGTGAAATTGCCTTGCCGAGCCTCATTGTTTTCCAGTGACGATTCACGCCCAGTCGAAGAGCACATCATCACCACGCCGCTTTCATCGGTAACGAGGTCGCGAACCAAATCTTCCGTCAGTTCGCCAGCTCCTTTGCGGCGGCCCGTTGAGGCAGTACCGACGCCTCCCGAATGGCAGGCATCCAGCAACATGATGACCTTACCGGGGAGCGCGGTGAGCGGCAGCTTAAACTGATCGGCGAGGATCGCCGTCGAGGACAAGTTGTCGGGGTCGGCATCGACGGGCAAGAAATACAATCCGCCGTCGATGTCCTTCTGGCCGTGACCAGAGAACGAGAACACCGCGAAGTCGCGCTGTGTGACTTCTTTGCGGAGCCAGCCCAGCCCTTTGAGGATCTCCGCGCGAGTGGCCTGCTTGTCCGTCAGTGTCCTGACTTCGATCTTGCGAAACAGCGGTTTGCTCTTGGACTGAAATGTGGCCACGATCGCCTCCGCATCTTTCGCGGCGTAGTCCAGTTTGAGATCGCCTTCATACGCCGAGATACCAACCGCGAGCACGTAGAGCGTCGGGAGTTCAATTGCATCCAGTGAGGTGTCGCCGAGGTAAGTCACCTCTAATTCGTCCGACGATCCCTGACTTGCGGAACTATCAGCCAGGACTTGCAGCCGATGCTTGCCCGGTGACAGCGACACATTCCAAGTCACAGTGGCATCACCCACTTTCGGGGAGGAGATGGTCCTCACTCCCGCTTTGCCTTCATGCGGTCGGCCATCAATGAGCAGTCGCATGGCGGTTACTGGATGTTGTCCGCGACTCGTTGCCACGGCGCTGATTTCAACGTCGGCACCTGACAGCTTCTTCTCCGCTGCTTCCGGTGATGTAATCCGCACGATGGGTGGGAGAACGTCGGCCACTTCCGTCTTCTGAGTCATCCGCCCGCGAGCCTTGTCCGCTTCCGCCAACGCTCCCTCGACGCTGCCGGTCTTGAGCAGAAGCTTGATCACGTCGGGACGATAGAGCGTCGAGCGGAACTGGCTGGCTGGATAGAACGACGCCAGCTGCTCGCGACCGTTGTTCATATGCCAGCCCATCAGCTTCTCTCCACCAGCCGAAGCAGCGTAATAGCCTTCAGGAGTCCAGACGATCCAGTCATTGTCCGTGAAGAAACACGAGAGCAGCGGTTCGTCGCGGCCTGGATCCCAAACGCGCAGCGTCATGTCGTTAGCGGCGGACAGCAAGTAGCGGCCGTCGGGGGATGAGCTGACGGCGCAGATCGTACCCGTATGCCCCTGAAATTCGCGGAGTCTTTTGCCAGTGCGGATGTCGAAGAGGCGGAGGCTGAATTCTGATCCGACCGCGGCCCGGTCACCGGCGAGGCATGTATAGCACCAAATTGGATCGTTAGAATCGGACATCACCCAAGCCTGCATGCGCTCCCCTTGGCGTACGAGAAGTGATACGAGGCCGACCTGGGTGACAATAGTGGGGAGGAGCGTCAGGCCACCGCGCTCATGCTGACCGCGGACGAATCGGTCGTCCGGAGCGGGGCCGAACTCGAGGGTGCTAAAGTCGAATGTGCGCTCAAGGGGGCCGCGGGCATTGAGCGTGGTTGGTTGCATCGTCGTCCCCCAGGCAATTCGAGTGCCTACGGGGCTCCAAGCGGCGGACCAAGGGACACGTCCCCGGCCGACGAACTTCTGCACACGCGTGCCGTCCGCCGCTTTCCACAGGAAGGTTTCAGCAATTGTATCGCTAGTGGCAACCAACGCCCCGTCCCGCGAGAACTTGCCTGCTCGGATGGAATTCTTGTGCTGGTCGAACCGAGACACTTCGTTTCCCCCGAAGACACTGAGCACAGCAGCAAGACTTCTGCTAACGGTGTAGTCGTTCGCCGCGTACAGCAACCGCTGGCTGTCGGCTGTGAATTCAACGGATGTAACACCACGCTTCTGAAGGTTGTTGAACCCCTGATACGACTTTCCTTCAGGTGACCAAAGCCGGATGGATTGGTCGTCGCTCCCCGTTGCCAAGACTAAACCATCCGGTCGCCAGGCGATGCAGCGAAGCTCGGCCGAGTGTCCTTTCAATGTCGTCTGTCTCTGGCCCGTGGCCACATCCCACACCGCAGCCGTGTGGTCGTTCGACGCCGTGGCGCAGCGGCTCCCGTCGGGAGAGAACGTCACGCCGCCGACGATTCCCGTATGCCCCCGCAGCACCTGCTCGGTCTGCCCCGTGCTCACGTTCCAGATCCGCGCCGTTTGATCAGCGCTCCCCGAAATCAGCCGCCGCCCATCGGACGAGAAAGCCAAACTAAAGATCGAGGCTTCATGTCCGGTCAGCACCCGCTCGATCCGACCGCTAGCAAGGGAGAGTATGTAGATGTTACCCCACTTGTTATCCGCGAACCCCGCTCCTCCCACCGCTAGCGTGGTGCCAGCGGAGTCCAGAGCGGCAGCGTAGAGCTTGCCCTCAGAGCCAATCCCGATCGGCAGACGGAGCGTGCGGAGCAACTCGCCGCTGGCTACGTCCCACACGCGGATCGTCTTGTCTTCCGAGAAAGTGAGCAGTTCCTTGTCGTCCCGCGAAAAGAGCACCTCGTTCACAGTTGCCGTATGCCCCGCATCCAGCACCAGGATCGGCTTGTCCGCACGCTGCGTCTCCTGTGCTCTCGCGCCGGTCCATTCACTGGCAATCAAGATGAAGCAGACCGCCAACATCATCGGTCGCATAGTCGCCTCCCGAACGGAATGCCTTCACTCCGAAGTTGTTTCAAAACTCGCGCTGGTCATGGCTTCGCCAAAGGGAACGAGCGAATGCTACCCGGCTTGCCGGTGACGGGATGTTGCTGACCCTTCGTCAATTCCTTCACGCGATCAGTGACGTACGTGTCGAGTTCGTTCAAATAGACGACGCCATCTTTGTTGAAGTCTGCTTTGCCCGAGAGACCTTCAACGAGCGCCAGCGTGAAGTTGCCTTGGCGATGTTCGTTGTTCTCCAGCGAAAACTCACGCCCGGTTGACGAGCACATAGCCACCACGCCGTTTTCGTCGGTGACGAGATCGCGGACCAGATCGTCGGTGAGCGACGAACCCGCTGCGCGGCGCTTGCCCGTCTGGCTGCCGGCCACCGCTCCCGAGTTGCAGGAGTCCAGCATCGTCATCATCTTGCCGGGGATCCCGGCCAGGGCCTTTTTGAACTGATCGTCGCCAATCGCGGTGGTGAGCAAGTCCTGAGGATCAACATCAACCGGCAGAAAGTAGACGCTGCCATCGTTATCAAACTCGCGATGTCCCGCGAAGAAGAAGACGCCGTAATCGTTCTGCGTCATGTTCGACCGCAACCAGCCGAGTCCTTTGAGAACCGCGGCGCGCGTCGCCTGCGCGTTGGTGATCGTCTGCGCTTCGATCTCACGGAACAGCGACTTGCTGTGCGATTTCAAAGCCACGGTCAGTGCTTCGGCATCCTTGGCGGCATAGCTCAGTTTCAGATCGCCCGGATAATCGCTGATGCCAACCGCAACGACGTACAGCTTCGGCAAGCGGACCTGATCGGCCTGTTCTCCTCCGCCGACATAGACGACCTCGACCTCTTCGGAAATCCCCTGGCTGACGGCGCTGTCGGCCAGCACTTTCAGTTTGTGCTTGCCCGGTTCGAGTTCGATGGTCCATTCGCCGTTCACGTCACCGAGTTTCGGTGACGCGATGGTCTGCACACCGCGCTGGCCTTGATACGGCCGACCGTCGAGCAACAACCGCAACACGGTAACGGGATGTTTGCCAACGCTCGTCGCTGTTGCGCGGATGGCGACCGTGTTCTGCAGCGCTTTGTGATTGGCAACGGGCGATGTGATGCGCACTTTGGGTGGCAGCACTTGGGCAACTTCGGTCCTCTCGGTCATGCGACCACGTGCGGCGTCAGCGGTTTCCAGCGCTCGCGTGAGACTGCCGGTATAGAGCAACAGTTTGATCACATCGGGGCGATAGAGCGTCGATCGAAACTGGCTGGCGGGATAGAACGATGCCATCTGCTCGCGACCGTTGTTGGCGTGCCAACCCATCAGCTTCTCACCGCCGGGTGAGGCGGCGTAGTAGCCCTCGGGCGTCCAAACGACCCAGTCGTCCCCAGCGAAGAAGCAAGAGAGGAGTGGTTCGTCGCGGTCCAGGCTCCAAATCCGCAACGTGTGGTCGTAGGAAGCCGAGACCAGATATCGGCCGTCCGGCGACGGTGAAACGGCCCAGACATCTCCCGTGTGTCCCTTGAACAAGCGGAGTTCCCGGCCAGTCTGGACGTCAAACAGATGGAGGCCGTGGATCCCACCTACCGCCGCACGAGCATCGGACAGCAGCGTGAAGCAGGTCACTCTGTCGCCTTGCAGTTGTAAATTGCTGAGTACTTGCCCGTTCTTAATGACCTGTACGACTGCGGGGCTGACCGGGCCTTCCAACCTCAAGGACTCTCGCTGTGTGAGTGCCCGTCGAAACTGATCGTCGGGCCGCGCGCCGAATTCCAGGCTGGTCAAGTCAAAGGACCGCTCCAGCGGATGCATTTCGTTATTGTAACTGCGTCGTCCGGTGTGTCCCCAGCCAATGCTCTTTCCATCCGGACTCCACGCGGCGCTCCAGGTCGCGCGGCTCCTGCCGCCCAGCCGGTGCAAAAGTTTGCCGTCCCCGGTCTGCCAGAGGTAAAGCTCTTCCCCCAGCGTTCCGGACGTCACCGCGAGAGTCCCGTCGCGCGACAGTGCGCCTTCCCAGGAACCTGCCGTGTGGCGCGTGAAACTGACCCGTTCCTTGCCTGTTGCCAGGTTGAGCACGGCGGATTCCGAACGCCGATCGTAGCCGCGCGTAAACAACAGCTCGCGCGAATCGGGCGTGAAGGCAACCGAGGTCACCGTGTCGCCAAACGGCCCGAATCGCTGCCGCAGCGTTCCGTCGTAATTCCATAGACGAAGGAGCTGATCTCCGGAGCCTGTGGCTATACTTTTTCCGTCTGGGCTCCACGCCACCGACCGGACCCCCACCAGCTTTCCTTCGTACGCATCGGAGAGCACCGGACCCGGTGTCCCAGCCGGCACAATCCAAATGCGCGCTGTGCCATCGGCCGAGGCAGTCACGAGGCGCGTGCTATTCGGCGCAAAGGCAACGTCATAAATCGCGTTGATATGGCCTTCGAGGATACGCACCGAGGCGCCGCTGTCCACATTCCAAAGCCGCGCTGTGGTGTCCAGCCCGCCGGACGCCAGCAACTTGCCATCGTGGGAAAATGCGACGTCGACGACCACCCCCCCATGCCCTCTGAGAATCCGCTGAATTTGTCCTGTCGCAAGTTGAATGAGGTAAATCGGACAGTCACTCTCTACGGCTCCGAAACCTCCCACAGCCAAGGTCTGCCCGTCCGGCGACAGCGCAGCCGCGTAGAGGTTTCCGCTGCGCCCTTCGCCAATGGGTGGCCGCAGCACTCGCAGCATCTCCCCCGTCGCCGTGTTCCAAATACGAATCGTCTTGTCCTTGGAAGCAGAGATGACTTGCTTCCCGTCCGGCGTGAAGAGCACCATCGGGACGCTGTCGGTGTGCCCGCCCGCATCCAGCACCAGGATCGGCTTCTCTGCCGCCTGAGCGACGCTCGTCCAATAACACGCGATCAGCACTGCCAGGCGAACGGGGAACGTCAATCCCCCGAGTCTGTCCACCAAGCCGCGTTTGCTATTCATGATGCCGTCCGCTTGTTGTGGCTGGTTTGAATGAGGAAATCGTCGAAGTAAATAAAAACACTGTTGTGGCCGGCCACAACGGGCGAGCGGGGGATGTCAATCCCCCGAGGTATTTGAATCGCGTTTTCGAGCGTTACGTTCGACTTGGTTCAATGAATCGTTAGTTGGATAGGGCGATGTGGAGATCCGCACGAGGGCTCGAGAACCTCGGGGGATTGACATCCCCCGCTCGCCAAAAACATCTACTTGGTTTTCCAGTCGATCTCGATGGAGTTGATCCAGATCAGGAGCGGATGCTCCTGGTTTCGGATGTATTCGATGGTGGCATAGATCGCGGCCTCGTCCGCGAGTTTTCGACGAGAGCCAGACTCGGTCCACCAAGTCTCAGATGCGGGTTTCGTCCACTTCTTATTGAGCGACCTGCTGCCATAGCTTTTGTAGGTTTGGAGTATCTTCTCAGGATCGGGATCACCGGTGACACCGGTCACAATGTGAATGTGATTCGCCATGATGCCCACGGCGACCAACAACCATTCCCGATAAGCTGTCGTTTCCTGAAACTGGACGAGCAGCACTCTTGCCTGCTCGCTGCTCAGTCGAACCGGCGGACACTTCAGCGTGCTTCGTGCCGACTTCGCCAATTCAGGGATGTCTGCGTCGTGAGGTGTTCCAACTTGATCGTGTTCAATTCGAGACGTACCGCTGTTCCGAACTCGCGTGACACAGCCACGCGGATCACCGGGGAGCCATTGCCCATACGTAGTCCACGTCAGAAACCAGTAGCGGTCCACGGTGACTCCAGGCGAGCGGGGGATGTTAATCCCCCGAGGTTTTTGAATCGCGTTTTCGCGCGTTACGTCCGACTTGGGTTCAATCAATCGTTAAATGGATAGGGGGAGGTGGAGAATCCGGACGGGAGTCCGAGAACCCTCGGGGGATTGACATCCCCCGCTCGCCTACTTTGTGTAGCGCACGCTGATGACTTCCCGGATCACACCCATGTTGCGTTTGACTTCTTGATACTTCTGGTCGATGCGCGGGCCGAAACCGGTGGCGTCGCCGCTGCCGGTGCCTCGAGCGCGGCCGGGTTCGTCTTTGGGGGCAGGCTCCCCTTCGGGCCATGAGGCTTGGAACGACGCGGTGATCGTGCCCAGGTTGGCGGTGTGGTTCAGACCTCCAGCGGCACTCTTGGCGTATTCCGTGACCAGGAACTTGTCGGTCTTTTCGTTGGTCACGTGCCAACCGGGAATGGTCACTGACTTGTGAGGTGCGACGATGACGGCCGTGTAGCGCGGCTCACCATTGCGCGGGCCTTCGATCTGCCTCAACTCACTGAAGGCATACATGCTCAAGCCGTCAATCTTGAGCTGCACGGCCATCTCCAGGTCCGAGTCATTGTAGAGCCGTACGGCGTAGGTCTCGCCGCGCACGATACTGACGTAAGCCAAACCGTCCTTCTCTTCGGCTGGGCGCGGCCGGTCTTCGACAATCAGTTCGACTCCGAACAACCCGTCGGCCCGACTGCGAACAACAGAGCTCTTGATGCTGGGCTTGGGGTCGACCAATTGCTTGCGGAGTTCGCGGTCACGCTCGATCTCGGTGCCACGTGGGTCGAGTGACGCTGTCAGGCCGATCATGTTGGCGACGCCAGTTGATCCTCGAACCGTTCGTTGAAACGCGACATCCAGCAGCGAGTTGCCAAAGCTGTCTTCAAGCGTCGCTTGAACTTTGAGGGCCAGCACTTTTCGACCCAGGCGGGCATCGTCCGCGTTCTCAGCGGGGACCTCGGTGAGCCGGTATTCCCCCTTAAGTCCGACCGCCGCTCGCGCCTTCACAGTCACCTTCAGCTTCTGCAGCTCTTCCGTCAGCACTTGTACGAGGCCCGGCCCGGCCGATGTCGGGAAGTTGGCCGGGCCTGTGAACTGACCGATGGCGATGGAGTCTTCCGAGCGTCCGTCCAAAAAGTTCTTGATGGTCTTGGACAGCTCTCCCAGTTCGGCACGCAAATCTTGCGAGCACTGGGCTGGCTGCGGACACAGCCAGAACATGGCTAGGAGAAGTGCAACAACAAACGAGCGATGAGACATGATTCGTTTCCCGGCCGGACGTGAAGACAACTGTACTTGGGAAAACAGTAGCAAATCCGCAGCAGAAGTTCGCAATGGCTTAAGCGAGCGAAAGACGTCAGCGGACCGAGTCTCGAAAGGCTCAGGGCTGACGTCTTCCACTCGCGGTGATGTTAGACGCGGCCATAGTTGACTCGGCCGTTGAAACCGAACATTTGGTTGGGAGTTATGGTGACCAATCCATCGTTGGGGTTGGCATCGTTACCCGCCCCGTCGAAGCCCCAAGGATTACGGAGCACGATTCCAGTGATGACACCGGCCGCGTTCCGGACTATCGAGGCCACTGAGTACATGTGGTTGTTACGTACTGGCGCACCGTTGGTCGCCGTTGTTCGTGGAGTGAGGAAACCGATGGTGACAGCTTCCATACGACCCAAACGAGCAGCGATATCGTTCGCCATTGCAGCTGCGCTGCCATAGTTCAGGAACTCTCGCTCACCGGCACTCACGGAACCGAAAGCTCGGTTCACATCCACTGACCAGCCACCTTCCATGGAAGCCATCGTGTTCGCTCCGGTGCGGAAGTGAGCGTAGGCCTTTTCGACCACGGCGACCCACATGCTGTTCTGAGCACCCAGTTGAGCATAAATCGGCGTAGTGCTGGCCGTGGATGTCACAGCGAGGTCGTTGTCGACTCGGTAGAACCGACCACCCAAGGCCACGCCATAGGTACCGTCATCGAAGTCGACCACGTTCTGACGGAGAGTGTTGGGCGAATCGTTCGAGATCGCAGCCAGCCCTGACAGTAACCAGCAGTCACCGACGTCACCTTGGCGAATATCCGTGGGCCGAGGCCCCGCTTGAGAGAACAGCGGATTGTTGGTGAACGATTTGTAAGTGTAGTTGCTTGTGGCACGTGGGTCGGCGATGCGATCACCGTCGAGCGTGCGGTCAGCTCCGTTCGCAAACCCGGTCAGGTTCTGCACCTTGTCTTCCACCGAAGCTGCGAACACGCGGTCAATCAGTGAACTATTCTTATCAACCCAGATCGCATCGCGACCGGCGCCACCTTCCACATAATCCGAGGTCCCGCCATCGACCGCGATCAAGACGTCATCACCGTTCTGACCCCAGAGTGAGTCAGTTCCTTCGCGGCCATTCAGGCGATCGTTGCCGTCGCCACCGACCAGTTGATCGTTACCACCCATACCCAGCAGAACGTCGTCGCCAGCACTGCCGAAGATGGTGTCGTTGCCGTTGAAGCCCTTCAGCGTATCGTTCCCCAGACCGCCATCCATGTAGTCGTTGGCCGAGTAGCCTTCGACGTAGTCATTACCGGCACCGGTGAAAGCTCGGACCGGCATGGTGCTGATCCAGTTGATGAAGGTGTCGTTGCCAGCACCACCTTGGAACTCGACCCCGCGAACCTGGCTCGCGGCGTAGTTCCAAGTGCGTGTCGTACCGACTTCAGAGACCGTCACATTCGAGCCGTTCTGTCGCACGGCAACATTCGTCGAAGCATTGTCCGTTCGGACAACCAGCGTCGCACCGTTCATCCACAGTTGCGACACAGACTTGAGCTCTCGCGATTCCAGCGCCTCAGCGGCGTGGGTGTGCTTGCGAGCGTTTCTCTTCGTGGCCTTAAAGAACTTATTGATCAAAGTAAGCATGATACACCTCAATTTGGGTCAGGAGTGAGTGAAGACAATCTCCCCGCGGTCAAATGCCTTGGTGGAGCAAGCTGAGCCAATCAACATCCCGTGGGCGTCATGCGGCCGGGCGGAAGGTGGCTGAAAAAGAGCGATGGTTGATCACGTTCATCACCGCCGGACCGAGCCCTGTTCAGCGTTCGCAAGGTCTCGTCAAGACCTGCGTCCGGGCGTCGTTCGTGTCCGTCGTAACCATCGATGAATAGAACGGAGACGCCGCAAATCTCTTCCCGAGAATCTTTCGGATTTTGTTTCAGCCGGGCCGGCAGCCCATAGCCGAGCTGCGGCGAGCGATAGTGGCTGACATCTATATGTGTTGCGTGCCTGGCACATTTATTGAGCGCGGCGACACGTCTCGTTGTTTATTGGCAAGTAGCTTGGACCCTCGCTCGAGCGAATGCTCCTCTTTGCTACCAACGACTCGCGTTTCCTTCTCCCCCTTTGCAACGGGGAGAAGATGGCCGTAGGCCGGCTGAGGGGGACCGCGTCGACGCTGAGTAGAATTCGTCAGCTTTGGCTTCCAGCTCCACCAGGACGGACGAGGCGTCCATCCTACGAATCAAGAGATCCAAAGAATTTCTCAAATCGTCGGGAAGATGTTTCGCAGGGCTTCGTTCCCTTGGGTGTAGCGATCACGACGACTCGAACAAAACAGCCGGGAGCGAATCGCCAAACACCTCAGAGCAGGTTGCTCTGAGACGAGTCTTCGGCCTCCCAAATTGCCCTGGAGCAAATCATGTCTGCAAACATTCTCACTCGGTTGGCAAAAGTTGGTGTCCTCTGCTGCGGCGCTCTGGTCATGAGTGCCAGCGTCGCCAGTGCTCATCATGGCTACGGCTACGCCCCACAGCACCGTCCACAGCCGCAGTATCAGAACCCTGGCTACGGTTCACCCCGGTTCGCACCACAGGGTTACGGCGGATATGGGGGATTCAGCAACGGCGGATACAACCACAACCACCATCATCACTGCCCGCCGCGCTTCCAACCTCAGTACCCACGCGGCGGCTACTCGAACAACGGGTATCGCGGCTACCGCTAACCGACTGCCAGACATCTCAATCAACCAACTCAACCGGAACTCCTTATCGCACCTAGCGGTAAGGAGTTCCGGTCGTTTTCGTGACCCCCACAACATCGCTCAGTGCAGCACGGCTGATGCCTGGCCGCTCACCCCACAGTCACTTGTCCGCAGCGACCACTGATGCCTTACCGTCACCGGCGATGACTACGGTGTATCTCTTACCCTTCGTCAGCCTCGTATCCGGTTTGAGGGCTTGTTCGTTCTCGCCGACTTTGACAGTGACGGAACGGAGCGGTGTTTCCACAGGCTCGGCAACCAACACCTGCGGCGGCCCCTTCGGCAACTGTTCGACGCGCGCCGACCGACTGCCATCTTCGCCGTAACCGATCGCGACTGAACAAGGGGCGTCACTCCGGTTCTCGACCGCGAGTTCCCACATCCGCGACTCACCGCCGCACCCCGCCTGGCTGAGAAGCGCGCAGGCGACCGCAACATCCAAAAATCGGGCTCGAACCATCGCGATGTCTCCACAGCCAAGTCGGGCCGACACCACCGAGTGCCGCGATCAGAATTTGATTTCAGAAAACGCGGGAGACAAGCATCGCAGGACCGCTAATGCAAAACGTTGAGTCAAACTCGATGGTGTCGAGTCCACTGCCCGCTGTGGACCCGACACCCGAGTTGTCGCTGTGCGTGGCCTGAATGGTCTCGCACAACGTCGCTGGCTAGCCCGCGCAGCTTTGTCACCTGCCAATCTTGAGCAGCAACCCCGACTGAAGGCTTCGGCTCCTCCGAACATCCAGTCGATGTCTGCGATTTCCTATTGTAGCCGCCTGGGCCTATCCCATTCCGAAAATGCTTACATCGCAATGAGTTACACCAACCAAGCAGTTCTCGTTGACGAATCTTCCGAGCCGTGTTCGCTCGTACATAGCCAATTTCTGAAAGCCAGCGCACCCGGCGATCGTGGTCGAGTTCGAAGCGCGCGTTGCAGACGAAAGTGACGGCCAAGTCGCGTGACCCGACACGCGAGGCCTGACCAATCACCTTCGTCCTCGAAGAAATGCTCAAACACGCCGATCGTCCGACATGAATTCCCTCCGAAGTACCAGAAATTCTCCGGAAATCCGGTCCGGCCAAAGTTCGTCCATAAGCAGCCGCAACCGGAACCAGGACTGGCGGCGGCTAAAGCCGAGCGGATGACGGCTGGGGAGGGACGAACAAACTCGGAAAGGGCGAGCCTCGCGGCTGAGGCGCAGTCAACTTCCAAGTAGTGAAGCTTGGGACTTAATTTCGTCCCAAATCTCTCTCTTTTGAGATGCCTATTGCATTGGACAGCAAGGAGTTCTGTTCGCCGCGTGCGATACAACTCCATCGGCGCCTGCAACCCGACATGGGAAACTTTCGGAATCGACGGAATTCCTGGGAAGGTTTTTGAACTGGTCTCGTTCCCCTGGGTGTGAGGCACGCAGCCTCAACTCAAAACACAAACAAATCAGCTCAGAATGAATCGAAAGGGAACGCCATGAACCTGATCAAGAAAGTCGCCTGTGGAATGTTGGTTGCCGGTCTCGCGATGAGCGTCAATGCGACGGAAGCCGCGGCCGGGTACTACGGTTATCAGCCACAGAACTGCTACTACAAGACCGTGATCACCTACGAATACCAGACTCAGCCAGTCGTCGAGTGGGTCACCAAGTACGACCACTGCGGCAAGCCTTATCAGGAGAAGGTGGTGCGTCACATCACCGTGAAGGTGCCGGTGAAGCATGTGGTGAAGGTCTGCCACTAAGAGGCTGACAAAGAACGTAAACGGACGGCGAGTTCCAATGGCAGAGTTTGGG
>CAYLTY010000092.1:0-30710 GCA_964386705.1 uncultured Planctomycetaceae bacterium
AACTTTTGGCGGCGGCAAAACAGAGAATGGTTCGAAAAGGGTTTTGCACGGGGAGATCGTTTCTGTTCTGCGTACTCGCAGTACAGACCAGTTCACGGAAAACGCCGAGAGGTTCACTTCTCGGCGTTTTTTCGTTTCCGCCTTTTCCGCAAGACGTTTCGTCACCCCGCCGGTTTCACTGGCGCTCTCTGTTTAGTGAGAGTCCGACCGGGCAGTGGAAGACACCCGGATGGTCTCTTCCGGACCCCGGAATCTCTGTCCAAAACTCTCGAACTCTCGCGTAAACACCCCTCTCGGAGTTAACAACCCCGTCCCTTTCGGACCCTTGCTTCGTCACTTCGAACCGGCGTCGGGTAGCTCTACGGATAGGGCGATGAATTCGCTCCCGAGACCTTCCCGCTACCGCCAGACCGCTGTCTGGTTGGTCCCCTGTTGGCCGCGATTGGCCACCACGCCGGAGACACTATGCGCAAAACCGTCGGCGAGCCCTCATCGGAAGACACCCGGCTCGCGGAACTCGCGAGCATTTTCGCGGCGGCCATTCTCCGGCTTCGCCACCAGATCGTCTGGAGCGACGAAGAGTCGGCAGACGGAACCAAGACATGCCTTGAGGTTCCGACGGAGACCGTGCTCAGTGGTCACCACGGTTAACGGTTAACGGTTTTCGAGAACCCCACAAGGAGAGACGCATGTCGATCAACGTCGGAAAAGAGGTCGCCGCGCGCAGTCGTCGTCACACGCGAGTGCCGCCTCTTCTTGCTGGAGCGGCTTCTTCGCGGCACACGAGTGATTGTTGAAAATGCGTCGCCGGCTTTGGAGGCACGCATGCCGGCAATCGCAGCGGAACTCAGCATCGCGGATCGGCTTGCTCACGCCGTCGACTGGCTCGACCGCTTTGAGGATTCAGCACTGGGGATTTACGCGGCGGGTACCCGAGTTCATGCGCAGCAGATCTTGGTCGCGCTACAAAGGGGAGCGACGCCATGATCACTGAGCAGGATATCCTCGACCTTGCCTCAAGTATTCCGCTGGGGCAAGGCCATGCGGACCAGGAGCGAGTGGTTGTCGCAGCATTGCGGCGTCTGCTCATGCAGCAGCAACGAGGGGTTGTGCTGGCCGACGAGGTGGGCTTCGGCAAGACGTATGAAGCCTTGGCGGTGGTTTGCCACCTGTGCGCTCACGCCAAGCGCCGACGCAAGTCGGTGCAGCGAGTGCTGGTGCTCTGCAAGCCTGCGCTGGTTCGGAAATGGGAGGAAGAGACGAGTTCGACTCGCGCAGGCCGCGGCTTCCCCAGATACCTGCCTGAGACACATCCCGCGCGCGAGCTCTTCGGCCACCAAGTACGCTGCATAGACAATCGCGCGACCGCCAGGGAACTGCGGCAAGCGGGTGTTCGCGGACAGCGGGTTGACGGCCGACATCAGGTTCCTCCCGGACTGTATGTTGTGAACGAGAAGCTCCTGCAGGAGGAGAAACGCCAGTCTTCGACACTGCTTCGTCAAATCTGGGGGACGCACTGGGACGTCGTGGTCGTCGATGAGGCCCACCACTACGCTCGGGGTAATCGACCCTATCTTCTCTTTGCGCCCGATGGCGACATTCGCAACTACACGCAGCAGTGTCTCGACTTTGACCGCATCATTGCCCTCACCGCCACGCCGTTCGAACTCACGCCACATGAAATGGTCAACCTCCTCGCTCTGGTGAGGGCTGATCAAACCGTTCTGGAGACGATCGAAGCCGGTCTCAAGAACTTCGTCCGGGCGCTGGATCGTTTCTTCGAACTTCGTGACCGCACTCCAGACGATCCTCTGCGGCAGCATCAGGTCACGCTGCTCCAGCGGCTCCGCGACGAGGACTCCCTCAACGGCGGAGCAACAGATCGAGGGCTTCAATCGCTTCTGCGCCGTTTTCTGATCCGGAACACAAAGAGCCAGAATGAACGTCGTTATTTTCTCGTCGAGCGCGGTGCAGAAGGATTCGAGCCGTCGGAGTTTCGCAAACTCGATGAAGATCTGCAGCAGCGCGTTCGGAGGTCTCCGCTTGTTCCCTTCGAGGGGGAACATACGCTGTTTTACCTCGAGCTCCGGGAGGTCATTCAGGACGTTACCGAGCGCGCCACTGACGGAGACATGAAACGCACATTCATCCCAACCGATCTGCGCCAAGGTCTATCGTCGTACCCCCAGATTGCCGCCTCGGAGCTATTGAAGCGAGACCTCGATAGTGCACGACGTCTTCGAGCCCTTGTCGATCGCTGGAATCAGGACGGCAAACTGCATCCCAAGGTGGCCGCGCTCGTTGCCGTGGTCGGCGGCGTAGTTGACAGAGAAATCCGCATGCTGAAGAAGACACCGGATGCGTGGTTCTCAAAAGTGCTCATCTTCAACAAGCTCATCCGCGGCACCGCGCGCCAATTGAAGGAGATCCTTGACGAGCTTCTGCGGGGCAAGTTTGAGGAGTATCTCGGCGAACTCCTGGCGTCGAGACAGACAAACCGCGACGACCTCAGTTCAAGGGTTCGGCGGGCTGTCAATCAGCACCTAGAGCGTGCCGAGCAGGAACTGGAGAACGATCCAGAGTTTTCAGAGTGGCGGCGCGTACCATACGAGTTCACGCACAAAGATTTCGAAGGATACCGCGGCCAGTCGATCCTCCAGGTCTTCCAAGAACCGCTACGCAGCCGTGCGGTCCAGACGCTCGCGCTCATTGACCTCCTGCGGAGTTGTCCCTCCCTCGGTGACACAGAGATTGCAACTTGGGTAGCGCAAGAAATCACCGACGACGTCATCAAGACCGTTCGAGACATCATCAATCGCTATCTTGACGACACACCCCACGACGACGCCTCCCATGAGACATTGCTCGACCATGCGGAACGCGACTTGATCGTCGAACTGGAGGAGTCGAAGTCGATCGACGTTGCGGGTCGGTTTGATGGCGAAAACGCCCGCCTCAGAGAGGCGCACCGTCGCAACTTTAATCGCAGACACAACCCGTTCGCCCTCCTCGTGGGCCAGGTGGGTGAAGAAGGCATCGATCTCCAGGAACAATGCAGGTACGTCATCCACTACGACCTCGAATGGAATCCCGCACGGATGGAACAGCGCGAGGGCCGCGTAGATCGAATGGGATGGATGGGCGCGCGGCGCGATGCGGCCTGTTTCATCGACGTGCGATTTCTCATGCTGAAGGGCACTTACGAGGAGAGGATCTTTCACACAGTCATGCAGCGTGATCAATGGTTCCAAATCCTGATCGGGTCGAAAAAACGGGAACTCGGGACGCTTCCTGAGGATGTCGAGCAGGAAGTCACTCAAGATCAAATCGCTGACGACGGTTCCGTCGGAGTCCTTACGGATGCCGAAAAGGCAAAGGTCATGCTCGATCTACGGCCGGAGTGATGCCGCGGTCGCATTGTCCGCCTCGCTTCACAATCGACAAGACCGATCCATTTGTTTGACTGACCATCACGCCGCACGCCGCTTATAATGCTTCAGCAGCCCACCCAGCCGCGTCGTATAGACGACATCATTTAGCCGAACCGTCTCGTTGGCTTCCGGAGGCTTCTCCATCCCCGGCGGCAGATGCCCGCGGGCCTCGTGCGGGCGTTCCCGATTGTAATGCAGCCGCCATTCCCGGTTGACGTAGTTCAGGTGCCGTTCGGCCACGATCACGAACTTCTCGAGGCATTCCTGCTTCAGGCTTTGGATGAACCGCTCGACGTGCGCACGCAGGTTGGGTGACACCGGGGTGTTCCGCTTGATCTTCGCCCCGCTCGATTCAATTGCCGCGTCGAACTGCGCCGTGAACTTTGTGTCGTTATCCCGCATCACGTACTTAGGCGTGAGTTCCAGGTCCTCGGTGTCTATCAGGAAGTTCTTTGCTTGCTGGCTGACCCACGCCGAATCGGGACTGAGTGTGCAGGGCGAAATCCAACACCGCCGTGTCCCCAAGTGCAGGAACACCAAGAAGTAGAGGTCGACAAGTCCCTTTATGGTCCACATTGGCTTCGACACGAAGTCGCACTGCCAAAGTGTGTCGGCATGAATCTTTAGGAACTCGTCCCACGTCCCCTTGCCGCGTTTCGGGCCGGGATCAATGTCGTTCTCCTTGAGGATCACCTTCACCGTCTGACGGGAAATGCTGTTGATCCCCAGTTTCCGGAGCTCGCCAAGAATCCGGGTGTAGCCCCACGAGTTCTCTTTCGCCAGACGCAACACGAGCTCACGGATGTCGTCCGGCGTCCGTGGCCGGCCGGGCTTCCGCTTCGGCGTCCCTCTCTCGGTACAGATGAGTTCCATGTGATGGAGGTCGTGGATGGGCAGCAGCGGCTGACGACTCTGATCATCCTGATGAACACAATAAAACGGTCATTGAGTGCGACCGACAAATCTGAATCTAATCTAGCGAAGGAACTATCGGAATTGCTCGTCAAGGTCGAGGGAGACGAGCTTTTGCTTTTGCAGACGAACCATGACAGCAGCCACTATTTTGCGAACTTTCTGAGGAAGGGGCTGACGCCGGAACCCAAAACGGCAAAGACAATGGCAGACCGCGAGATACTGTCTGCAATTGAAGAATGCCAAGGCTTCGTCAAGAAGTGGCAAGACGACGGTGAGTCGCTCTTGACCCTTGCGGCTCTTCTCAAGAATCGCCTCTTCTTCTTGCTGCACGAGATCAATGACGAGCAGACGGTCTACACGGTCTTCGAGGTGCTCAATAGTCGCGGTTTGGATGTGTCATGGCTGGATCGACTCAAAAGCATTCTCATGGGGAACGCCTTCGAGCTGAAGAAGGCGAACGTAAAAGGCGTCATTACCGACCTGCACACAGCATGGCGTCAAATCTACTCTTTGGTTGGGTTGCGGCAGGGCATGAGCACTGAAGCTCTGCGATATGCCGCGACACTTTGTGCCCCGGATGCTCCACGACGTCCGCTTGGCGAGGATGATGCTGTCGAAGCCCTCCGGATTCAGGCGACAACTGGAAAGTCAATACGTAACATTGCGAACTGGCTTCTTCGAGTTACCGAAGCTTGTGATGCAGTTATAGCCAACTTCCGGATAAACGCGGTAACTCGAATTTCTCAGGCTAGACTACTCGCGGTCGCAATTCACCTGCGAGAGGACATTAAACCCTTAGATCGAAAGTCTCTGCTGAGACGATGGGAGAAAGTCTCCTTCAGAATCTACGGAATGATGAAATTTGATGCACGCACCAGAGTCGGGGACTTCGTGCGGTTGGCTTGGCGCGTCGTCAACGAGTCGCTGCCAGTGAGATCAATTCACCAAGAGATCGAAGATATTGGCAAAGATTTTCCTATCAAGAATGCAATAGCGTGCCTACGCAATACCAATTGCTACGAAGACTGGGAGAACGAGCTGCGGTATTTTCTTTACCGCTATGAAGAGCACCTCGCTGAGAGCCAGAATCTGAATTTCCGAAACGAGCAATGGGAAAAAATCTGGATGGTCAGCCCGTCGGACTCGATTGAGCATATCTGGGCCAACAGCAAGGCTCCTGCGAGGTATAAGCATCGGCTGGGGAACCTGGTGCTGCTTCCACCAAAGCTGAATTCAAAGCTCCTCGCGTCGGACGCGACCGTAAAAGCGGATTCTTACCGCAAGACCGGCTTGCTCATCGCTGGCGAAGTTGCAGATACCATTGAAAGTCATGGGTGGAACCGTAATGCGATAGAGCAGCGCGAGGATGAACTCCTGGCTTGGGCTACCGAAGAATGGGACGATTGAGGCAAATTTGATGAACTTCCTGATTGCCGACACGTTCACCGATAGCCTGTCGAGACTCGCTGGTGACGAGCAGAAGGCTGTGAAGACAACGGCCTTCGACTTGCAGCTCAACCCCGCCAGTCCGGGTATGAGTTTTCATAAACTCGACAAGGCGAAGGACAAGAACTTCTGGTCCGTGCGAGTGAATATCGACATTCGATTGATTGTTCACCAGACGACGGGGAGTCTGCTGCTGTGCTATGTCGATCATCACGACAAAGCCTATGACTGGGCGAAATGCCGGAAGCTGCAGACTCACCCGAAGACCGGCGCTGCGCAGTTGGTCGAGATTCGCGAGACTGTGCAGCAAGTCCTGATCCCCGAGTATGTGGAAGTCAAAACTCCAAAGCCGGTCTCGCCCAAGAAACCGCTCTTCAACAAACTCTCCGACGACGATCTGCTGGGGTATGGAGTTCCGGCCGAATGGCTAGCCGATGTCCGTGCCGCAACCGAAGAAGAATTGCTGAGTCTGGCGGACCATCTGCCTGCTGAGGCATCTGAAGCACTGCTGGAACTGGCGACGGGAGGGAAGCCACGAGTCACTCAACCAGCCCTCGCAACCGCGAACCCCTTTGATCACCCGGATGCTCAACGCCGCTTCCGCGTCATGACCAACGTGGAAGAGTTGCAGCGAGCCTTGGAATACCCCTGGGAGAAATGGACCGTCTTCTTACACCCGGAGCAACGCCAATGGGTGGAGAAGGATTTCAACGACCCGGCACGCGTCTCAGGCTCGGCCGGTACCGGCAAAACTATCGTCGCACTGCATCGCGCGGTGTATCTGGCACGGAAGAGTCCCGAAGCCCGAGTCTTGCTCACCACCTTCTCCGACATCCTGGCCAACGCCTTGCGAAGCAAGCTGCACAGGCTCATTAGCGGAGAACCGCGTCTCGCAGAACGCATTGATGTCCATGCTCTCAATGCCATCGGGCTGCGTCTGCATAAGGCCCAGATTGGCACCACCGAGATTGCCAGTGACAAGGTCATCCGTGAGTTGTTGCAAGAGGCTTCCGACGCCATTGGCGGCCACAAATTCAGCCTGCACTTCCTGCGGACGGAATGGGACCAGATTGTCGATGCCTGGCAACTGGAGAGTTGGGAGTCGTACAGAGATGTGGCCCGACTCGGTCGCAAGACTCGGCTGCCTGAAGCACAGCGTCTCTTGCTGTGGTCGATCTTCGATCGCGTTCGCAACGGATTAAAAGCTCGAAGTCTGGTCACTCGCGACGGTCTCTTCACCGCGTTGGCAAAGACAGTGGCAGCCAGCAAGAAGCAGCCGTTCGAATACGTTGTGGTGGATGAGGCTCAGGACATTGGCATTTCGCATTTGAAGTTCTGTGCCGCACTCGGAGCGGATCGACCAAATGCCTTGTTCTTCACGGGCGATATCGGCCAACGCATCTTCCAGCAGCCCTTCTCCTGGAAGTCACTGGGCGTCGACATCCGAGGCCGTTCACGAACTCTGCGTGTGAACTATCGGACGTCTCATCAAATTCGCACACAGGCCGATCGACTGCTCGGTCCCGAGTTGGTTGACATCGACGGGAACAAGGAAGATCGCAGCGACACAGTCTCAGTCTTCAATGGGCCACCACCGACAATCAAGGAACTGAAGAACGAGAAGGAAGAGATTAAGACGGTTGGGCAATGGATCTCGGAGTTGTCCAAGGCCCGCGTATTGCCTCATGAGTTTGGCATCATTGTTCGATCAGATGCCCAACTGGATCGTGCCAAAGCCGCGGCAAGCGAGGCAAAAGTTCCCTGCAAAGTGCTCGACGAGCATGTCGAAGTCACCAGCGGATTCCTATCGATCTGCACGATGCACTTAGCCAAAGGCTTGGAGTTTCGAGCCATCGCAGTCATGGCGTGTGACGACGAAGTCATCCCGCTGCAACATCGCATTGAGACCGTTGGAGACGATGCCGACCTTCAAGAGGTCTACGACACCGAGCGACATCTCCTGTACGTCGCCTGCACCCGAGCCAGGGATCAGTTACTCGTCACATGCGTAAAGCCTGGCTCGGAGTTTCTGGACGATTTGAGATCTGACCCCTGAAGCCGCTACGACCTGAGGCAGTAACGCTTATCAGGGTCGCGTGAGCGACGTGCATCAGGCCCAGGGTCTTACTCAGAAGTTCTTTGCGCGGCCACTGGAAAAGCAGTTTCTGGCTCAGGCCCAACGCGAACGAGGCCGCTTCGGGCGTTCCTCATCACGGCATTTCAGCACTTTATCGCCAATGAATGGGACAGAGCCCGCACCCGGAAGCGGGGCGGACACGTCACACACGTCGTGTTCGACTTCGATCGTTACGAGCCGATCGCCACGTCGACGGCTGGCGCATGGACTGCGAAGCGCGTGTACGAACGGCAGACGGCAGGCCGTGCTTGGACCACATCACCGCTCTCGTCTCGTAGCGAGATCGCCAACTGGCGTGCGTGCTGGTCGATTCCCCTACACTTCGTCGTGTTGCTGCCCATCGGCTGAGGCAACACGAATTCTCTCGCCCAACTTGGAGTAACAGTCCCGATTTCGTGACCGCCTCTTTCTTAGATGTCAAAGGGTGTCGAGATCTTTTTGACGGGCTGCTAGGCATGGGATTGCCAAACTGCCGCTGTTCCAAGCACGCGTTTTTCGGCAAGTCTCAAGCAATCAGATGCTGGCGACCGCATCTCTTGCGTCAGTGGTAGGAGCGACCAGTCTCGGATTAAACAACACAATGAGACACAAGCAAACGCCGTGAGAACCGAGTTCGTTGTCGATGCACGGCGAACTGAGTTTACTGCATCATGATGCGGCAGAATTCAATGGCGGCGTCCACGCCTAGAACTGAGTTGCTCAATGACAACAGGGTTTCATGCGCGTTACTTCGCTTACGAACTGACGCGCCAACACCGAGCGGCGGGAGTTTCGACGGGTGTGTTCAATGCCTGTGTGAATCTCAATCCGCATCAGGTCGAAGCGGCGGTCTTTGCTCTCAAGAACCCACTTTCTTCAGGTGCCTTGCTGGCTGATGAAGTCGGTTTGGGCAAGACGATCGAAGCGGGTTTGATCCTCTGTCAGTTGTGGGCTGAACGGCGACGACGACTGCTCGTGATCTGTCCGGCCAGTCTTCGCAAGCAGTGGAGCCTTGAGCTGCTCGACAAATTCAATTTGCGAAACGAAGTCATCGACGCGCAGAACCGGTTGAGCTTCGATCAACCCGACCGAGTTGTGATTACCTCGTATGAGTACGCCAGCAAACGCGAAGACGAGTTGCGTGCAACTCCCTTTGATCTCGTTGTGATCGACGAAGCGCACAAACTCAGAAACGTCTACAAGGCGGATGCGAAGCGAGCAAACGCCATCAAGTCGGCCTTACAAGGTCGGCGCAAAGTGCTGCTGACAGCGACGCCGCTGCAGAACTCGTTGCTAGAGATTTACGGTCTTTCGACGATTTTGAGTGACGAGATCTTCGGCGACATTGATGCCTTCAAAGCTCGGTACACAGCAGCAAACGGCGACATCGACGACCTTCGAAGCCGGTTGAGTCACTTCTATAAGCGAACGTTGCGCAACGACGTCAAAGAGTATGTGAAGTACACCGCGCGACGACCGATGACGGCGCGGTTCCGACCATCCGACGACGAGCACAAGCTCTATGAAGAGATCTCGCAGTGGTTGCTGCGTGAAGATTCGTTGGCGCTGCCAAAGAAGGGGCGGCAACTCATCGAGATGGTGATTCGCAAGCTACTCGCGTCCTCATCGCCAGCGGTTGCTCGCACGTTGGAACGCATGTCGGAACGATTACAGCGACTGCGCGACGGTCTGCCTCCGCCTTCCATGAGCGAGCTGTTGGACGACGAAGATCTGCTCAGTGAGTTCGATGAGAATGATGAGCGCGAGCAGATTGAGACTGGCAATGGCTCGTCATCCGACGCCCCGGCGGTCGACCGCAAGAATCTGCAACGCGAGATTGAGGAACTCACTCGCTTTGCTCAGTGGGCTCGCGGGATCTCGATCGACACGAAGAGCCGCAAACTCCTAGATGCCATTAAGGACGGCTTCGGGGCGATGCACAACGTCGGCGCCGAGCGGAAGGCACTGATCTTCACTGAGTCCCGCCGCACTCAGGACTACCTCAAGAACTTTCTGGAAGCGAATGGCTTCGCCGGTCAGATCGTGCTGTTCAATGGATCAAACTCAGGCCCTGACGTTGCTCCACTGATTGATCGTTGGATTGCGGAGAACCGTTCGCGAGGTCGCGTCAGTGGTTCGCGCGTTGTCGATGCGCGCACGGCATTGGTCGAACACTTCCGCGATCATGCCTCGATCATGATCGCGACCGAAGCCGCAGCAGAGGGCATCAACTTGCAGTTCTGCTCGCTCGTCATGAACTACGACCTGCCCTGGAACCCGCAGCGCATTGAGCAACGCATCGGACGCTGTCATCGCTACGGGCAGAAGTTCGATGTCGTCGTCGTGAACTTTCTCAACGAGCGGAACCGAGCCGACGAGCGCGTGCAGGAACTATTGGCCTCGAAGTTCAAACTGTTTGATGGCGTGTTTGGTGCGTCTGACGATGTCCTCGGTTCCATCGATGCCGGCGTTGATTTCGAGAAGCGAATTCACGCGATCCTCAGAACCTGTCGCACTGCCGCAGAAATCGACGCCGCCTTCGACAACCTGCAACAGGAGTTGAAGCCGCAGATCGAGAAGGGCATGGAGAAGGCCAAGCAAGCGATGCTCGACGAGTTCGACGTTGAGGTGCATGAACGGCTCAAGGATCTCAATGAGTCCGAGCAGCAGAACCTTAGTCGCATCCAGCGGCAGTTCTGGCAATTGACACGCTTCATCTTGAGCGACCGCGCGACGTTTGATGATGCACGCTATGCCTTCGACTTGAGAACCACCCCGCAGCGAGAGATTGCTGCCGGTCACTATGAACTCATCTCGAAGGAGCACGAGAACGTTGTCAGCAACTTCCTCTATCGCATGACTCATCCACTGGGAGAGTGGGTTCTGGATGAAGGCAAGCGTTGCGAGACCCCGACCTCGACCTTGCGATTTGATGTCTCGGGGTTCGGCAAGAAGCTGACTCAGATCGAACAACTCAAGGGACGCAGCGGCTGGCTGACGTTGCAATTGTTGGTCATCGACTCGTTCGACAAAGAGGAGTACTTACTGTTCTCGGGCCTTACGGATGAAGGGCGTTCGTTAGAGCAAGAAACCTGCGAGAAGCTCTTCCAATGCGAAGCCGTCGTCGTTGGCCCCACAGTGCCAGCAACGGATATCGGAGCCAAACTTCATCAAGCTACGCTCGTTCGAAAAGACGGCGAAATTCATCGCTCGCTAGACGCTAACAACAGGCTCTTCCGCGAAGAGTGCGACCGCATCGAACGCTGGGCCAAAGACAAAGAAGACGCCGCAGAACTTGCTCTGAAGCAGACCAAGAAGTTGATCGAAGTGACTCGTAAGAAAAGGGATCAAGCCACAACGGTTGACGAGCAATTGGCCATCCAAATAGAGCTGACTCGACTGGAGACACAGAAGAAGAAACAGCGTCGTGAGCTAGACTATGTCGAAGATGAAACCGCTCAGAAACGCGAGTGGATGATCGCTCGCTTGAAGAAACGCATGGCCCACCAAACGACGGCGACGACGCTCTTCACCGTGCGTTGGGAAGTTGTGTGAGCCATCGCGATCTAGTTTTTCCTGATCGCTGCCCGCTAAGTCTCAGCCAGTCCGATTGGTTCGTCGCCACCAACTTTGTCGATGAAGTCGATGATTTTCCGCAGTTCGCTTTCGAGATTGACGATGCCACCCATCGGTCTGAGCCTCTTCGTCCTCACATCTGCTAGGGCGCTTTCGAACGCATCCTTGACCCGATGATGAAGGTCGCTGTCGAGCGCCAAGAAATCGTCGTCATACGCTCTCCGTCGCAGCAAATAGACGATGCACATGCAGCTATTTCGGAAGATATAGTGAGCATTGCGATCAGCGCATTGCTGGCGAAAAATCTTCAGGATGTACTCGGTCAATCTTTCGCAGCGATCTGTGGGAATCCCATATGTCGCGGCTTCGCGATAGCGGAGCATTTCAGCAAAGGCACGTAACCAGAGATTCGGTCCCGAGAGCCCCTGCTTGCAGGACAGCTCCATGATTTCGCTGAAAGCTGCAATGTCGAGAGGCTCCCGCAAACACCAGCCGCAAGCCTTCAAGCTGTCCGCGTTCAATCCAGTTCTTTGGCTTGTGATCTGATGGCGAAGAAATGTCGCCCATGCAGGGCTGCTCGTCGACGAGTATGCTATCGCGCGAACGAATAACTCCGGCGGGCGAAGACTTGTGCCAATTTTGCCGACTAGTAACTCAATGAATTGATCGAGAAGCTGGCTCGGACCATCGGGAGAAAAACCTTCTGATGAGACGGCGGTTCCCGATGCCTCTTGCCCCTTGACGACTGCAATCAAGGGATCACGGGCCTTTAGCTTGTCGACGACATCTATGAGGTCGCTGCGACTTGCGGAGCTCAAATAACGAACGATGGCCAACTGTGCCGGGCGCCACATTCGCGCGCTCGCAGCGCGAACTAGTGTTGCCGGGAAACTGCGATCCTTTTTAGCGGCCATCCATTGCTCTGGTGTCTTACCTGTGTCGGTCATGCGATGCCATTCCAATGGAATTCGACGCATGCCCTCCTCAACGGCATTGACCGGAATGACATCCACACGCGCATTCCCTTGAGCAGGTTCTAGCGAGACATGCAGTTCAATCGCCGTTTCTTGGAGTGCTGGTTTGGGCCACTCGGCAACCCACTGTCGAACCGTGTCGAACTCTTCATGGTTCAAAGTCAGCTCCACGCGCTGCTTTCCGGCTTTAACGCCTAAGCCTGTGAGCGGAGATCCGCGCCGCCAGAGCTTGCCACCGACCACAAACTCATCGGAATCATCGAGCAAGTCCTGCCACTTGGAAGTCGCGCCGCGCCCTTTCACATCGAGTCGAATGCGCGGAAGAGTGTCCAGATACGAGGCGTCGACTGCAGCAACTGCCGCGGCATATCGCAGTGCTCCACTTCCAATCACGGAGACATCCCGGAGCTTTTCCAAACTCTGACTCTCAATGAGCAATCGAGGCACGTCATCACCGATGCCCTGAGTGCTCAGCACATGCCGCCAGAGGGCGACCTTCCGGGCAAACGGCACGTGAGCGAACTCGCCCGTGACAACAACACCCAGCGGCGGTTGCTGCGGGAGTGCCTTTCGATGGCTCCGCAACCAACCATCAAACTGAGATCGACATAACGCAGGCGGCAGCCATTGGTTGATGATGCTCGATCTCCACGTCAGCGAAGCGGCGCCATCGAAGAACGCTTCCAACGGGCGTTCGGGAGCTTCTAGTCGTTGCTCGATCGAGTTCGTTGTCCACAACTCATGCCATGCTTCTGCAACGGATCCCGTCGCGATGCTCATCAGCCAATCGACACCGCAAGAGGGTAACGTCGCGACCCTCGGACGGCGTCGTGCCGGCAACAGCACGCGCTTGTGGCCTTGCTTCTTAGCGACGAGTTCCAGAGGCGTGAGTTCGAACTGATCGATCCCCAAGTGCAGCACCAGCAACATGCCAATGCTGCCTTCAATGGATGCATGCTGCGCCAAGACGGCTGCGGCATGTTGCTCGCACCAAGACAATGCAGCTGCGATCGGTCGCCATAAAAGCTTGACTCGCAGTTCTTGTTGCGAGCACGCGTCGATAATTGCCTGCTGCTGCTTCATTTTGAGGTCATTTGGGATCACCAAGACGGGCGAGCCCGCGATCACTCGCGGCACGACTCCCGCCACTGCTGCCGCGATTAACTCAGCGGGACTTGCCGAGTGCGTCTGACCTTCAGGCGTTGTCCATGACCAGCTCGCAAGAGCCTCGCGCGACAGCGCGTTCCACACGAGCCCCATCGGGACGATCGGACTCTGCAAGATGTCATCCGGCAGGCTCGCTTCGGGCGGCCAGACGTCGCCAGTGCCTCGCGGATGTTGCGGGCCAGATTGTTGAAGTCGCAACGGTTCGCGATGCAATCGCGGCAGCAAGATGCACGGCGGCGTTTCGGTCTTAGCGGTGACAACGCCGCTGTCATCGGCTTCAAAAGGACCACTCACGCAAGCCACTTGCAAGGGCTCGATCGAGATCCCGACGACACGCGGTAACTCTGGGTCGTTGGATGGCGTTGAGAGAGATTCGCTCAACACAGCGCCTCCCAGGCCCAATTCAACTGAGCAACGAGGCTCGCGACATGCTGCTGCAACGGCAGCGTGAGTCGCACGGTCCGACAATGCTCCAACTCAAGTTGCGACGGGCGTTCAACTTCAACATCCGGTTGCACCAACAATCCCTTCAGCGGCACATCGAGCTTCAAATCCGCCAATCGCTCATCAAGCGACAGTAGCCGATGTTCAGACCGATCAAGACCCAAGTCGAAATCCAATACCGTCCATACTGCGAACAGGTGCGTCTCGAAATGGCTCTTCGGTGACTTCCAACCGGAAGCACTCTTTCGATTGACCAGAACGAAATCAGGCCCGAGTCCCGCGACGCTGCGCGGGATCAACGGGTGCTGCTGAAGCTGGTCGCCGCGTACGAGGTCCACGCAACGTGCTGCTTGTGGCTCGTTCAATAGCCAAGGTCCCAATGCCGAGCGCCGATCAATGAACTGCCCCGCGAACTGCTCGCGCTGCAGGATCAAGTCGCCGCCATGTGACCGACTCAGGTCTGTGAGTTCTTGCAGCGCCGCGATGAGGGCGACTTGCACATGCTCGGCAAACAGTCGTTGTCGCCAACGCCAGACGTTGTCTTCGAGTTGCTGCTGTTTCACGAGCTGCAGATACGCGTCCCATAACGTCGAGTAGTTGGGATCCATCTGCAGGACATAGTTGGGCTGCGGGATACCTACGAGTTGCGAGGCCTCAGTGATCGGTGAGGACTTCATCAAGGATCGAATCAAACGTCGAAACCGTTTGACGTCCCGCACTCGGTCATGCTCGACGCCGCGATGCTCACGAACATAATGAGCACAAGCCAAAGACGCGCGAGCAAGCAGATCTCTCACGACTCGATTCTCAGGAGTATCGACGTCTTCAACGCGAACGATGGCCAGCACCTGCTGTCGCGATCCCGCGCGTTCAGCCACAGAGAGACCCGGCTGCCGCGCTAACCATCTCAAGCAACCGGGATCAACTTCGCGCACTCGACCGAGGCATTGCATCTGCCGCTCGCGCCGCAGCACTCGACGAGGATGCCGACACACTCGCTCTAAGATTGTCGGCAGTTCGCGGGACAGCTTCACGATCAGCGCCATGCGCGGCTCGTCGGACTCGGTGACCTGCCGCCAAACGTCGACGGCATCATTCAATCGCCGCATCACGATGCCGCCACAAGCGCCTTGCCACGCATTGGTCGGAGGCACGTCAGGAACTTGCTCAAACAGCCGATGCACCCAATCAACGTGCTGGTCGATCAGCCGCTTGATCGCGAGGGATGCGGTCTCGACGAAAGTAGCAGGCACACTCCGTGTGCCATCCGTCGTCGCGTTGGTTACGGCACATAGAATGTGACTACTACCTTCAAGAGCCACTTCGCTCGCGGTCGCACCCTGCTCCTCAGTGGGTGCCGTCTCAGCCGAATGCGCCTCGCCGTTCTCTGAGTCCTCACGTCGCAGTCGTTGAAGCTGCCCGGTGATCTCAACAAGCTCGCTGTTGAGTCGAACGCCATTGGCCGTCACGAACAGACGCAGTTGTTCCGAGCCAATGTCTTCCGAATTCGATCCCGGTAATTCGAAGCGTTGCCACTCGCACTCTGCTGAGTCCTTCCATTGAGCGACGCAGGGCAGAGCGTCATCCATCACATCGCACGCGACATGTGCTTCGGGGCCATTCACAACGAGACAAGGTCGCCCGCCATTAACGGCATGCTCGCGTTTGACCTCAGCATCGAGAACCGAAGACGCCGCATCGTCCCAGGAATTCGACGCGACGATCATGATTCCTCCGTCCGATCGACACCGTGCCACACAAAGTGATGCTCAGACTGCTTTGATGCCTCGCGCAGGGCTTGCAGCAACCGCTCGTCGCCCATCTGCTCAACCAGCTTTTGCATCGTTCCAAGTGCTGACTTCACCTTCGAGTCCGACGGATCGAGGCCTCGAAACTTAGGCAACAACTTCAGTTCGATCTGATCGGCCATCGCGAGCTTGTATTGATCGGGCTCGGGATAGTTCGCGATGTAGGAGAGCATCGCGCCGTGAGTTCGATGGGCGAAGGGCCGACCAATTTCTTGCATCGCGTGATTTAGTTCATGCACCCAACCATTGAACTCGTCGCGCACGGTTGACCTCAGCTTGTCCTCGTCGACGATCCACTTCTCCCACGTGTCGAACGACAACCATGACTCAGTCGGCTTACTGTTGGTCGGTGACGCATCCGCTCCCAGCTTCTGAGGCTTGCCGAACCTCAAGACGTTGGCGCGATCAACCACTTTGTCGGACAACGTCTGAGTCGACTCGTCTTCATTCATCGTGCCCACAAACAGCACGTTGCGATCAACAAACAGCGGCAACGTTGGCTTCTGGGACCCGTCGGCCTTTCCGTCTTCGCGACGCAAAGACTGTAATCCAACTTCGAGCTGGATTTCGGCCTTGTTCCGCTCAATCGGGTTGTTGGGATTGATGCCGCGTCGCGTCTCTAACTTGCTGAGAAACTCGCTGAAGTAGTACTCGACCCGCGCCAGGTTCATCTCATCCAACAGCACGAGTAGCATGCGATCCGACAAGCATTCCTGCTCCCACTCAGCGGGATAGTTCCACTCCGCTTTGCGCTCTTTTGCGAAGCGATCCATCTGCACCAAAGCCCGAGCCAACTCGGTGGCGCGGTATCGGCTTTCGAGATAGTTGTAGAAGCCGAACATGTCCTGCGGACTGTCCCAACGCGGCTGCACGGCCAACGTCAGCGAGTGCATACCCATGCCTTCTGCATAGCGTCGCGGCAACTCACTTTTGCCCGTCCCACTGATGCCGGCCAACACGACGAGCGGCGACATCTCGGCCACCTTGAGCGATGTGTGAAACGCATGGAGCACGCGTTTGCCAAACCGCAGTCCGATGCGCTGCAAATGCTGACTGGTGCGTTCCAGTGCCTCATGCTCACCATCATCTTTTGTTGGCTTGAACTCACCTTTGAAGCCAGAGTTCGAGCGACTCAGCACCGGCTGCCAAAGCTCAGCCAAGCGATTGGCATCATTCGCCCCGACTGTTGGTCCAACATCGCTCCAGCGTTTCACGGCGGCTTCAATCAATGCATTGATCTGATCGAGTTCCCGCTGCAGTCGTGCTTTCGTCTGACTCAACTCGTCTTCGGCCAGCTTCTTGTCTGCTTCTAGTTTCTTTATGAGCCGATCCAAAAACTGCGCCGACTCCAACTTGATGGCACGCTGACTTTCAAGCTCAGCCATGTCGTCAGTCTTTTGCTTCAACTCACGACGACAGGCATCAAGCTCACTTCGGACTTGCTTCAGGTTTTCAGTTGCACCGTCACGTTGGACGCGCGATTGCTCGACCTCAATTAACATGCCAGCTTGTCGTGCCTGAAGCTCTGCAATCTCGTGAGCGACTCGTTGCTTCTCTGACTCAGCACCACCGAACTCAGAGCGAATGCGATCTAATTCTTGGCTCGCTCCGTCACATTGAATTTCCAACTCGGCGAGCATTCCGATGAGCTTTCCATGCTTCTCGCGAGCTGCGTCTAGTTTTACGACTAGTTCGTCGTGTGCATCTCGCGCGGCTTCGACAGAGTTTCGCAATACAGGCAGCTCACTTCGTGCTGCCTCGTAGAGCCCCCGATTGTCGGCCAGCCAATCCGCGGCCTCATCGCGCTGTTCAATCACCAATCGTGCCGGCGCGATTTCGTTGAGCAGCTCAGCATGTTGCACATGTAGGTCCGCAATCCTTGTCTGTAATTCATCGCGATCGCTGATGCGTTCCTGCAATTCGTCATTGGCCTCGGCGATATCGTGCTGAATCCGGGGCAATTCGTCCCTAGCCGCTTCATAAGTCGGAAGGTTCTTTTGAAGCCATGCTTCAGCAATCTTCTTCTTCTCAAGTTGCTGCTGGATGGTTCCTATTTCCTTCTGCAATTCAATGAAGTCGCGCTGAGCGGCCGCGTACTGCTGCTTTATGGACTCGCCTTCCTCCAAAAGCGCATCGCGTTGAGACGTCCTCAATTCGATTTCGCCCTTCAACGCCGGCAGTTCCAAGACGGCTTTCTCGTACCGAGCCAAATTGAGATTCAACCAATTCTGTATGTTCTTGGCGTACTCGACTTTGGCTTTGGCGTCGGCAATGAGCGGCTCAAGTTGTTCGCGTTCCGCCTTTAGGTGCTCAACGTCAGCCTTCAACGTCGGCAATTGCACCGCATCAGGCATCAGGGACTCTTTGCGGATCAATTCGCCTTCACGACGAGTTTGTTCGCGATGCTTCGCAAACAGACTCACAATGGCGAACAGCGAAAGCCCACATGAAAAGAGAGCAAACCAAAAACTGTCGATCACTTGTCGTTCTTCCCGTCAGTGTCAGTGGATGGCTTTGTTTTGTTGGCCTCCGTGGCACTTTCGGGCTTCTCCGGCTTCGTGGCGTCGGGGGACGACTCACGCTTCGCATCGACCAGTTTCTTTTGCAGAGCAACGAGTTCTTTCGTCTTGCTCGCCAATGCTGTCTCTAAATCGGCGAGACGATCTTCGAACTCGCTGATCGCTTTCTCGTGATCCGCTTTCGTCAGCCCCAACTGTTGGAGCGACTTTCGAAGATCGCGCGCTGACGTCGTTGTGGTTTCCTCGTCCTTCTTCAGAGCCGTGACTCGCTGCTCTGCGGCAGCAATGTCATTCAACAGCGACTCGCGCTGCCGCAGGATCTTGCCATGATCTGTGACGGCCTCTTCATGATCCGTCGCCAGCTTCGTCACCGCTGCTTGCAACTCTTTCAGCTTTGCATGCTGTGATTCCAGTTTCTTTTGAGTGGCAGCTAGTGATGCCATCGCCGTCTTAATCTCATCTTGCTGAGTCACAATAGCGGCTTTGTCAGCAGCGAGGTCTTTCGCTAACTGCTCACGCTCGGCCTTGATCTTCGCGGCTTCGGCCTTGTCGACTTTCAATTGCTCATTGGCCGCTTCCAACTCCTTCTTCGACGCCTGCAATATCTCTTCCACCTTCTTCGCAGCAATGACGCGTTTGTCGAGATCGGTGACCTCAGTAACCAGCGTATCGCGCTGTTGTTGGAGTTTGGTGTGCTCCGTTCCAGTCAAAAGTAAGTCGTCCGCCGCTTTTGTGATCGAGGACTGCAACTCTTTGAGCTTGCTCGCCGCCGCATCGACTTGCTTCTGAGTCGCGGCCAATTGCTGACTAGCCGCAGTTTGATCGGACGCCAATCCCGCCACAGTCTTCGTGAGCTGAGTTCGTTCCGTCCTCAGCTTCTCAACTTCGGTCTTGTCCAACGCCATCGCGTCGATCGCGGCCTTCAGAGCCTTAGTGCTGGCCTGTAACGCCTCTTCGGCCTTTTGAGCATCAGTCACTCGCTGCTCGGCAGCCTGCGCATCGCTCAGCAGTTGCTCGCGTTGACGAACAGTCTTGCCGTGCTCGGTAACGGCGGTTTGAAACTCAGCAGTTGCTTTCGTGAGTGAGCCTTGAAGCTCCGCCAGTTGCTTTCGTGCGTCACTGGCCTGCTTCTCCAGATCAGCCAATTGCTTGCGAGACGCAGCAAGGTCCGTATTTACTTTTGCGGCAGACGTCTGATCGTCACTGGCAGTCTTAGTGGTCTGCTCACGCTGCGATTGTAGCCGCGCAATCCCCGCCTTGAGATCAGCTTCTTGCATCGCCAAAGCCGCGATGCGTTCTTCGGCCAGTGTCTGCTCGGACTTTGCCGAGTTCGACCTCAACGCTGCGGCATCTCGTTCGGCCGCTGCCTTCGCCAGTTCTTGCCGAGCGAGTTCCAAATCACGTTGCAGCTTGATGAACTCCGCCTGCGCCCGGTCACGATCCGGCTTGATTCGGTCTAAGTCGGCCCGTACCTGCTGAAGTGCAGCCAACTCCGCCTGCGCGACTTCTTCCTTCTCGGACACCGCATCGTTCGCAACCTTGAGCTCGCGTTGGCGTTGTGAGGTACTCGTTTCCCAATCTCGCTTCTGCCAATCCAAATTCACGGCTTGGAAAACAAAGTTTGAAACCGCGAACAGCGTGACCAGAACGACGCCCCAAACTCCAACTGACGGTGCTGACGAACCGCGTACAACCGGCTTGCGAGGTACGATTTCCAACGAGGAATCATTTTCGGAGGATGATGGCTCCACGATAGGGCCTCTCACGTAATGGTGACCGTTCCAGCGCGCAAATATGCAGAAAGTGATCCGATCAACTCAGGATGATCTGAGCAGGTTCGAAAATCCAGCAACTGATCCATCGCCAATGATGTCTAAGTGGCATTTAAATGCGTTCACAAGACCAACGCGACAAACCATCCCAATGCGACCGAATCATGAGCCGCTTGGGAGCAGACCGTGCTCACGCCGCTAGGACAGTACGAGCTCGTCGGCATACGACTTCACCACCGCGGCCTTACGATCGAACCGAGCAACGGCCTGCCGTTCAAGTTCCGTGAAGTGATGGGCAACTTGTTGGTGCGCACGCCCTGCTCTTCCAATGCCTTCGTAAACTCTTTGGTGAACTTCGTATCCCGGTCGTGCATCACAATTGACGGATTATTCTCACGCTCCATCGACTGATCGAGGAACTCTTTCGTTTGCTCGACAACCCATGCGGGGCAGCGGATACAAAACCGACATTCGGAAGTGGAAGGACGCTTGGTTTTCAGACGCGGCCAGAAAGGAAAGGCATAAGTTCCTCGAGTCCGAATTGCAGCGCCTGTGGCGGGAAGCGTTGAGTCGACTCTCAGGCAAGGTGCGGTCTGTCAATCTGGAGGGGGCGGCTGTCTAATCGTCGAGATCACTTACATCACGTCCACGGCACGAATGGGGTGCGAACATTATACGCAAGCTACGACCGAGAAGGGCCGCCGTATGGACTCACAATTGGGATGGACGCTTTTGTCCCGCGATGCTTTGCGTCGAGCCGAAACGCAGTTGCGGGATGACGTTGACGGCGTGCGCGATGAAATCGGGTTCCTGGCCCTGCATCAAGCGTATGCTGAACGATTCTTTCCCGGCACATCGGTACTCCACAGTCGGCTGCGGTATGTCCTCTTCGTGCCGTGGATGTATGAAAGAATCGCGAGACATCACGCCCGGCAGCGCGTCGCCGATATGCTTCAGAAGGAAGAGCTGGATCTGACCCGCCGATTGCTCCATCTGGAAGCGAAACAGGGCATCATCGGCAGTCGTAACTATCCGAAACCGACAGCTCAACCGCCGAGCATGATCTATTGGGCGGCGCTCGCGTCATGGCGCATCCTTAAGCCGCTCGCGAGCGGTGTGTTCCCATCCCGACAGACCGTTCACCGGTCGATTGCGAAGAGAGGCCCGCGGCAGCAGCTACCCGAGTTCAATCAGCCGGCACTGGCCCTGGAAAACTTTGCACGACAGCTCGCGACTGTATTCACCTGCCATCGCCCGCTTGACGCTTTTGATGATTGTGGATGTCGGTCCTCCGTCATTCTCGAACTGCTCAGCGCAGTAATGGACCTCGATGCCGGCCCGCTTGCAGAGGTATTCGTAATACGCACTCTCGTCGGCGTCCTGAAACCGCCCCCAGCGGCTGATGTCGTAGACTAAAATGGCCCGAAAGTCGGCCTGGCCGCTCTGAACATCGGCGATAAGTTGCCGCAGTTGTTCGCGGCCAGCCACATTGAGCCCGCTTTTTCCGGCATCGGCGTAGGTCCGCACGATTTCATAGCCCCGGCGGAAGGCGTATTCGCGAATCGCATCTTCCTGGTTCGCCGTGGAATACTGCTGATGTTCGGTCGACATCCGCACGTATTGGGCGGCGCGAATCGCGGCAGGAGAGGCAGCAGTCGTTGTCATTTCATACGTCGTATATTGGGGAACAGCGATTGGGGCCGGAGACGTCGGCTTGAATGCGGCACATCACCCATTTTCCAAAACGAGTGTGTGACGGCGCGGGAGGGGGTCGTGTGATTTGCGTGTGAAGGCCTACGTCTACCTCGCCAGTTTCAAGGCGTAGTGTCCCGGCACGGAACCATCTATCGCCTCCGCCAGAGCTCCCATCTTGGCCTTACGGAGTTTGCTGCGGAGCGTCTTGACGACGCTGCGTATCGCCTCGTCGGTCCGCACTCCCTGCCAGACATCCTCCAGCAGGTCTTCGTACGTGACGTAGGTATTCGGGCGGCGAGCCAGCCTGATAAAGAACCGGAACGGCAAGGTGTTGCCGAGGAAGCATGACTTCCTATGGAACGTGACCGTGAGCATCTCTGTGTCGAACAAGTCGGTTTTGGTGGGTATGGACAAGACGGTGAGAGAAGAGCCGCGGTACTTCCAGAATGTGATGGGATCAAGAGAGAGTTCTTCCGTCATCAAGGTCAGCGCTTCTTCCATCAGCGTAACCGTAGCGGCCTGAGCTTCGGCCAGGCTCTTGAGTGTTTGACGAATGCGTGCTTGCTTTTCAGGGTTCATGACGGCGGCTCGCAATAGGGACTCGGATGACGTGCACATCTCAAGTCTGCGATCGCTTTGAACACGACCCGCCGCTGGGCGGTCTCAATGAATGGATTTCAGGCGCTCACTCAGCAGCCGCTGGCGCAACTGGGAGCCTGCGGCGCTGTCGAAGAGCTTAGAGTTGCCACTGCTGATCCGCCTGACGGTTGGGAGAGCGCACAGGTCCGATACGGGAGACTTCCCCGCACTCACAACGGATCCGCATCCCGCAGCTTCCGCACGAGACCTCCTCCGGACCGTGACGCTTTCGCCTCTTCGCTGACATCCAGATTCTCCTCGCCCGCAATTGGCTGTTGAAACTCTAATACCACTTGGATCGGAAAATCGGGCGCAGGTCAGGAAAGCATGGAGTACGAGGTTCGCGCCGACACGTACAACAATCTGCAGAAACATACGCCACTAAACGACAGCACGTCCCACCGGTCCGCAACGACGAACAACCCGAGGGAGAAGCCGACAGTGGCAACCACCCCACGATCCACGTCGACGCTTCAACTATGCACGTCGCGGACACCTCAAACGCGGTATCGAGAGTCAGTTTCACAATCTGGTCCCGGCGTTTCGCGGACCGGTTGGATGTGCTCGCTTTCCACCTGGAGTCCCTGCGCATCGCAGTAGTGCGCAAACGAATTCATGGCGTCCTTAGAGCGCATCAATCCAACTTGGCAGCAGGGCAAAGACATCGGCAACGGTTGTGTCACCAGCGCCGATGACTTTTGCATCGACGGGGTCATTTTCAAGAACGTCAGCACCGGCGCCACCATCAAGGGAGTCCGTGCCGTCACCACCAGACACAGTGGCGTCGTTGCGGTTGCCGCCGCTGAGGGTGTCTGCTGCCGAACCACCTAGAAGCGTGTCGTTGCCGCGGCCTCCGATGAGGACCACTGCGACACTTGCCAGCGACGCGTCGAGTTTGTTGGCTCCGGTTCCGCCGATCAGCACGATACGTTCAATGTTGGTCGGAGCGTCAGTGCCGGTGAGCGTCGAAGTGATCGTGACGCCGTTCACCGTGAAATTGTTGTCGGCCTTTTCGTAGACGTAGTCGGTCCCGTTGCCGCCATCGATCACATCGTTGCCAGCGCCGCCAGATAAGACATCGTCACCATCGCCACCAGTCACCAAGTCGCCCTTCGAACCGCCCAGCAGCGTATCATTGCCAGCGTCTCCAGCGAGCTGCACAGGCAGGGTTGCCGTCCGCGCATCAAAGAAGTTCGCCGCAGCGCCACCCATCAAGTTGATGCGTTCCATGTTGGTAACTGTGTCGACACCGAGGCTGGCGGTCGTGATGGTGCTGGCAGCTGTCGAACCCGTAATTGTAATATTCGTGTCCAGCACTTCATTGATGCGGTCAATATCTGCACCGCCATCCATCGAGTCGCTACCGCTTTCACCGCGTAAGTCATCCGCGCCAACTCCGCCACTCAGAGTGTCATTGCCTGTGCCGCCGAAGAAGGTGTCGGCACCGTCACCACCGCTCATCACGTCGTCGCCCTGCAGGCCGAGCAGTCGATCGTCACCAGCATCGCCATTGAGCGTGTCGTTCAATGAATTCCCTTGCAGGAGATCATTGCCATCGCCGCCGTTGAGTAAGCCTTGTTCGGTCTGACCGCTCAAGAAATCGTTATCAGCGCCGCCGTTGAGCGTGTCGATACCAGCACCACCGACAAGCACATCGTTACCAGCATCGCCGGAGATCAGATCGTTGCCATTCTGGCCGTTGAGATTATCGAGTCCGTCACCGCCGCTGAGGGTATCATTACCGCTGCCGGCCGAGATCATGTCCGCACCACCCAGACCGCTGATTGAGTCTGCACCGCTCAGCGTGAAGATCATGTCCACGCCGGGCGAGCCGATGATGGTGTCGTTACCGCCGCCACCGTTGATAGTGGTGGCAGTAACGACAGTGAAGCCGCTCAAGTCGATCTTGTTGGCCGTCGTACTGCCTGTGATGTTGGCCAGTTCAAAACTGCTGATCGTGTCCGACTCGGTGACTGCGCTAATAACGACGTTGAACTTCGTTGATGTGAGTGTCAATGTCCCTGTGGATGTTTCGGAGATCATGTCACCAGTGCCAGTGCCACCATCAAGAGTATCAACACCGAGGCCGCCGGTAATTTGATCATCGCCGATACCACCAGTCAGCGAATCACCAAACTCAGAACCGATCAACGTGTCGTTTCCACTCCCCCCGTCAGCAGTAACGACCACGCCACCAGCAAACGAGAACGCCGCGCGAGTCACACCGCTCAGATCGATCTGATTAGCACCCGTGCCGCCGGTCACTCGTACCGCCGAGACCATTGACGACGTCGCGCCGCTCACCGCGTTGTCGATGACTCCATTTCGCAAGACTCGCACTGTTCCAGAAACCGACTGCACCGCGATGTTGTCATTGCCCGCGGTCACCACCACCTCAGTACCACCGATAGAGATGGTGACATCCGCTTCGGCAGTTTCGTTGCCATCACTCATTATGTAATGCAGAACGTGCTGACCCGTCGCTCCGACTGGAGGCATGAAGCGTACCGTCCGCTTATCTGTCAGTATCGAAACCGTGCCGCCTGCGCCTGGGGGAATGACTGCCAGCAGGCGCAATGTTTCCGAGGCGTCGGGGTTGGCCGCAGCATCATTCGTGATGACATCCACATCGATAGCGACTGATCCGGAGGCCGCGCTGGCAGAGTCGTTCATCGCGACCGGCAGATCGTTCACGGCGCGCACCGTCACATCAGACGATCTCGTTGCTAAGCCGTCATCTGCCGTGTCGAGTGTCAGGTCCAATCCCGCGTCGCGCACCGTGACCGTGATGGTCGCTGTGCCATTCCGGTTCATCGCAGGCGTGTAGGTCAGCGTGCTGTTACCACTCGCAACGGCGCTGGCGCTCAATTGCGAAAAGAGGCTCGGCACACTGGAGACCACAGTCACGCGCAAGGCTTGCGCAGTGGGATCGCCACCATCCGTGATACCGCTCACGACGAGCGTCTGCTGCAGCGCGTCCTCATCAATCGGGATGGGATTAGCGATGGCATTCAACGTCGGCAGCTGATTGAAGGCGCGCAGGGCGAAGTCCAGTCCCGATGCCGTGCGTTGAGCCACCGTCAGTTCCACGTTGAGTGCACCGGACACAATCGAATCGAGTCCGACCGTGATGCTGCCCGACGCACTGCCCACGCTGCCATCGCGTCGATTGGACACAGCGACGTCAGGGACATCGAGCGAACTGATCACGCCGTCGCCGTTATCGTCGTTGAACTGACCGACCGCGAGCGAGAACGCCAAGGTCCCATCCGGCAGAGTCGCCAAGCCCGACGTCTCGGCCGCTTGAAACACGCCTGCGCTGCGATTCCTCAAGATGTCGAACCGGTTCGCTGCATCCGAGTTCGTAAACACGATGTCGAGGCTGCCGTTGCGATCAACGTCAATGAGTTCCAGATCGGCTGGACCACGGCCCGCATTGAACAGCACCGCAGGGTCAAATCCACCGGCCGCGCGAGCAAACAGGACGCTGATGTTGTTCGAACCAAAGTTGGTGGTCGCAATATCCTGGCGACCATCGCCATTCAGGTCTCCAACCCTCACGCTGGTCGGCCGGAAGCCACCCACGGCGAGATTTGATGAGATGCTGAACCGCCCCGTCCCCGCGACACCGGAATTATTCAACACCGTGACATTGTTGGACACAAGATTGGACAGCACCAAATCCACACGCGCATCGCCATCAACGCGCGCCGCGGTAATTGCCGTAGGCGAGTCCACATTCGCCATGGGCAGTGTCAGAAGTTGCTCACGAGTGAAGTTGCCTTGTCCGTCGCTCAAGAACGTCGCGACCGCGCCACCGTTCGGCAGAGCGTTCTGCGACGCCACGGCAACGTCATCGTCGCCATCGCCATCGAAGTCGCCGGTCGTCACGAAGTACGGAGCACTCCCCAAAGCCGCGAGTGGCTGCCCCGCTGCTGTCTGCGCCGGGGTGACTAAGCTCTGCGAAGTAAGCGATCCATTCGTCTGACGAGTCAACACCGTGACGTTGTTCGACACACGATGCCCCACCACAATGCCTGGAGCCTGGTTGCTCCCCCGAAACTTGCCGACGGCGAGTGACCCCGGCCCACTCGGCACGTTCACTCGCGTCGCCGTACCAAAGCTGCCGTTGCCGGTGTTGAGGAAGACCTGTACTTCATCCGCAAGATCACTCGATGCGATCATGTCGTCGTCGCCATCGCGATCGAGATCCCCCAACACCACTTCCACCGGTGAGTCCGTGGTCTGCACGGTGCTCTTCACGAAAGCGTTACCCAACGGATTGAGCTGCTTCATCCCCACCGGAATCACCACACGCACCGCCTGCTGGTTGCCTCGGAGTTGATCCACGGTATAGGTGCCACCAGCCGCAGTGACTGTGGATCGTTCACCACCATTCAGCACTTGATCGCCGTTCTCATCCACAAACGCCGTGACGCCTGCAATACCGGCCTCGCCTGAATCTTTCACTCCGTTTCCATTGGTGTCCGTAAACACCACACCCTGCACCTTGCCATCCGCCGCCTGGCCATCGAACACGCCGGTACCGCTTCCGAGCACCACATCGACTGTCTGAGCGGGCTGCAACGTGATGGTTGCGCTTTGCAAGTTACTGGGAGTCGTGCGGACCATACCGTTCGGTAGAACCTCACCGAGGACGTAGTCTTCCAATGCCGCCAGGTTGGAAAAGGTGAATGCACCTCGCGCGTCAGTGACAGTGCTGATCTCACCAGAATCGAATGAGCCATTGCGGTTCTGATCCAAATAGGTGGTGCGGCCCGGATTTACGGGTTCGCCGGGATCTTGCGTGCGATCGCCATCCGAGTCTGTGAACGACACACCTCGAATCGTGCCGGGCAGTGCTTGCGAACCGAACAACAGATCTTCGGTTGTCTGCCCCGCTTGAACAATCACATCGGCGGCTTGTTCGGCTTTCAGCTCGGCGCTGAAGATCGCCTCAGAGCCATCCTGAAAGTTGACGTGAAAGACGATGGAGTCGCCGCTGATCGCCTGATGGCCGATATCGAAGTCAACGGGAACTCGTCCACCGAAGTTGGATGTTCGGTCCACGATCGTGCGCAGCGTGCCATTGATGCTGGCGTAAATGCCGAGCTGGCCTCCGCTGCCTTGGCCAATAAACACGACGTTGTTGCCGTCGATGGCAACGCTGGGACTATCGAGGTTATTCGCAAGGGGACCGAAGGTCGTGAAGGTTCCCATCCCGCCCGGAATTGATGTTTGCTTGTTGGCAATGACTCGATTGCGGTCAATGCCCGCACCGACGTAGATGCCGTCTTGTGCGTCTTCGCCCAAACTACGAAACGCAACTGTTCCCGCCGAAACTGAGAAGTCGATTCCGCGGACAAAGGTGCCGGTCCCCTCTGGCACGGGACGTTGTTCGTCCCCTAGGCGCAGTCTTAACAAGCCTGCATAGAGGTAAAAGTTCTGGTGAGGATCAGATTCTCCGGGTTGGTCATCCAAGATGAGAATGGCTCGGCCCACATCTACGCCAACTTGAGTGTATCGGCTGTCGCTTACCAAACCGGGTTGAATGGATACGAAGTTCGAGCCGTCACCTGCAAAGAAACCATTAGATCCACCAGAGGCACCGTAGAACGCCACGACACCGTTGGAGATACCAATCGAATCGGGCGTGTCATCCTGTACACCGAACGAGGTGAAATTTCCGGTGGCGGGGAAGGACGGCGGTAACGCGTTCGCAGTATTGGCGATCACACGGAGTCGTCGATCGCGATCAACGGTCAAAACGGCTTCGGTGCCATTGTTCAACAACACCGCAAACGCAACTTCCTGTCCGTCTTGCGCCGGGCTGGTGGCGAAAGACTGAATTGTGGCGTTGGTGCTGGGCACATCACTGAGCGAGTTCACCAGCGCGAGTGGCGCAGCGCTGCCATTCAACGCCCAGATCGTGGATTGGATCCGATCGAGATAAATGACCTGATCGCCCACGATGGACGGTGTGAGCAATCGATCTTGAGAGACGACCCCGGCAGACGTGGTAGCAAGTTGTTTCAACGTGGGAGCGGTGCTGAGAAACCGTTGCGGTGCAGTCGCGGCCAGACCATCACTCGCGACTTGCCGAATGAGGTGCGGACCCAGCGCGAGTGACTCGAAGGCGAATTGGCCGGCCTCGTCCTCTGAAGTGGTAGGATCATCGGCGCGTGATACTGTTTGAGGCTCGTTGACTTCTCGTCGACCATTCGAGTTCAGGTCATCAAAAACAATCCGACCGCTGAGCCCCGGTTCGTCAGGGTCGCGGCGTCCGTTTCCATTGGCATCGTGAAACGACACCCCAGCGATCCGCCCCGTGGCAACTTCAATCGCTCCAAGGTCCGTAGCCCCGTCAGAGTCGATTGAGAACGACCACAGTCGCGAGCCGGATCGTCCCCGCTGCTGGCCGACAAACAACGCCTCACTGCCGGAGATCGTTACGGCGGAATTGATACTGATTGCACCTCGGCTGACCCGGGCCTGTGATGTTGCTGGATCGAAGATAACCAGCTCTTGCGTTGTCGAAGATGAAGACTGCCCAGTCGCAACGCCCTGATCAGTAGTGGCAGTGAAGAAAACCCTCTGCCCATCCGAAGTCAGGTTTTGGATCCCCGAGCCCTGTGCACCGGGGAATACATCGGCCGCCAATTGAATGAATGGGGCTCCCTCAGGATCGTAGAAATACAGTTCATCTCCAACTCCCTTACGAGGATCGTTGGCAGGGAAGAAAAGTTTCCCATCCACCACTGCAAAACTGGTTGTTGAAGGAACGGTGAAATCATCCTCGGGCGATTGAGAAACCGAATACACATAGTCGAGCATCTGATCGTAGACATACAGCGTCCGATCCGAGGAACCTCCCGATGCAAACATCAGAGTGTTTCCAACAGCCGTGAGATGTTCGAAACTTGAGATGAACTCGGTTGAGGCTTGAACTGGCGAGCCGCTGCTGGGGTTGAGGTGGTACAAGCCCGAGTTAGCAACAAAGTAGAGCTCCGTTTCAAAGATTGTCAGCTCTCGTGGAAACGACGAGCTGGTACCGCTAGCCAGGTTCGCGACAAGCGAAACTTGATTGTTTTGCGGATTGAAGACGAACAGTTCGTCTCCGACGTCGGAACGCGCTGCAGAGAAGTAGAGCTTGCCGCTGAGCGCCGTCAGCTTGTGTGGAACATCGGAGAGCGAGGTGACGGAGATCTGTTGCCGCATGACCGGAGCTGTTGAGCCGTTGTAGGACCAAAGTTGACGTGTGGTGGTGCCGGAGATGCTCACAAAGAAGTAGAGGACCCCATTCAGTTCTTCGAACTCGTACGGCACGGATTGGCCGCCGTCGAATTGACCGATTTGTTCAATCGCCCGCGTCGTTTGATTGAATCGATAGAGCTTGCCAACGCCGCCTGCCGCGCCACCGAAGTAGTAGTTTCCCCCATAAGAAAAACCTTGCGACGCGAACGAGTCAACCGCTCCCGTATCGATAATCTGACCCGTTCCCGCAGTGACCCCTCCGGCGTCAACTGGTCGCTCGGTGCCTAGCTCATCCGTGTCGTCCAATGGCCCCTGCGAACCGTTGTCGATGACTGGGCTACCCGGCAGCGGTATGTGAATTCCACGCAAACCATCGACTTTCGTGAGCGCACTCAGTTGTGGGTCCAAAGGCTGGGCGACAGTGCCGATGAGGTCGAAGTCGATCGCATTGGTCGCCACCGTCCGCCAAGCCGTCGGGTCAAATGCGGATGGCTGCCCGAACAAGTTGTGACCCCGTGACCTCACGGGACCGTAGACGTCGTCCGACGTATCCGCCGAGTTGCGGGCGATAATCGAGTCCCCGACAGTCGCAACGGTCGAACTGCCAGTGAAGTACCGAACCTCTAGTCCACCGCCGGTGTTTCCGTCCGCATGATTATCCACAATGGTGACGTGGCTCAGGTTCAAGGTGCTGTTGTCGAGCGTCAGCACGCCGCCGCCTGACCCCAGCGTGGCCGTGTTTCCGGAGATCGTCGTATTGTTGATCGTGACCGTGTTGGTGTTGAGAACTCCGCCGCCTCCGCCACCCGAGAAGAAGAAGCCTGCTGCCGAGACGTTATTGGTGATCGAGCTGTTCTCAATCAGGGCCATAAATTCCGTCGCGATGCCACCGCCGCCGAAAGGTGTCAGCCGATCTGTAGTTTGATTGGATTCAATACTGCTGCCGCGCACGGT
>CAYLTY010000093.1:0-30700 GCA_964386705.1 uncultured Planctomycetaceae bacterium
AGTATTTAGAGCCGGAGCCGTCGCCGTCGCCGGAGCCGGAGCCGGAGCCGTCGCCGTCGCCGGAGCCGGAGCCGTAGCCGTCGCCGTAGCCGGAGCCGTAGCCGTAGCCGTCGCCGTAGCCGTAGCCGTAGCCGTAGCCGTCGCCGTAGCCGTCGCCGTAGCCGTTGCCGTAGCCGTTGCCGTCGCCGTCGCCGTCGCCGTCGCCAAGTTTCTGCTGCCACTCTGTTGGCAGTAGTGTCACGCTTCCAGCAATGGTCCCGGAATTACGTCGAATCCACTTCGCAACGCCATCCATGCAGGCGCCGGCGTCAAGGACGTCGATGACTGTTACTTGACCGCTTTCCATGCGGCCTCCGCTTCTGGTGCAACCTCGATGACCGAGGTCACCTTGCGCACCTCAATCGTGGCCTTGGCGGACAGTTTGCTGGTCGAAGTCGGGCCGGTCTCGGCGAGCTGTAAAACGCCCCGAGTTGTTCCCCAGTAAATCGCCATGCGGCAATCGTGGAGCGTGAATCGGTCCGCTGAGGTGTCTTTGGCATAGCCAAAGAAAACGCCTCGGTATTCGGTAGTAACAATCACTGGCCGCAATTTCTGTCGACTGGTCGCCATCCCTCTGACCTCCATGAAATGAATTGAAATCCGCACATCCGCCGTGCCGAGCGGGCCATGCCCGAGTTTGGCCCGCCCGGCGTGTATCACATCCCCATATGTATGGGGTCGAAGCCTTCTAGTGGCAGTTGCGCTGCCGTGCAGAAATCGACTAGTTGCCTGAGTACCTCTCTGGCGACTGCGTATTCGGCAACTTGCTCCAAGTGCTTCACGAACCTACTGTTTGCCTGTTCCTGCAGCAGTGTTGAAGCTGGCCTTGGCCTTAGAGTGGAGTTGTCGTCGTGAGTATGGACGTGGAACTGATGAAACAGATCATTCTGGCAATCGATGATCACGGCGAATTGCTCACTGCTGACGCCTTGAAGGCCGACTATCTCGCCGCTGATGATTTGACTAAAGACACCATCGCGATGCACTGCAAGCTCTTGGCTGATCAAGGATTGATTGAGATCCTTGATGTTCCTGACTTCGACAGTGGTGATGTTGTTGTTCAGAGGATGACCTTCAACGGGCATCGTTTTGTTGCCGCTCTCAAAAAGCAGGGCGTCTGGAAAACTGTGCGAGACAAGTTCGCTCCCGCCTTGCCAGTGATTGGCAATGCTGCGGTTCCCGAACTCATAAAATACGTTCTCGATGCGTTTTAGGCCGGCCTTGTTTGCGCTGAGAATGGCCCAATCGCGATCGCGAATGACTACCTTCAAAGTTGCAAAGGCGATCTTCTTGCCCACCTCGCCGCGTGGGCGTTCAACCTTCAATTCTTGAACGCCGTCCACGAATTCGCCGGTGACAGCATCAACAACGCACGGCAAGCCATCATGGCCCTGAGCGATGCTTAGGTACATTCCCTGTCCCCTGATTCGGAATCGTCGGGCATCCCGATCTTTATCATCTCGGCAGTAGCGAATAGCTCCCTTTTGGCACAGATAACTTCGAAGAGCGCTTTATCCAGCTCGCTACCTCGTGTTGATTGTGGCAGGATCTTCGCGAGCCGTGGATTGGCTTTGGCTTGAGGGCATGGCGTCGGTGCTTTGAAGTCACCGATTGTCCGGCACTTTCGTAGCGCGGCGCAGAAAGCTCGCGTGGCTGCAGCAAGCCTGTCCCGTTGAGCGGTCCACGCGTCTTCGAGCGTGGTTGCTTCAGTGAATTTCAAGCTCACTGCATCCTCCGTGAAATGAAAAAGCCCACCGATTAACCAAGTCACGACCAATGACTTATTTGGCAATCGGTGGGCTGTATTGAGTTGCTGTCAGTGGTCGTGACAGCGGCGAAGATTAAAAAGCGTTTGAATTTTGTCTAGGCTAAATTCAAACGGATTTGTATTTTCATTCTGCTCGAAGGCTAATGGATAGCGTCAATCCTAGTGCAGTGGCCAACTTACGAAGCATCTTAATGCTTACTTCGTGGCGACCGTTCAATAGGGTAGAGGCGGCTGATGGAGTTATGCCGAGCCTTTTGGCAAGCTCGATTTGAGTGACGCCTTGCTTCACCATCGCGGCGCGAATTCCCGTAACGATTTCGCGTGACTCAGTTTCTGTGTCTTGTTCTGGCAGTTCAGCAATCATGCGGTTCATAGTGTTTACTTGCGTGTGAACTTTTGGCGTTCAACCCCGTTGGGTTTAGTGTTGTTTTGGTGGCTCTCTGGCTCAGTCGAAAGGATTCGAGATGGATTTCAAAACCCCACACGTCACTGAGGAAAAAGCGGAATGGATTGAAGAACAGGTTAATCGAATGTTTGAGTTCTCATTGGAGACTCGCCGACTTCTGACTGCCGACGCTCACACCACGGTGAATTGGATGTTGGGCATCGAGTTGGGTGCCTTTGGTTACTTGGTGTCGTTGGCGAAAGCCCAAGGGCCTACGCCGCTCTGGGTGTTGTTGCCTTTGTGGTTCGTCGTTATTGCAATCGGTGTCTTAGGATGTTGGTTCTGCACTCGTGCTTTGCGTGTCTCTCCGGTGCATGTTCCCGGCAACACGCCCGCCGCCTTGTTGAGGGCTGGCTTCATTGAATACGGCCTGGATGAAATGCGAATTGCGGATTGCAGGGGCGTTGACGACCGAACGACAGAAACGCGAGAGGAGAACAAGCGGCTTGGCAGTGCGATCAATCAGGCACGGCTATGTCTGCTACTGATTCCCCTGCTCGCAGCTCTGGTCGGGGCGATTGCCTACGCCTTCACCTAGATCCGCCCTTGCCGCCTCGATTCTCTCTTGGTGGCGGCGGTGGTGTTTGTGGCCCCTGCGATTGTGAAGTCATGAGCTTCTCTCCATAGAAAGGAATTGCTGACTCTCCATCGACCTGATGGATTAATCCTTTATTCGCTTTGCCTAAGGCTGGGATGATCTCCCGGCCTTTTGATTTTTCCGGTTGGTTCAGTCCATTGTGATCGCAGGCCGCTTACGCTGGCGTCTCGGTCTGAACTTCAGAATTGACCGTTGCATCACTGTCCGGCGATCGGAGCGGAACCGGTTCAGTTCCGTTTCGCTGACCAGCAAAGTTCCGTTGCCGTTGCCAACTCGCACTGCCTGGAGTGCCCCGCTGTAGGCGTAATTCCGCACTGTATTCAGAGCGAGGCCCAGCTCTTCGCCGACCTCATCAAGTGCGTAATAGGTTCCCGCGACTGTCAGCGGCACGGCTTGCTCCCGTTAGTGAAGTTTCACTGAGTTGGGTTGCAAAGAAATCTGCTGCGAATTACGGTCAAAAAAGAAGCAAATGGACGATACAAGACTCGAACTTGTGACCTCCACGATGTCAACGTGGCGCTCTAACCAACTGAGCTAATCGTCCGGTGGACGCGGGGGAAATTTAGCCTCGAACGGGGCGACGTCAAGCAACGGGGGCATGAGGCCGTCAGAACAACGCCGAGCTGTTACGATTGCAGGGGTTGGAGCATCCTCTACTGATCCGTCCGTTAACCGCAGCCCAGTGTCAGACTTAAGACACAGAAAAGACGCGAGAAGTTCAAGGCGGTGAAATCCTGACGTGAATTGGCTGCAACGCGGGCCTTGAAAGCCTATCGTGTGACAGTCTCAAACTTCATCGGGAGGTTGCCATGGTCAGGCTGATTGTCGCAAGTGTCGTACTGATGATGAGTTCGCTCGCCTTAGCGGCGGATCCATTTGATGAACTGCCGCCGTCCTTCCAGAAGTATCTCCCGACACTGGCCAACGCCGTACACGCTGTTGGCGAAGGACGCGTTGATCAGTGCATGGAAGCGCTGCATATCGAAACCAACCCGGCCTCGCGCACGCCTGAGGAGATCGCCAAGTTCCGTGAGGCTTTTCAAAAGATCATCACCCCTATCGCGGCAATGAAGCTGAAGTTCGAGTCGTACGACGTTGTGGCGGTGTCGCAGGTGTCGTCGCAGGCTTATACGGTTTACGGCGTCGCGAACGGCAAGCGAGGCCCGGTGCACTGGGACTTCGACCTCTTTCATTACGAAGGTCAGTGGCACATGCACGCAACGCACTTCACGGTCAACTGGAAACGCGAACGAGTGATTCCGGAACGGTCGATCTATCTCGAAAAGCCCGTGAACTTCCGCTTGGATCAGCGTGACGTCGCAGCAGTACAGGGCATCTCGCCCGGTCAGAAGAAGTAATCACCTCTCACGAGATGAACTGCGACGGAACGATTCCCCGCTAGCTCGCCCAGACCCAAACCTGAAGCGATCTGTGCCGCGGGTCAGAACCGCAAACGCTGAGCGGCAACTTCCGGGGCGATGGTGTTAATCCAGTTGCCCGAACCGATCTCAAACCCCGCAATGCCGTTGATTCGCGGCATGATTTCGATGTGCCAATGCAGGGTCTCGTTCGATGAACTGCTGCGAAACGGCGACGTGTACAGGGCGGAGTTGTACGCCGGCTGATCGAACTGAGTCTCCAGTTGGCTCAGACTGCGATGCCAGATCTCGGCGAGTTCCCGGATCGTATCGTCGTCGATGCGTTCAAAGTGCGTGATGTGCGCTTTGGGCAAGATCCACATCTCGGCCGCGAAGCGACTGGCGAACGGGCACAGCGTCACGAAGTTGCTGCTCTCATGAACAATTCGACTGCGTGCCGCGAGTTCGCGATTAAGCAACTCACACCAGGGGCACTCCTGACCACGTTCGCGAGATCGATTCGCCGTATCGATCTTGCGACGGACCTCGGTACTCACAAAGGGAGCTGCCAGCAGTTGGGAGTGAATGTGATTCAGACTCGCGCCCGCACCGACTCCGCTGTTCTTCCAGAGAGACACATGAGCGATCCGCTCATCCTGGCCTAACACCATCAGCCGATCACGATAAGCGCGAACGATGCGTTCGAACTGAGGTCCATCCACGTTGCCCATGTGCGCGAAGTGGTCGGGCGATTCAACGATGACCTCGTGATAGCCAACCGCCGCATGCCGCAGCGGTTGCACACCATCGTTCGAGAGAGGCGACTCTGTCGCAGAACGTTGCGCAGGAACAGCCGCCGGAAACGCATTCGGGATGACCCGCACGGCCCATTCCTGAACATCCCCCGCGTTCCTCGAAATCGTCAGCAACGATGGCGGAGTGATGTGTTCGGAACCACGACAGAACGGGCACAGTTTGGGTCTGGACTGCTGCGGTCCCTCATTGTCATGCGGGCGTTGAGTTCGCTGCGGCGCGAGCGAAATCCAGATCTCCCGAATGGGGTCAAATCGAAACTCGGGAGACTGCTCACTCATCGTCACTCTGGTCGATTCCGTAATGGTTCAGCTTCTGGCGCAGCGTCGCGCGGTGCAAACCCAAGATGCGAGACGCCGCCGCGCGGTTGCCTTCGCAATGAGTCAGCACGATGCGCAACATCGTCGGCTCAATGGACGCCAGCAGCCGTTCGTAGAGATCCCCTTCTCCGGATTCCTTGCCCAGCGTCGCCAGTTGCTCGTCACACCAGCGAGCCAATTCGCGGTCGAAGTGCAAATCACCCAACTTGCCTTCGCCGAGCACGCGATAGACGGCTGGCAGTTGCTCCACATCAATCACATCGCCACGAGACATCACGGCGGCGTGTTCAATGGCATTACGAAGCTCGCGCACGTTTCCGGGCCACGCACGCCGAGCCAGCTCACACAGGGCGTTGGGCGTGAACTGCTTAGATGCATGCGGCTCACCTAACAAATTCAGAAAGTGCCGGGACAGCAGAGGAATGTCGTCGGGACGTTCCCTCAATGTGGGCATCTCGATGCACACGACACTCAAGCGGAAGTAGAGATCCTCGCGGAACTGTCCCGCCTGAATGAGTTCATCCAGTCGGCGATTGGTCGTGGCGATGATGCGGAAGTCGATCTCGCGCGGTCGCGAATCACCGACGGGCGTGATTTCACGCTGCTCGATGGCTCGCAGTAGCTTCACCTGCAGAGACACCGGAACGTCGCCAATTTCATCCAGCAGCAAAGTGCCGCCGCGAGCCAACTCCAGCAGTCCGGCTCGATCGCCGCCCGCTGTCGCAAACGCACCCTTCACATGACCGAACAGCTCGCTCTCGACAGACAGAGGATTCAGCGCGGCAACACTCACTGGAACCAGCGGACCGTTGCGGCGAGCACTGTTCGCGTGAATGGCTCGCGCCGCGAGTTCCTTGCCGGTGCCACTCTCGCCCGTGATGAGCACCGGAGCGTCGCTCGATGCAACCAGCGCGAGTTGTCGGAAGACCGCTTGCATCGGCAACGACGTGCCAACCAGCGCGCCGTCCTCTACCACTTCGGTATCTGTCTTTGAAGTGTCGCTCGGTCGTGAATCGAGAGCACGCTTCAACAGGTTCACTGCCTGATCGATATCAAAGGGCTTCGGCAGGTATTCGAACACTCCCTGCTCAACCGCGCTCACCGCGGTCTTCAGCGAACCGAACGCCGTCATCACAATGATTGGTGCGCTGCCGATCTTACGACGAAGTTTCGGAATCGCGTCCAGCCCGCTCATGCCGGGCAGCCGCACGTCCAAGAAGACCGCGTCCGGCGACTCTCGACCCGCCGCCTGCACGGCCTCTTCGGCCGACGACGCAATCGTGACGGCATGACCGTCATCCCGCAGCAGCTCGCGAAAGCTCCAGCAGATGCTCGGTTCGTCATCAACCACGAGGATGTTGGCCATCAAAAGCCCCAACGTTGATTGCGGTAAAGGCCGTCACGACTGAGATCATCCCTCGCCGGAAAAGCAGGAAAACTCAGCGACCATAGGTTAACCGCAGCATCGGCGCCGGATGAAGGCAGGGAGTTCAGAACTTCCCAATTCGAAGCGATTCCAGTGCGATTTGGCTTATGCAGCCGCCCGCTCAGCAGCGTCGGCAAAGTGGTTGAGGACCTGCTTGCCCGCGTTTGTCAGTTGGTACTGCACACCGGCTGAGCGTTCACCCAGTTCACACTTCAGCAGGCCAAACGCAATCAGCCGTCCGTGAATGCGCGACAGTTCAGCGGCTTCGACGTCTGCCACCTGTTGAATGCGCGGAATCCAGCGAGCCGCTTTTCGCTGCCGGGGAGAGTCTTCGTGCTCAGCATCCGCGTCGCTCTCATCCTCAGCGGCGTCATCCGGGGCCGCTGCAGGAACAGCGGGTGCATGCGCTTCGGCTGGCTGAGCATCGAGTGCTTCCTGAGCGGCTCGATAGGCTCGCAAGACCGCAACGCATCCGGGGGTTTCAGCGATGAGACTAAGGTCAGTGTCGATCATGCCAGCGATATCGACTGGCCTGTGTCGCCAAGTTCAAAGCCCCTGTCTCGCCTGTTACGACCGGCGTACGCGGACATTCCGTTCGTCGGAGTTTCACGCCAATTTCGAAATCGAGTGAACGAGCCACGGCCCGCTCAGGCGGTCCAAAATCGACGTTGCAGGCACCGACATTCGACACAACCGACAGCGCTTCGCGCGTCGTCAAGGTTTGCCAAGCCGGTGATGCCGGGCAAACGTCTGGTACCGAATTGGTAAACTTGAACAGCTCGCATCAGCAGCTTTCAAATCAAGCCAAAAACTACTCGCCGTTGCCGGCAGGTTGAGCCTGATTAACTGCTGGTTGACCGGGCTGTTGCCCTGGCTGCTGGCCGTTCTTGTTGGCCTGCGGAGTCGGCTTGGGCGTCAGGATGCTGTTCAGCCGCTGCTGCAACTGCTTTGGGTTCACCCGGCCATCCACCTGAACAACTCGCATGGTGGAATTCGGTCGAGCCGCCAAGTCCAGCGCCTTGATGATCTCACCGACGTTGTCGAGCAGTCCCTCAGTCGCGGACACGATCAGCGTATTGGTGCTCTCATCCACACCAATCGACAACAAGCCCTTGAACTTCACGGGCTGCTCTTCCTTGGAATCACCCGATTCAGTGCCGTTGCGGTTGCCGAACACGTAGGTCGTGGATGGTCCGCCGGGACGCTCGTCCTTCTTGCCGTTCTTGGCTTCCTGCAGAGCCTTGTCGTTGTCGCTCAGCAGATCGCGGTAGACGTCTTTCACTGCCTCGGCAACCACTCGAGCCTTGCCGTGATGCAACTGGAAAATCTGCGTCTTGCGGACGGTGCGACCTTCCGTTGATGGAGCGCGGTCGTAAATGCTGATGACGTCCTGAATCATGCGGAGCTGCTCAGGAGTCGCACCCTGCACCAGGATGGTTTGCGTGTCGCGATCCGAGATCACCTTGAGCGGCTTGCGCTTCGACAGGCGTCTGGGGGAGGCACCCTTGGACTGGCTGGGGACCATGCCGAAATACGGGTCGTACTCGTAACCGCTGCCGCCACTCTTCTTGCCGGTATCCATCTCTTCCTTGAAGAGATCCTTCAAGGTCAATTCAATGCCATAGGCCCACGTCGTCGGATACTTGAGTTCAAAGACCTTCCAGTCCTTCTGCTTCGGGGCGAACTCATCCAGGGTCTCTTCGAGCTGATCCAGCACGACCGGGTCGTCGCATTCAATAACCATGCGACCGTCATCGCCGAGCCGGATGCGGATCGGCGCTGGTTCGCCGGGCTTGCCGCGGTTGGCTTGCTGCTGCCGCAGCTTTTCAACCAGCTTGCGAATGTCTTCGTCAGAATTCTGAGCAGCGGCTGGCTGCTGAGGTTCTTCCGCCTGCTTGTCCGTGCCTTCGACTTGCTGGCTCGCGAAAGAAACTGAACCGCCCACGGTGGGTGATTTCAGCCTCGCGTCACGATCATCCACGCGCGGCTTCTTGATCGGCGGCACCTTCAATTTGTCAGGCGTGACATCAACCGGTGCATCGGGATCGGGTTTAGTGGCCCCGTCCGGAACCTCAATCTTCAGCGGACTACGACTGCGGTTCGGCCAGGCGCGCTCCAGACGTTCCAGAATCTGCATCGCATCGCTCAGGTTGTCCGCTTCAAAAACACGGCGGCGATTCTGATTGCCTCCGGGCATGGGCATCTCACCCAGCTTCATGAGCAGTTCTTCGATGTCCTTTTTCTCGGTGTCGTTGCACCACAGCAGCAGGCGGTTGTGATCCACATCGGCATCGACGCGGAACTCATCCGGCTTCTTGTCACTCTCGTTGCCCCGGCCGCCGCCGAAACCAAAGCCGTCGAAGAAGTAACTCCGACGGTTTTGCGTCTTCTGCTCTTCCACTTCCTTGCCGAGCATGAAGCGGATCGATCCCGCAACATAATCCGCTGGCAGCTTGCGCAAGGCAATGACCTGGAAGCTGCGAGCGTTGCCGTCCAGCTTCTTCACCAGCATGTCGACGATCACCTGATCGGCACGCGATCCTGAAACGACGATTGCGCGATTGCTCTCGTCGACTTGTATGGTGGTCTTGGGCGACAGGCTGCCAACACGATTGAGCGTATCGACGAAGGCTTTCGGATGGAGATTGTTCAGCCGGTAGATATGAGTCTGCTCGATGGCATCGAACGGGCTGCCTTCGAATTCACGGGGTTGGTCGAGAACATCAATCGCCTGAGCGACCTTGGCCATCTTGTCCGGCGGCGCATCCACGAGAATGGAGTTCTCTCGCGAGATGGAGACCAGCCGCACTTCGGCTTCCTTCTTCGCGGCGCCGCCCTTACCGCCCTGCTGCATTTGCTGCTGCATCTGCTGCATCTGTTGCTGCATTTGCTGTTGCATCTGCTGCATTGCGTACGGGTCGCCCCCGCCGCCCCCCCTGCTGCCACTGCTGGCGGTCCTGATGCCCATCAACTCCTTGATCTGATCGATGATGTCTTCCGAGCGGACGTGCTTCAGCTTGAAGCTGCGAACCAGATTGTCACTGACCGTCTCTGGAGCCTGCTCTTCTTCGAGCATGTCCCAGATCTCACGCAGATTGATGACCGAGTCCATCGCCTCGACGCGGTTCGTCGCGCGCAAGGCGTTCAGCTTGCCATTCGGGCTGAGCATTGGCTTCAGCTCTTCAACGGCTTCTTCCGCGATCAGCCATTTCAGTGGGAACGAGGCTTTGACGTATTCGTAGTCCGGCAGCTTCCGCAACTCGGTCGGGCGGACGCGCGGCACCATGCTCGGGTCCATCTTCTTGACGTTTTCGACGGTGAGCATCTCGCCGCGACGGATCAGCGTGTAACCGCGCGCGAGCAGATGGCGATTGATCAGATCGCGAGTTTCTTCAACCGTGTAATCGCGCTGCGTCGTCAGGTTCAGATAGTCGCCCGGCAATTCCTGCCAGTCGAGGCTCACGCCCGCGATGCGGCTGTACCAGTCCAGCACCAGCGGCCACGGCTGGCCTCGGAAGTTGATCCTCAGCTTGCCGTCCGGATTGGGCTTGATGTTGAGTTCACTCGCGTCCGCCACGAACTCAGGCTTCGTGGCTCGAGGGACCGGCCCGGCAGGCGCCGCAGGAGCTCCCGGCGCCGCGGCTCCCGGTTGAGCGGGAACGGCTCCCGGAGTTGCCGGGTTGGGCATGGGACTCGCGCCTGGCTGTCCCGGAGGAACCGGTTGCCCGGGTTTGGATCTAGCGCCCGGCGGAAGTTGAGCGGGAACGGCCTGGCCCGGCGCCACCTGAATCACTTCCTGAGCGCTAGCAACGCGCCCGGAGAGGGTGGAGTCCGCGGAACCACTCAGCACGAGACCCGGGACGAGCAGCAGCCAGCGGGTCTGGGAGAGCCTGATCATGAGATGAAACTTCCGTTCGACAGAAACCGGCGACAGCGTCACCAGAGCCCAGCGGGAGCGCTCCCGCATCTGCAACCGAAATCTGTTTCAGACATTCTGACTGAAGTATGCCCACATCCTATCAGTCTTGGCAACCGGATAGCGCTCCTTCGCCCACAAGAATCTGAACTGACAGCTAAGTTCGCTGAACATGCTTGGTCAAACTGAGTGAGACCCCTCGGAGCCCCTGAATTGTCTATCTTCCTTGTGAACATCCTGCAGAATTCACGTTCCTAAAGCGAAGGCCAAATCTCAAAAACGGCGGATGTTTCGTTCGGACTTCTGATCTGATGGACCATCTACGAGTTCTCGTTACTTGCTGCCATTAGCGCTCCATCTGCCCAACCAAGTGACGCTTCAAACAACGTCAAGACTGATACGAACGCCGCTCCAGAATCTATCTGAAAACTCCGCGGCACGGCTCTTTAGAACTCATCAGGAATCTGGCAGCCATCGCTGCGGCGAGACAGCCCGATGAGGATATTGTCGTGGATTCCGTTCGAGACAAACCGAACGCTGCAATCTAACAAAACGACAAAGCAACCCTCTCCATGATGGCTGCTCAATCCGGCTGTCGTAACATTGGGCTCGTCATTCTCCGTTCTATTGATCCCAAACACTCGCAAGGGTTGTGGTTTGGTGTTCATGCCGTCCAACTGACAAGCCTTGTTCAGGACATCGAAGACACCGCGCTGCGTGATATCTCCGTCTGTCACCGTGAACACGATGGCCAAGGGGCTGACGACGTCAAAGTCGGGCACTCCAGCCCAGTAGCTATTGAAGTTGCCCTGGGTTTGTTTCGCTGGCCATTCACTACCACCAGGAAACATTCGACGCTCACCAAGAGCAATAACATGCGAAATTCCGTCCTTGATGTGCCTCAACTTCACCCCCGAATTTGCTCCGAAGAGGCCCTGAAGTTCATCGCTCGCATGATTTGAAGTGGGTAACCCCACGCCAAAATTCGCCAGGTAGGGGTTGGTCGCAGCCAAGGGGATGACCGCCTTGCTGGTTTGAGAGTCTCCTGTGTCTGAAGGACATCGGTAAATCCCCATCGTCACAGTGGAGAAGTGTGTGTAGTGGCCTACGAAGAAGTCGCTGTTGGGATCGTCCCATCGGCCATGTGGCTCAGGACCACCCGTTCGGAAACTTGTTTCACCGGGTGAAATGCATTTATAGATTTTGTTCCCATCGATGTACGGAATCAGATACACACCCCAGCCAAACGCCGAAGTTTCACGGCCGTGTAGTGAATTCTGGTCGCTGACAACGATCCACCCCGGTGGTAACACCTTATGGGTCTCTTCATAATTTGCGATGGCGAGGCCCAACTGCTTCAATTTGTTCTTACATTCTGACCGCCGTGCGGATTCTCTGGCGTGCTGAATCGCAGGCAGCGCCAGCGCGCAGATCAAGATCACGATGGCCATGCCAACGGCCACTTCAACCAAGGTCAGGCGAAACCCGCTGGAGTTGTTCATGGTGTGCAGCCTCCGTTACCGGAGATGACCTTGATGATGTCGGTGCTTCCGAACTCTTACCGCTTCGGCGGAGCCACCTCCCGCACGATGGCGCCGTGTTCTTCACTCAGCACGAGCAGCGAGAACCGCTGGGCCTGATCCAGCTCACTAGTGTTGAGTGAAGCATAGTCGAAACGGCCTCGGACGTCTGTATAGCCGTCCTTGTAGAACTTCACGCTGCCGTCGTTCATTCGGGCGTAAACCTTCACGTAGGTCTTCGGCAGCGGCTTCTTGGTGGCTTCGTGAGTCACCGCCACCTGGCCATAGTTCTCCAGGGTCTGCACGTTCAACGAATGGGAGTAGTACGTCTGGGTTTTCGTTTCGCCAGCGGCGGTGATCTCCACCAGCACGTTGCTGTTGTGGAACCTGGCTGGCAAATCGAAATCGAGGCCCGGCTTGTCTTCAGGCAGCTTCAGTTCGACGGTCTCATTCGGACGAATGAACGAGAACTCATTCGAGAACTGCTGCACAAACGGGTTTCGGCTGAAGAGCAGTTCCACGTCCATCGCGTAGTAATTGACGCGAACTGACTTCAGGTTCTGAAACTTCAGCTTCACCTGCTTGGACTCCACCTTGAAGTCAAAACTCGGCTCGGTAGAAGCGAGCTTGGCGTTCGTGGCCTGAGTATCATCACCCGCCTTAGGCACGCTCACGACCGGCGTCTTGTCCGCGACTACGAGTGCTACTTCACTTCCCCTCGCCCCTTCGGGGAGAGGGGTCAGGGGTGAGGGGCTACTATCAACGGAGCTGGTTTGAGACTGCCCCTCACCCCCAGCCCCTCTCCCCAGCGGGGCGAGGGGAGCAGAGAGATCAAGGGTGGAGCGATCTGTTGATGCAACAGCGTTTGGCCCGATCGCGGCGGCAAGCGGCTTGGCCCCAGCATCATCGACCTGGGCGGCGATCGCCGCGAACGCGTTCTTCCAGCGATCAACCGGGAAGTCGCGGTATTTCGCGACGATGGACTTCGCCTGATTGGGCTCGGGATTGAACAGATCCAGATACGCCGCGAAGTAGTCGTGCTGCAATTTCGAATTCAGTCGCTCGGCATTCACTTGAGTGAAGAACGTCGAGGCTTCATCCACACGATCCTGCAGCAGCAGGTAGTATGTGACGGCCATGCGGTCGGTATCATCCAGTTGCGGACGACAAGCCAGAATCGCCAGCAAACGATGATACTGTTGATACAACGCGTCGTTCAGAATGCGACGGCGCTTGCCCAACTGGTGAGCACGCGCATTGACAAGCGGGCTGTAGTCCAGATGTTGATACGCTCGACGCTCGACCGGATCAATCACCACCAGCGGGCTTTCCAGCGCCGGACCGCATTCGGCAACGAATTGATCCGCGTGCTGCAGGAACTGCTTCAACGCAGCCGCACTATTGTGCTTGGCCGCATATGACCACAGCGTGTGATGATACACATGCCGCTGATCGAGCAGTGCAATCGCCTTCGCGAAGAACGCCGAGTCATGCAGGCGGAATGCCATGCGTTCGAGATTGACCTGCAGAAGGTTCTGGGTCGTCAGGAACGCCAGCACTTCGTCTTCCGATCCGTGCTGTGAGACGAAATCCCATGACTGCTTGTCGACCGTGGTCGGCGTATCAACCACCTTCAACTGGCGAGCCGCTGCGGCCGCGATGATGGCTTCATTCTTCGCCACATGCACCGGGTAGTGACTGAACTCGCCGATGGTCGGGAAGTAGAAATGGAATTCAATGGTCTGCGTCTGATATGGCTGAAGGTCCAGTGGCAGGCTGCGGGTGTAGTGGGCATTCGCCACAGGTACTGCACCTTCAGGGATCTGCACCAGCACGGACAGCTTCTGCCGCGTGGATGTCGGATTCGTGACAACAACCTGGCAGCCATAAACCGTGTGAGTCAGGAATTCCTCACTGATGTACTTATCAATCTGCTCGCCATTGACGACACGATGACGGTCGCCGTTGCGGAAGAAGTTTTGATTCACCAGCACGGTGCTCGGAGCCTTCGGATCAAATTCGGCCCCCTTCACTTCCTGATGGAACAGAATGATCGGGCTGCCAGCAGCCAGTTCCATCTTGGCACCGTCAAAGGTGCTCTTGTGCTCCTTGGCATCGAAGGGCAGATCAAGCACTGCCAAAGCGAACAACATCTCAGTGAAGTTGCGCGACGCCTCAGCGATATTCTTGGAGTAGAACTTTTCGTCACCGTTGCCTTGATGCGCCGCATAGTCCTTCCAGAACGCATTGGCCGTAACGAGGCTGCCATTCTGCTGCTCGATGGGCAGGCGGTAGTAGTTGTTCTCGGCCCACTCCATCGTCTGTTCGAGCTTCCGGTACAACTGGCGGGCATTCGAGCGACGGTCCAGATCAGCCGGGCGGTCGGCGAGATCGCCCAGCGCCTCGTCAGTTTCCAAGCGATAAAGTTTCGAATTTCGGTCGGCCTTCTCGTCTGCGGCACCTGAGTCTCGCCTGGATTTATCGGACGAGGCATTTAGCCCCAGTTGACGACGCATTTGGGGCATCTCTTTCACCGCGTCCTTCTTGGCAGCGAAATCGTCAGCGAAGTTTGCTTTCCGCTTGGCCTCTTCGCGGCTGGCAGATTGCTTCTCGCGAGCCATTGGCGCGCCGGCCGGAGCTGGGGGCGCGGCTCCAGCTCGGAAGCCGCCCAATCCGCCGCCACCCATCGCACCTCGGCCAAGCGCAGCTCCGTTGGCAGCCGTCGGACCGTTGCCGGGAGCAGCGAAGCGTTCCATCAACACTTCAGATTCGGCCAGCTTCCGAGCCCGGTTCGCTCCCAATTCGTCATCAGTCTCCAGCAGGTTGCTACCCACACCGGACCGATAAAGGTGCTCGGCTCGCTCCAGATTCGGCGGCAAAATGGCGACCTGCTCGCCAATCAATTGCCGCGTGAACTTCAAGTCGTCAGCCAGACGCTGCGACAGCAGGATGCGTTCCACGGTGTTGAGCTGCTCATAGGCCCACGGAGCACGGTAGCGCCCCACGTCGTCGCCCAGCAGCCAATGATCCAGGAACGTCTTCGAGTGCTTGTTCCGCAGGTATGGCTTGATCACACCATTGAAGAATTCCGGATCTTTCTTGAAGAGGAAGAAATTCAATTCGTGGCTGGCGTACTTGGAATACAGCTCGCGCTTTTGTTCCAGCTTCAGAGTCGGCCAACGCAACACGAAATTGAACTCGATCAAGTTCGGCTGCGGATTCAGAGCCGCGTACAGTCCAAACACCTTCGCGAGACTGTCGTAGGTGGTGAACTTCGACGACGTCACATCGGCGACCGTCAGTGTGTCACCACCCTTCAGCAAGCTGACTTGCTTCTGCTCGGTGAAGTGTTTTTGAACATCCAGACTCTTCACCAGTCGCAGATCGCGGAACGTGACTTCCGGCTCAGGCAGTGACAACACGCGCGAGGCCGTCTGCTGCAAGTCCACAGCAATGACTTCCACGAACGCATGCGGTCCTAACGCTTCACGCGGCACAGCGACCGTGCCCGCTTCGTCGGGCACCAGGTTCATCAACACGGCGGACTGACTGGCGAGGAAGTCCAGACAACTGAATTGTCCTGCAGAGGCTGCCACACCGGCACCTTCCGCGGGTCCGCGCATTGATGCTGCGTCCTGAGACTTGCCAGCGGAACCGAACTCACTGCCGGCAGCCGCTTCCTGATGTCCAGTCTGAGTCGACCGCAACGGCCAAGGATTGAGCAGCAGGCTCGGCCGGGTCGCGCTATTACCTGAAAACTTCTTCGCATACTTGCGGTCGATGATATAGCGGTACTCATCACCGATATTGCGACCCGAAATATACTTCGTTTCGATCGCCGGATTGGTGAGCAGGTAAGGCTCGGCGTCGCGAATCACCGACAGGTTGCGATACGGCGCGTAGACCGGCACGTAGCGACTCGCCAACACGTGCACTCTCACCAGCGGCGTCACGTTCTGCAATCGAATGTTGAGCTTCTTCTCATCCGCCGTCACAGCAGCGATCTGCAGCGGACGCTCATCGCGCACTTCCAGATTCCGCGTCTGGCCAAGGACGTAACCATCGCGCGGCTCGCCTTCGATAATCCGCACAGCAATATGCTGATTCGTGCTCTTCAGCCAGAGGTCGTATTCACCCGGAGCGAGGTCATCGAGCTTCAGCAATCCACCTTCCAGCTTGAGGGCGTTGAACCGGTCCGCCACGAACGCACTACCGCGACGTTCCAGCAGCGAAACATCATCGCGACCAGCAACCGTTTGCGGATTCTTGGCAGCCGCGAAGTCAAACTCGCGGATCAGCGCTGGTGCAGAATTGTCGCGATCAACGAACGGAACTTCGATGGCCTTGCCGGCCTGACCGTGCACCGACGCGTACTGAGTGTGCTGATCGCGTGGCAGCGACCAGCGATGAGTCACTCCCTGCGGTGAAATCGCTTCGATCCAGTCGATCTCCGGCAACTTGCCGAGCGCGACTCGACCACTGGCGTCCGACTTCAGCAGCACCGTAGTCGGATGCTTGATATCGCGATGCTTGATGTTCAGTCGCAAGGCTCGCTCGGGCAGAGCTTCGCCCGTGCGACCATAAACGTCGATGAAGAAGGCTCCACTCGCGACACCGAACAGCAGGTCCTCGGTCTTGTCCGTGCGTTCGATCTCATTCAGGGCGAAAGCACTGGAAGCCTCAACGTCCGTCTTGCGATTGAGGCTCAAGTTCTGCACCTGCCCTCGCAAACGGAACGCGATGGATTGAGTCCGCGGCGGAACCTGAAACTCGTAAGACGCCTCGCGATCAGGAAGCAGCACGAAGTCGCGCACTTCCTTCGTCGCGACGACTCCGTCATGGTCCGTCGACGTGATCGTCAGCCGCACATCTTCCAGAATCTTGAGTGACACCGGAGTGCCATTGATCGTGAGCGCCGGACGAATCAGCACGCTCGCCTTCTGCAGTTTCAGCAAGGCTTCGCGGTCCACATGAAAACCGGCAGCCAGCGTGTAGTTTTCGGACTCATGTGCGAACTGAGCCAACGTCGAGAACCCGCCGTGAGTCAGTACGACCGGCGCCTGTCCGGGAGTCGCACTGAACGGCACGGTGATGCGGCCTTCCTTGTCGGCCAGATACTCCTGCCCGGCGAGCCAGATCTTGGCGTCCTTCAAGTGCCGATTCTGCTCATCCAGAACGGTGAAGACGTGACCGGCGGTGCTGGTGCGTACCAGATGCCGCAGCTTGCCTTTGCGAACCAGCACGCGGCTGCTCTGGCCGTTGCCGATGAAGTCAATGACGTACACTCCCGCCTTGTTGAGCTGCGGGAATTCAAAGTGCCGATTCACGCGGCGCAATGGCGGTTCGGCATAGTTCTCAGTCTTTTCGATATTGGCGACCAGACCGTCGAGATTGATATCGGTATCAAGTTCGTGCAGGTTCGAGCGGTAATAATTGGTCGTATTAATCTCGAAGACTTTGACAATCAGCGTCTTCACATTTTTGACGGCCAGATCGATGCTGACTGGCTCGTTGATACCCAGCACTTCACGACTGGTCGGAGCAAAATCGAGATCAATTCGTTCCTGCAAAGCTTTGAACTCTTCAGGACTCAACAGCGCCGACCATTGGTCTGCGTTACCTAGACCGTTGACGATCTTCGTCTCGGCAAAGTGACGCCGCAGATAGGCATCATTGAGGAACGGCTCATAGGCTTTAGCATCGGTATCCTTCAGGAAGAAATGCTGGAGGTAGCTGCGCACCAGCGGTTCGTCGTTTCCGATGATGGGTAACGCGGTCACACCGGAATAGTTTGCATTCAGATCAGCCGCGCGGCCTTGCTGTTCAGCCCGCTGCAGGTATTCCGTATTTCCATACCCCGTGCGACGCGGCAACTGGATATAAGCCATGAACCGATCACGGTCGAAAGTTCCGCCGGCGCGATCAAAGACCAGCCGCTGATACAGCACGTGAGCTTTCAACGAATTGAACGCCGGATTTAACCCGCTGACGTAGTTCCACAGGCGAGTCAGATAGCGGTCGTGCTCGGCCCGGTCGTGCCGCCAGTCCACGTGCGCAGGCGGTTGCAACCGCAGCAGTGCGGCGTTGACGAAATTCGCGTTGTTGATGAGTTCCGGGCGTGCCTTCTGCAGTTCAGCCAGTTGCTCAGGCAGCAGCAGATTGTGAATCGCGTAGCCACCAAACGCTGGAGCATCCTGCTCTTTCATGTCCGCCAGAATGTGCTCGACCAACTGCGGATAGTCCGGACGCTGCAGGCGTGAGAGCAAATGCCGTCGCTGGTCCCTGTTAAGTTGTCGCGCCACCAGCCAATCGAGGGCCGAATCCTCAAAGCCTTCGAGATTCGCATGCCGACCAAACGCTCCCGCCGCAAAGGCCTCGCGCGTGACCTGCTTACTGTCCAGTGCGATCGGCAGGTTGGGTTTCGCTCCAATGACTTCCTTCTGATGCGGGAAGTGCAGATTCAACCGCTCCCTGATGCGATTGAGGGCTCGCTGCGGATCTTTCGGATACAGCAGCAGAGCCTGTCGATTCAGGATTTCCTGCACCCGCTGATTGTGGCCGTGCTTCTGCACCCACTGCGGAAGGAGTTCATCTACCTTCTGGAACTGCTCGATCTGCTGATAGTGCAGCGAGTGGTAATAGTAAAAATCGTCCGTGCCGGGGATCAGCGACTTGAGCGCCTCGGCCCGGCTCGTGGCGAGCGCGAAGTCTTCGACGTAGCCGATTTCCTGGGCCTGAGCCTGAGTCGCGGCCAACGTCACCCGCACCAGGCAGGCGCTCACTAACAACAAGCGTCGCAACATGTTCGATCTCCCGTCACCGAGGCACAGTCGGGGTTATTCGGTCCATCCGCAGAAAGCGCACGAGGCCCACGGCATATACGCACTGGCGCAACAGCTACTCTCAACGCAGACAAGTCTGCCCGCCTTAGGCGAATTTGCGGCTCACTGTGCACTTCGCGGAGACCGGTTGTCGAGCAGTGTTCACGCAAAGTCACGAAATGCCGGCGTGACCCATCCGAATCACAGTCGCGACTTCAGCCAGGCGTAGATCGTCCCGCCGATCTGCTGATAGCCCGCCGCGTTCGGATGCACACCGTTGTTCTCGGGGTACCCATCCACGACGTCGAGATTCAACTCGGTCGGAACAATGAAGATGCGGTCTGATTCGCGGCCGCGAAACTGCTGGATCTGTTTTTCGACCAGCCGATGCTGAATGCGGCGCCAGCCCCACCGCGTGTAGCGATCTTTGTAGTTCGCATAGAAAGCCGCGTCGCGTGCATTGCCCGGCGTTGTCAGGCAGACACCGATCTGAGCCTGCGGAGCCGCCTTGCGAAACTCGGCGATCAGGATCTCGGCTTCCGCGAACACGCCGTCAATCCGCTGATCCAGTTGAGCGGCATCGTCGGGGTTGAAACTGAAACAGTCGTTGATGCCCAGCATGACCGTGATGAAGTCAGGTGCTCGCCCACCGGCTCGCTCGCTGATGTAGCGTGCCACATCCAGCTTCGGTTCGGGCTTCTCGCCGACACCAAACACAAACGGGCTGCAGATCCGCTTTGCCGGATCATACGGCTGCGGATCGAATCGCTTATTGAACGCAGCCCAGGTCCAGCCACCGTAACCTTCGTGAGCAACTCCCGGCGCCACACCCGCAGGTTTGTGAGTTCCCAGCATCTGCCACTTGGGATTACCGGGCATCGAAAGCAGCCGCGCCATCTCATTCGGATAGACAGATGCGTGCGTGAGGCTGTCGCCAACGACCAGCAAGGCGATGTCTTTGCCCTGCCCCGCGTTGGCCGGCACGACGGTCACTTGCGTCGTTGCGGATTCAACCACCTTGCCGCTGTCGTCCTTAGCTCGCAGCTTCAGCGGCACGGTGCCGACCTGATTTGCTTCAGCCGTCAGCTTCCAGCGGCGCGCCTCGACCGATCCTAAGGGGCAATCAACTTCAAAGCTGACTTTCTGATCGGGAGCCACCAGTACTGTGTTGTCAAAGTAGAGACTCATCTCGACGCCCGGCACCGCATAGATCGTCGGCGGCAGCGTGAGTCGATACAGCCGCGGCTGCGCGGCATCCGCAGGCTTGTCTTGAGCAATCGTCGAAGCGTTCAGCGCCAGCACACACACGACGGTCAGCGCGCTACAAATTCGAGTTCGCATCGGTTGCCTCCGGAAACGAAGAAGTCGCAGCTCCCAACTTGAGTGCCGCGACTATCTCAATCTTCTCGAAGATTCGCCATCACCAGGCGAGCCGTTGTGGCCGGTCTCCAGACCGAGCCACACGCGTTGACCGGAGGTCTCCAGCGCCGCGCATCATTTCGTTCGGGAGACCTTACGGTCCGCCTGGTGGCTCGGTGGGAGACCGGCCACAACAAGATCGGGGTCTACGAGTTACTAAGCCACCTTCGGCAGGTACTGAGCTTCCTGCGCGACGAACATTTCCGTCGCCGCCAACAAATCTTCAGGACGTCCGAGGTCCAGCCAGGTGCAGTCGCTTTCGTAGGTATGCACCGGCTTGCCTGCGTCGCGCATCTTCAGCACGAGCGTCGGGAAGTCCAGATACTTACCCTTCGGAATGTGAGCGAGCACATCCGGCGAATACATGTAGATGCCCATGCTGACGGCATAATTCAGCGTTGGCTTTTCGATGTAGTCGGTGACCTTCCCGGTCGCGTCAGATTCGATGACGCCGAGGTCAATCTTCACCGGCTTGCGATAGGTCGCGATCGTCAGCCAGGCCTTGCGGTCCAGGTGCTGCTGCACGAGGGCCTTGTAGTTCAGGTCCGTGAAGATATCGCCGTTCATTACGAGGAACGGGCCGGTCAGACCCTTCACCGCAGCGAGCGAGCCCGCAGTGCCGGTGGGTTCGGTCTCTTCGATGAAGTCGATCTTCACGAGCCGGTGAAGTTCCGGACGCTGGGCCAGGAAGACTTTGAAGTAGTCGCTCATGTACCCGAGCGTCAGCGTCACGTGCGTGAAACCAGCCGCCGCGAGTTGATGAATCACCAAGTCCAGAATCGGACGGTCACCCAACGGCAACAGCGGTTTCGGAATAACTTGTGTGTACGGAGCCAGACGGGTCCCACGGCCTCCTGCCAGAATGACTGCTCTCATACTCGGTATGCTCCTACGTCGTCCGTGACGTGTTGTCGGCGGAACCAGTCGATCGTCCGCCGCAGACCTTCAGATAAGGACACTGCCGACTTCCAGCCGGCACGCTCCGCCGCTTTTTCTGCTGAGCCCAGCAGCTTGAAGACTTCACTCTTGCCGGGTCGCTTGCGCTCGTCCTTTTCGATGACGGGCAGGTTGCGACCAACAATCGTTTGAATTTCGTCGATCAACTGACCGACCGTGACTTCAACACCGGTGGCCAGATTGGTTACTTCACCAATGCAAGCTTCCGAGTTACCCAGGTCGATGAAGCCCTGAGCGGTGTCTTCGACGAACACCATGTCGCGTACTGGATCGCGGCTGCCAACTTCGATGACGTCGCGATGCAACGCCTGAGTGATGATCGTCGGGATGATCGCCCGCGTGCTCTGACGCGGGCCGAATGTGTTGAATGGTCGCACCACCGTGACCGGCAGATTGAACGCGCGGTAGTAGCTCAGCGCGATCTGATCAGCGCCGATCTTCGTGGCCGAATAGGGTGACTGACCTTGCAGCGGATGGTTTTCATCAATCGGAGCGTAGATCGCCGTGCCATAGACCTCGCTGGTCGACGTCACGATGGTCCGCTGGATACCGAGATTTCGTGCGGCTTCCAGCACGTTCAACGTGCCTTGGATGTTGACCGTCACATAGCTCTGTGGAGCGACATACGAATACGGAATGCCGATCAGCGCCGCGAGATGGAAGATCTTGGTGCAATCGCGAGAAGCTTCCATCACCGCCCGGGCGTCGGCGATATCGCCGAAGAAAACTTCCAGATGCTCACGCAGCGCGACGGGGATGTCGTTGAGCCAGCCTTTGTCCGCATTCGAAGAGTAGCGCACGAAGGCTCGGACGCGTTTGCCTTGCTTCAGCAGAGTTTCGACCAGATGGCTGCCAATGAAGCCACCGGCACCGGTCACCAGATAACGCTGTTCGCTCGCCATATCACTTCCCTGCGCGGGCTTGCCAGTTGAGTCAAAGTCATAGCTGCGCGAGCAAACCAATTCCGTGATCTGCTCGTTGGCGGACTGTAGCGCTGGCAGCGAAAGCGAGTAAAGACGAGCTAACTGACGCAGGGAATCAAATGCTGCTGAATGACCAGAAAATGACACGTGCTGCCGATCATGACCATCACGTGCCAGATCGGGTGGAAGTAGTGGGCGCGCTGGTCATTCGCCAGAAACAGCGTCCCGATTGTGTAGGACAGGCCTCCGGCAAACACCCACGCCAGCCCTGTCGCGCTAAACTGGGCAAAGATCGGCTGAGTCGCCAGCAGCGGCATCCAACCCACAGCCACATAGAACCAGACCGGGACATTTCGAATGCCGGTCACGAAAATCTTCGTTGCCATGCCGGCAAACGACAAGATCCACATCGCCGCCAGAACAGGCCACCAGTCCCGGGCAATCGTCAGCCCCACAGGGGTGTAGTTGCCGGAAATCAGCAGGAAAATACAGACTTGGTCGAGTGTCCGGAACGTGTGCTTCCATTTGCCGCGGCGAAAGGAATGCGACAGGGCTGACATCGAGTACACGGAAACCAGCGAAGCCCCATAGATTGCGCAGCCCACCGTAAGCCATGTATTCCCCACGGCCGACGCTGACGAGATCAGCCAGGCTGCCCCGCAAATGCTGATCAGCGTCGCGAGTCCATGCGTGATCTGATTCGCTCGTTCTTCCCAATCGAGGCGTGCTTTACGGCTGGGAAATGCGGCTGACGAAACTATGACTCCGCTCATGGTGGCCATCCTTTGCTCACAAGCTGACGGATCGAGTTGTGCGACCCATCACGTCGGCACTTCAGCAATGTGGCTTGATCTGAATTTTTCGACCAGTCGAACTTTGCCAGATCACGACTTCTTAACGGACAAACGCACTCCGGCTTGACTATCAGCACGTGAGAACATGAATACGACTAGGCAGTTTGCGGCAATCGTTAGTCAGTCATGGTTCAGACGTTTCACAATGGCGAGTACTGCACATTCAAGTGCGGAGTCTCCAGCGCTTTGCCGGTCGTGTAGGACTCCATCCCTGCCGCCAGAATGCCTGACGTGAGCAGAGTTCGCTCAACGGGTGTTGTGGCCTTTCCGGTCACGAACATCTCTTCCGCCTTAGACATCAACATCGCCGAGTATTGCACGTTCGGCCCGGGCGGCAGATGGAACAGTGTCGACAGCGGCTCTTCTTTGCCCTTGAGCTTGGCCGCAAACGTGAAGTCACTGACCAGCCCGTTCAGCAGGAACATGGTTGTGCGCAGGCCATCGCGATACTGCACTCGGAACGCGGTCGGCTTGGCGACCATACGTTTCATTTCCTCGGGCGTTGGGTAGCGATGATTGAAGCCTTCACGAGGCTGAGCAAGCATCTGAGATCTCGCCAGGCAAGCCTCGAAGAGTCGCGGGCTCCAGCCGCCTTTCTCCCAACTGCCGGCTTCGCGCGCCTTCCAAAACGCGTCTCCACTGAGGGCTTCCACGGACTTCACGCCGGTCTCTCCGCCGCGACGTCGTTCAACCATGCACTGGATGACTTCGAGGGCATGGAAGTCGTAGCTGTCGAGTCCTCCATTCGCGATGCACATCGCTTCTTCCACATCGGCACCAGCAGGCATCTCAAGATCCGGCATGCGCCACGTGACGGGTAAGGACGATCCAGCCATCAGCGGGAACTTCATCGCCCGCGCGGTGTCGACCATCTCCTTCGCCCACTCCCATTTCCACGACAGGTGCTTGTCGTTAAAGACGGGCACACTGCGACCGTCCTTCTTGAACACATCCACAATCTGCTTGAAGAACTCGTAGCGCGGATACTTTCGCTGGCCAAATTCGTTGTCCGGATAGTCACCGTGCTCGCCGATGACCAGCACTGCATCCACGGCCAACTTGTCGCCTCCACAACGCAGAGCATCGGCAATGCTGGAACTCTGCCGGAACTTGAATTCTTCCGCCCGCTGCGCGCTCAGATCCTCTTTGGGCTTCTGGTCCACATACATCGAGACCACATCGAGTCTAGGTTTGTGCCAACGGCCGTCTTCGGGGTAACCAACCAGAAACCGATCCCCCATGTGCTGCCCGTGTGACCTCCAGCGGAACACCGTGGTGACAATCGCCAACTTCTTCCGTGACCCGCCCTCGGCGGAATAAGCCAATGCGCCACCAACCCCTGAAGCCGCCAACCCTGCGGCTGCTGCGTACATGAACTCGCGACGTGTCTGCATGGTGAAGTCCTTAATGAATGGCGTCGGAAGCGCAGCACCGCGACCGTGTGAGACGGCCACCTGATTCAAGCCCCTAGAAGAGTTGTCTACTCCTCAGTCCGCAAGTGATCCGCCCGCAAAACAATGCAGCCCGCAACACCGTCGCGACGATAGTTGTCTGGACAACTATTGTTGGGCGATCTATTGTTGCAACATGGCTATCACGAAAACGCGATCAACTCGAACCGTCCGCTTCGACTCACTTGAGCAAGAAGTCTTTCTCAATGTGTGGCGAACGTATGACCGGCTGAGGATGCTCGAAGATGAACTCTTCAGCCGCTTCGAGCTCACTCCGCAGCAATACAATGTGCTGCGGCTGCTGAGCGCGGCGCACCCGAATTCGATCCCGACGCTCACCCTTGCCAACCACCTGGTATCCCGCGCGCCGGACATCACTCGCATGCTCGACAAGCTGGAGGAACGTGGACTGATTGCACGTATCCGACCAGCCGACAACCGACGAGTCGTCAACGTGTGCCTTCAACCGGCCGGCACAGAACTTCTCGACGAGATCGCAGGCCCGCTGGAAGAATGTCACTGCAAACAACTGGGGCATTTATCCGCGACGGATCTGAAACAACTTTGCGAACTGCTGAAGGCCGCCCGCGCACCTCACGAAGTCGAAGAAAGTCACTGGCGATGAACAACGTCGAACTGGCAGTGCAATTTTTCCTACAGGTTGCGGTCATCCTGTTAACCTGCCGGGTTGTGGGTGTGATCGCAGCGAAGCTGGGCCAGCCTCAGGTTGTCGCAGAAATGCTGGCGGGAATTTTCCTGGGGCCATCACTGTTCGGCCTCATCTGGCCAGAAGCGCAACAACTGATCTTTCCTTGGGACAAAGCTCAGCAACTGCGTGACACGCAGACTTATCTGTTCCCCGCCTCGCAACTGGGGCTGGCGCTCTACATGTTTATTACGGGTGTCGAGTTCCGGCTCGACATCGTGCGTGAGCGCATGCGAACGTCAGTGGCGGTCTCAGCAGCGGGCGTCATCGTGCCGTTTATCATGGGAGCAGGCCTCGGCTGGTTCTTCTTTCACTACACTGAACTGTTTCCGCCGAAGATTGCACTCTTTCCCGCGATGCTGTTTCTCGGAGCATCCATGTGCATCACGGCGTTCCCCGTCCTGGCACGCATCATCCAGTTCAAAGGACTCACGGGAACACCGATTGGCACAGTTACTCTGGGTGCCGGCGCGATTGATGATGCCCTCGCCTGGTGCATTCTGGCCATCGTTTTGGCAACCAGTGACGGCGACAGCTCGCTCGCGTTATGGAACATTTTCGGCGGGCTCGGCTACACGGTTGTGGCACTGTGCCTGGTACGTCCGCTGCTGGCTCGCTGTGAACGATTCTTAGTAAACCCTGCCGGAGCATTATCCGAAGCCGGCCTTGTGGTCTGCCTGATCTGCATGTCGTTGGGATCGTGGTTTACGGATCTGATCGGCCTGCACGCCGTCTTTGGGGCCTTCATCATGGGAGCTTCGATGCCGCGCGGCCCCGTGACACGCGATCTGGTTGCACGAATCCAGCCGCTCACCGTCGCATTGCTCGTGCCGCTGTTCTTCACGTTCTCGGGACTCAATACGCGGATCGGCCTGCTGGACTCTGGTTTCCTGTGGGCGATGTGTGGGCTGGTAATGCTTGTCGCCGTCTCGGGAAAATGGGTCGCGTGCTGGTTGGCGGCTCGTGCGTCCGGGATGCCGAATCGCGAGGCGCTGGGGATTGGCGTGTTGATGAATGCGCGAGGCATGATGGAGCTGATGATCATCAACATCGGGCTGCAACGCGGAATCATTTCAGAAGGCTTGTTCGCGACGCTGGTCATCATGGCCGTGGCCACGACGCTGATGACCTCTCCCATCTTTGACCGACTTGTCTCCAGCCCTGCGCCGGAACGAGTGACTTTTCCCAGCACGCCGCGCACGACCTGATACGCGCAGCGCCCGGATCGCTCCACAGTTTTGCCAACGCTTACCGGCAACCGTTAGGTTTCGCGCAGCCGAACGAGTCGATCAGGTCAGCATGGTTTGCTGGTCATCGCCGTTCATATCAGGAGCGATCTCGTGCGAGCACTCTTCACAGCAGCTCCCGGCGGATGGGAGCACACGGCACTGACTGATCTGCCTGAGCCCACCGCCACCGCAGACGAAGTTATTGTCGAGATTCACTCGGCCAGCCTGAACCCCGCCGATCGCTTTCTGATTGAGGGCATCTACCCCGGTGGGCCGAAGCCACCGTTCGTGACCGGACGAGATGCCGCTGGTGTGGTCGTGCAGGCTGATGGAGCAGGCCGCTTTCCCGTCGGATTAAAGGTCGTCAGCCTGCAATGCACATCCACCGACCTGCGACGCGGCCCGTTGTGCGAACGTCAGGCGTTTCGAGCGGAATGCCTGACGACCGTTCCCGCAGGCTGGTCCGTCGCTGAGACAGCCGCAGCTCCGCTCGTCTTTCAAACCGCATGGCAAGCACTTTGCCTGCACGGCGACATCACTTCGGAGTCAGCCGTCGTGGTGACTGGAGCCAGTGGTGGCGTGGGTTTGGCTGCAGTGCAGTTGGCTCGCGGACTCGGAGCTAGGGTTGTTGCCTTATCCCGTTCTGCGGAGAAGCAGGCTCAGTTGCGAGCGTTGGGTGTGGAGCATGTCATCTCGCCGGAAGTCAGCGATCTGAAAGGTCAAGTGTTTCAGGCACTCGGCAAAAAGGGGGCGGACGTGATCGTCGATACTGTCGGTGGGAAGTTGCTGACGACGGCAGTGCATCTGCTCGGCGAACGCGGACGCCTGAGTGTGCTTGGCGTGCTCGGCGGCATTGATGCACCGTTGCCGATTCCCGCTTTCATGTTCAAGCGGGCCAGCATGCACGGCATTCTGGTGACCGGTGCGACTCCCGCCGAAGCACAAGCCGACTGGAAGCGCATCGTGGAAGTCCTCAACCAATCCGGACAGCGTCCACAGGTCGACTCGCGATTTCCGCTGGATCAATATCAAGCAGCCTTTGATCGCCTGCAGGCCGGGCCGTTCGGCAAAGTCGTCGTCGACATCCAAGCGTCGTAGGTGCGCCCACTTCGACCTTCTGCAATTCGTCTGACCCCATTCGTTTGATTGGCCAACTCTGCGCAGCTTCGAGCCGTCGAACGTCAGACGAATAGGGACAAACGAATGACCCCGTTGTGGCCGGTCTCCGACCGAGCCACAACGAAGACACGATTCCATCGTACTAGAAACACTATCGTTCAAGGCACGTTGAAAACGTGCCCCACGTCGTTCAGCAGCTTGCTAACCCATCACTTCTGCCAGCGAGACTAGACGGCTCTTTTCTTCGAGAGACTTGGCTCCGGCGTAGATCATAGCTGTCACTTCCAGGATTTCCTGATGAGGCACCGGTTCGACGCGTGTGTGAATCATCTCGCGGAACGCACGGGCCATGTTGAACATCTCGTAGTGATGCCCAAACAGGAAGTTGCCTTCAATGGCTGGTGAGTACCGATAGACGCCCTTCTGGAAATGCACGCTGGTCTCATTGTAGTTGCCGACCAGATCCGGTCGGCCGTACCAGATTTCAGCGGGTGGTCGATCCGGGTAAACCGCGAAGCCGTGTGCTGACGATCCGCGCGCATAGAGACTGACGGCCTCAACCCCCGCGCCGAGCAGCGTAACCACCGACCAGCACGGGTGCTGACCGTAAACGAACCAGCCTTGAGGCGAATAACCACCCGCCATGCTGGCGATGATGTATTGGATCTCGCCCATGTCCCCGCGTGCCTGAATGCGACGCACTTCTTCCACACCCCACTCGTAACGAAAGATGCTGGCAGACATCAAAGGGGCTTTGTGCTTGCGGGCGAACTCCAGAATCTTGCGCGTCCCAGCCACCGTTTCGCCGATGGGCTTGTCACAGAACGTCGGCAAGCCTTTCGCCAATCCAGGGGCGATCAAATCAAAGTGGTCTTCACCAAACCCGGAAGCGTCGCCGAGCCAGATGGCATCCACTTCTTCAGCCATCTTCTCCAACGATGTCGAGACCTGCACGCCAGGGAAAGCTTCCGCAAAGAGTTTGGCAATCTCGGGATCGGCTTCGTAGTAATGCGTGATGCGCGTATCCGGAAACGGCAGGACCCCGAAGTTGCAGGCCGGATTTCGGACGATCGCTTCGAAATACTTTTGATTGCCCGGATCGAGATACTTCTGAGCCGTCTTCAAGTCGATCGTCGGGTGCAGGTATTGCGCGAAGTGCCAGGTGTGCCCGTTGATGCGCTGAGGCTTGCCTCGGATACGCGAGGAAATCACACCCACTCGCCAAGACTTTCCGTCCGGTGGCCCTGCCGGTTGGGGAGCCGCAGGTACAGCTGGCTGAGCTTGAGCAACATTCACTGCCGCCGCTCCAGCGCCCAAAGCCGCTAATTGGGTGGCTGATCTCAACATCCATTCGCGCCGGTTTTCGTCCATCGTGGTCTCCGCTGAGGTTCGTCTGGTCCATCTCAAACGCACGGAGACTATAGCGACGACGCATTCGCCGAACGGGATGTCTCATGGTTCGGTACCAAGCAGCACTGGCTTCGCCTCACGAAACGGGTGACCCCAAGCCAGACTTGGCAGAAACACGCAAAGACACGGAACTCTGCGTACTCTCAAGCGTCTTTCTCGGCCTCTTTGAGGGGAATCACCCGTCAGGTGCGAACCAAAACACACTTAAAGAGGTTCAGCTGCGGTAGTCGTTTGGCGGTCCGATGCCATGGCGCAACTCCGCACATCATTCAGCGAACTTATCTCGCAGAATGTCGTCGATGACTCAGTTTCGCGGGCATGTCTCCAGTCAAAAGCAGGACAGCGAGCACACACAAAAGCTGACACTCAGATTCAGCGGGCATCAGAGTTCCGCACTGCAAAGTGCGGGATTCGGAGCGAGACTGGAGTACTCGGGCACTCCAGTCTCCTCTTTTTCTTTAAATCAAGCGCGGGCGAACGGTCCGAACGGCAGGCCTCGATACTGCTGAAAACCCTCCCGGACGCATTCACGAATCGCCGAAGCTGCCTGCAAGCACTGTTCGCGGCTGACATCCAGATGCGTGCAGGCTCGGAGCGTCTGCACGCCCATGCCACCGATCCGGACTCCGCGCTCACGCAGCGCCTGTGACAACTGTCCCGCGTTGCCGAGTTCCTTCGCCAAATTGAAGAACACCAGATTGGTTTCGACATTCGCGACGTCGACTTGAATACCGTCGATCGACGAAATCGCCTCAGCGAAGGCTTTGGCATTCGCGTGATCCTCGGCCAGTCGATCGATGTTGTTATCCAGCGCGTAGACCGCGGCGGCCGCGACGATGCCAGCCTGGCGCAAAGCTCCGCCCAGCATTTTTCGGACGCGGCGTGCTTTGCGAATGTCTTGAGCCGAACCGACTAACACCGAGCCCATCGGGCAGCCAAGTCCTTTCGAAAAACAGATCGAGACCGTGTCGAAGCCCGCGCAGATCTCCTTGACCGATATTTTCGATGCGACCGCAGCGTTGAAAAGTCGAGCGCCGTCCAAGTGAGTCTTCAACCCATTACTATGAGCCCAGTCGCAAACTCGCTTGAGCTGTTCAACCGGGTACGCGAAGCCGCCGCCCGCGTTAGTCGTGTTCTCCAGACAGACCAGCCGAGTCACGCACAGGTGCTGATTGTCGGCCTTCACGTGTCCTTCGAGGTCGGAAACGTCCAGCATGCCCCGTCGACCGGGCAGCGTCCGGCACATGACGCCGCTGAGCGCTGCCGGTGCACCGCCTTCAAAAACCGCGATGTGCCCCGATGTTTCGATCAACAGTTCATCACCCGGAACGCAGTGCGTGCGGACGCCCATCTGATTGGATTGAGTGCCGGAACACGCGAAGACGGCGGCTTCTTTGTTGAGTAGTTCGCACATCCGGGCTTCCAGCCGGTTGACCGTGGGATCCTCGCCACCCATGTCATCGCCGACCTCGGCATTCGCCATTGCCTGCCGCATTTGCAGCGTCGGTCGGGTCACGGTGTCGCTCAGCATGTTGATGACAGTGTCAGGCATGTTGGTGCTCTAAACGGAAAATTGGTGAGGCAGATACCACGTTCGGTGGGTTGCAG